>NZ_JBEVTO010000010.1:0-151041 GCF_041020825.1 Oscillibacter sp. GMB15532
ATTTACCGTTACACCGAAAACCGATCTTGCAGTGGGGAATTATAATGAAACCCTGACCGTAAGCACCGACCACAGTACCAATGCTACGATAGAACTGAGTTTCTCTGTAACGGCGGTTCCGGACTACACCGTTACCTTCAACCCGAACGGAGGCACTGTCAGCGAAACAACGCGCTCGGTTGTACCCGGTACGGCGGTAGGGGCACTCCCGACACCGACACGCTCCGGCAGTTACAGCTTTGACGGCTGGTATACGGCGGCAAGCGGCGGAACTCAAATCTCCGCAGGCACAACTGTCAGTGCAAATGTGACCTACTATGCTCATTGGACTTACACCGGCGGCGGTGGCTCTGGAGGTGGTGGCGGAAGCTCCTCAAACGACAACAGCAGCCCTGTCATCGTCACCCCACCCGCACCGGACAAGCCAAATTCCCCTACACAGGGGGAAATCAAGGTTCCCGGCACAGTGGACGGCAAGGGCAATGTCACAGTGAGCCTCACTGACAAAACTGTGACTGACGCTTTTAACAAGGCATTGGCTGAGGCCAAGAAAAATGGCACGGAGCAAAACGGCATCACAGTAGTTCTCCGTGTGGATACCGGCAATAAGACAGGCTCCAATATTACGGTCAATCTGCCTAAGGCCGTGCAAGATACCATCATCAGCAAGAAAATTGTCAACACCATTGTGGTGGTAGATAACCCCGACATCCGAATCGGCATGGATTTGGCTACCGTGCAGGAAATCAACAAACAGGCAAAATCCGATGTCAACATCGCAGCCACACGCACCGACAGCGGCAAGCTGACTGGTGATGCAAAAAAAGCCATCGGCAGCCGCCCGGTATTTGACCTCAAGGTGAACTATGGCAACGGCAAGGCAGTCAGCAGCTTCGGCGCAGGCAGCGTATCGGTAATTATTCCCTACACCCTCGGCGCAAATGAAAAGGCTGGGAATGTGCAGGCGGTCTATGTGGATGCCAAGGGCAAGGTACACTGGCTCACAAACTCGGTCTATGACAGTGCGGAAAAGGTACTGCGTTTCAGCACCAATCATTTTTCCACCTACGGCATCGGCTATAAACAGGCCAACCCCGCATTTACTGACATTGCAGGCCATTGGGCAAAGGAAGATATTGAGTTTGTGGTAAGCCGTGGATTGTTTAGCGGCACTTCTGAAACCAAGTTCAGTCCGAATGCCGCTATGACGAGAGGAATGTTCGTCACCGCCCTCGGACGGTTGGCAAACGCCGATGTAAGCGGCTACGCAAAGAGCAGCTTCAGCGATGTGAAAAGCGACGCCTACTACATGGGCTACATTGAGTGGGCAAGCAAAAACAACATTGTAAACGGGGTTGGCAATGGAAGGTTTGCCCCGGATCAGTCCATCACCCGTGAGCAGATGGCGGTCATTATGAGCAACTATGCCAAGACCATCGGTTATACTCTACCGAAAGTTCATGTCGAAAACATCTTCGCTGACAATGGCAAGATCAGTGCCTATGCCAAGGAAGCCGTGAAGCAAATGCAGATGGCAGGGGTTATCAGCGGCAAAAACGGCAATCTCTTTGACCCGCAGGGTACAGCCACAAGAGCCGAGGTGTCTGCTGTACTGCGCCGCTTTGTGGAGCTGGCAATTTCCAGTGACACGGCGCAGGGCTGGACCATGAACGATTCCGGCAAATGGATGTACTTCAAGGATGGCAAACCCCTCACCGGCAAGCAGGACATTGATGGTGGCGCCTATACCTTTGACCAGTACGGCGTGACAGCGGATGTACCCAAAAATCTCCGCTATACAACCTACATCGTACAAAAGGGCGACAGCTTCTGGCTCATTGCACACAAGCTGGGATGCACAATGTCCGAGTTGGAACGGCTGAATAACAAGAGCCGGTTTTCTATCATTTACCCCGGCGATGTACTTCGAGTGCCGGAAAAGTAACAGAAACAACAAATCAATAGAGCTATGGGCAAACCCGGTTAAAATCGGGGGACGCAAAGCCGAGGGTCTAAGGTGTCTTAGGGCGCTATGATAGTCTGGCTGCCAAAACCCACAAGGGCGTGCCCTCTCCAAACAGAGGGTGCGCCTTTGTCATTTCTTACGGTTTTTAACGGAATATATGGCATCCAGATACTTTGACTTTGCTATGCGCTATGGCGAAAGGGATGCTTCTATGAAAACTTCTTGTTTTGATATGAGGTGGAAATAAAGACGGTGGACTTTATATCTACCATTTCCTTTACATACAATTTCATATCCAGATTGTAAAAAAGTCAGTATTTTGCCATTGGCAATCTACTGACTTTTTTTAGTGTGCCCGGCATGGGCACACTCTCAAGGGTGAAAGTCGTGTGTTCTGAAAGCTGTCATCAGCTTGCCGGTGAAAGTCCGGTCAAGGTAATCGCCAGTGAGCCTTGTAGCAAGCCTCCAGTGCTCTTGCCGTGGTCGCGCGGTTCATACAGGAGAATAAGGAGCCGGACTACTTCGCGTAGCCCGATTGTTGACCCGCTTTTTCGGAGCAAAAAATAATCGGGAGTGATAAAAATGAATCATACAGCCATAAGCGGAGCTGCCCCAACGGCAGCTCTTTATGCCCGTTTCGGCACTTATGCCCAAACCGGCTTGGAAGTATCCCGCGCGGGCCGCTATGTCAGGCTTTCGCGCAAGGACGGCGACAAAGAGGAATCGGACAGTATCGCCAACCAAAAGGAACTGATCCGCGCGTTTGCGCAGGATAAATCGGATATTGAAATTAAAGAAATCTATGAGGACGACGATTATTCGGGCGTGAATTTTGACCGCCCCGGCTTTCAGCGCATGATGGAGGACATTCGCAGCGGTAAGATCGACTGCGTTATTGTGAAAGACCTGTCCCGGCTTGGCAGGAACTACATTGAAACCGGCAAGCTGCTGGAACGCTTTTTCCCCTTTATGAATGTACGCTTTATCGCCATCAACGACGCCTACGACAGCAAGCATCACAACGCGCAGACCGACAGCCTGATTATTCCGTTCAAAAATCTGATTAACGATACCTATTGTGCGGATATCTCGAAAAAATCCGCAGCCAGTTTGAGGTGTGCCGTCAAAACGGGGAATACATCGGCTCCTTTGCGGCCTTCGGGTATCTGAAAGCAAAGGATGAAACCGGCCGCAACCAGCTTGTGATTGACGAAAATGCCACTCCCATCGTCCGGGACATTTTCCAATGGAAGATTGAGAGGCAAAGCGCCCAGGACATCGCCGATAAGCTGAACACCCTGGGGTCCCCTCGCCGCTGGAATATAAAAAGCAGTGCGGCTCCAACTACACCACGGTATTTGGCAAGGCCGCGCGCTCCAAGTGGACAGCGGTGGCGGTAGGACGCATTCTTAGAAACGATTTGTATGTCGGCGTTCTGACCCAGGGCATCAGCACCACGGCAAATTATGAGATCAAACAGCGCATTGCCCGGAGTTTTATCCTGAATCGTGATTGGACGAATCGGCTTATTGAGATGGGCATAGCGCTTATTATAACGGATTGCCCACGTATGGACAGTGATCTTTACAGAAGAAACACCGCTTTCACTTAGGAGCGGCGTTTCTTAAAAAAACTAAAATATTTTTGCGACCTTACTTGACATCAGCCCATTTGCATTGCTCGCCGGTTTAATCGGAACAAAAGATATAATTGAGCCTTCGGACCACAATTTTTATAAAGATACGAGAAGCGGGGTTGGTCGTTTCTATTGATCGGTGAACTATTCGGCGTTGCGCTTGACACTCGTCTCGGAATGGCTTGGTCACGCCGACTGGAATACTTGGCTGACCTATTGTGCTCACGCGAGCACAAAATTATCCACGATTATTGAAATCGACATTTCCATCGTTTCTTGACTAACCGAGGAATAACTTTTTGTGTATGTCATTGAAACTATACTGATATTCGTATATAATATATAGTGTCTTTTTATATCTGCACGGAGGTGAAATGCTTGAGCAGTTTGCAGGGATATATCTCGGCGCGAGAAGCGTCATACAAATGGGGCGTATCGGAACGGCGCGTACATCAATACTGCCAAGCTGGACGCATTCCGGGGGTCTCCCGCTTCGGGCGTTCTTGGGCTATTCCCGCTGATGCACAAAAGCCTACTGATCCCAGAAAAGAAAATACCATAAGGAAGTGAAGCCTATGCTGCGTATAGCCATCTGTGATGATCAGCCGAAGGAATTGGCAATCATCAATGAACACATAACAGAATACCTTGACACTCATACATTGGAGGCCGAGGTGAGAAGCTTTTCTCACCCAGATCAATTGCTCACCGCCATTGAGTCCGAAAGTTTCCATCTTTACATATTGGATATTGTTATGCCTATGGTCAGCGGCATTGAGCTTGGCAAGGAAATTCGACGTCTTGACCGTGAAGCGCAAATTATTTATGCCACTACCGAGCCGCAGTTTGCTTTGCAGGCCTATGCCGCAAGTCCTATCAATTATCTTGTGAAGCCCGTCGAAAAGCAGACGCTGTTTGATACATTGACCCTCGCCATCTCAAAGGCAGACCTTGCCGAGGAACAGACTTTTGCGGTTAAAACTGCGGATAGCTTACGGGTAATAAAACTGTCAGAAATCTTATGCTGTGAGTATAGTAATCATGCAGTCTTATTTTGGCTGTCAAACGGAGAGAAGGTGCAAAGCCGAACGATTCGAGAGAATTTTACGGAATACACCTCACTTATTTTGAAGGACAGGCATTTTTTGCAATGTCATACTTCATTTGTGGTCAATCTGCGGCGGGTGGAGCGCTTTGCCAAGGATAGCTTTACATTATGCGACGGCAAGATGATTCCCATTGCCGTTAAGCAATATGCGGCTGTACGGGATACTTATATGGACTATCTTATGGCAAGGAGGCGCAGTGATGACTGAACTCATACCAGACCTGTTACGAGCAATCATTTCAACTACTGCCAATGTCCTGCTGATGACATCCCTTTTGCAGCCGAAGTATTCTAAAAAAGCCACGCTGCTGACCATGCTCGGTGTTCTTGCTGCCGATTTAGGTACCGCTATTTACTGCTATGTCAGCGGAAACCTGACACTGCTTTCAAAGCTTGATATTATCCTGTTTGCGGTGCTTTGTTTTGCGGTGCGTCCAATGTTCAAGGACAACTTTATGCAGTGGCTGTTTTCGTATATTACCGTTCAAAATATAAGCGATACCGTAATTATTTTAAGCTTCCAGGGCTCAAGACATTTACCTTATCCTCCCTATGCGAATTCATTGCTGCGCATACTTCTGTTTGGTGCTTTTCTGCTGGTTTTATGGCGTTATGTGCGTCCGCTGTATCGACAGGCGGTGGAGCATTGGACGGCATATTTTGCCGTGGCCTTGGGACTTTACATTACCTTCAACTATTATGTTCTAACTGCGAATGACGTTGTGGCGATGCTGACCGAACAGGCCATACCACTGCTTTTGGTGATTTTTATTGGACTTGCCTCCTATGGTTCCATTTTACTTTCTCTTAAGAATCTTCAGAGAGAGTTTCGGGTCAAAGAGGAAAACCGAAAAATGCAGGCGGAACGGGAGTACCTGCAACTGGCCGCTGGCAATATGTCGCAGCGGTTGGAGTTGATGGAGGAAGTATCGGCCCAGAACAGCCGCGCTGCGCATGACCGCCGTCACTTCAACAATGTGCTTCTGGAGCTTTTGGAGCAGAAAAAAAGCGATGAAGCGGTTGTTTTGCTAAAAAATCAAAATCAAACGGCACACAAGATCAGTAAGGTTTATTGTGAAAATCCAGCTGTAAATGCCGCCGTCTGCCACTATGCAGGGCTTGCGGATCAGGCGGGTATATCCACAGAGATTGAACTGGATATTCCAAGAGACCTGACTGTGGACTCCTTAGAGCTTTCCATGGTGGTTTCAAACCTTTTGGAAAATGTAATCCGTGCCTGTGGAAAGCTGCCGCAAAATTGTTCTCCATATCTCCGCTTTACCTGCCGGAGCGTGGGACGGCTGTTGCTGGAAATGGAAAATCCCTGCACGGAGGATACCGTATTGAATGAAAGTGGTTATCCGATTGCACGTGAAGAAGGACATGGAATCGGCAGCAAAGGCGTGATTGCCTTTGTGAAAAAGTATGATGGCGAACTGCTGTATAAAATCGAAAAAGGTATTTTTCGTGTACGCATTTTGGTGTAAAATCACTCTGCTTCCTGTTTGTCAAGAGCAAATTTTAAGTGAATAGCTTTTTTTAAGTGTAAAAATGAGCCTTTTAAGTGTAAAGGCTCATTTTTTTTGCTTTTCGGGATATTCTCACAATAGAAATTTTAAAAATATCAACTTGTAGGAGGAAACGAATATGAAAGCAAAAATTCTCTCATTGCTGCTGGCGTCCAGTATGGTCATTTCTTTGGCTCTGTTCACAAGCGGCTGTGCGCAAAAAAGCAGTGCGTCTGCTTTGTGGGAGGCTGGGAGTACAAGAAACAAGATTGTGGTCATAAGCGATGTTCACATCGGAGTGGATGACAAGTATGCCGAAAATGTGGCGAACCGTCCAATATTGATTGATTTCTTAAAGCGGCTGCAAAGCACAAAGGATGTGCGGGAGCTGGTCATCGACGGTGATTTTCTGGATGAATGGTTTCTGCCGGTGGATTACCCCAGCTATACCGATGTGCAACAATTTTACAAGGACGTCATTGCCAACAATCAGGGGGTCATTGATGAACTGAACAAAGTAGCTGACAGCGGAATCAAGCTGGTCTACATACCTGGCAATCACGATATGACGCAGGGGGATGCAGTTTTACAGGAGGCAATCCCCAAAATTGTACAGGTTCGGGATGCCAAAGGGCTGGGAACCTATTACACAGGAGACCGAAACGAAATTGCAATTGAGCACGGCCACCGTTACGATGTATTTTCAGCACCGGATACAGTAACCAACGCAGAGTTGGTGGGTAATAACGATACCATGCTGCCGGCTGGCTATTTTTACGCACGTTATGCCGCTACATGGGTATTGGAGGGGCGCCCCAAAGTAGAAAAGAATTTACCTGTGGTAACAACGGTTCCCGACAAATCCGATGCTGACCAGTATGGTGCTTATCTGTATTATTCGCTCCTTAAAAGTATTTCCACAAGAATGACACCCAACGAAGGTCTTGAGGAAAAAATATTTGATATGCACATGGATGGCTTTGACGATTCCTATACTTATCTGGACTTTTATCCTGCCCAGCAGGCGGACGGAACTATTTCCGCGCCGGTGTTGTTCAAGAATATTCAGCGCACATGGGCGGAACGTCAGAGAGTCAATCAGGTCAAGGTTCCCAACAGCTTTGTTGAAGCAGTCGCCGGAGCCGTGGACTGGGAGTACTATTTCAGACAGGCAAAGGCGCAGTATCTGGAAAATCCGGACGAAAACGTGGACGTGGTAGTGTTCGGTCATACACATGTACCCTCATATCGTGCTATGGACAACGGAAAATACTACATTAACGAGGGCACATGGATTGACCATAACACCGACTATCCGGATGCTACCCGTACCTTTGCCGTCATTACCACCGGCGAGAAAACCACCCCCGCACTGTATATGTACAACGAGGACGGCTCTTTGACGGATATAGCCGCTAGTGTCAGCAAAGCAGCAGAAGCCGAAGCGGCATCCTCCGCAGATTCATCGGACAATGTGTCCTTTGATACCAAAGCGCTTGAAAATTACGGCGATGAAAACACACAGGCACGCTATGTAGAGGTAAGCGGCTTAAACGATACGACTGTGCAGGAAAAGCTGAATCAGGCGATGAAAGAGTTTTGCCTTGCACCAGCCTCTTCTTCCGAAAAAGATACCACTTACGATATTATGCCTGTTTTTGAAGTGCTGGACGGCGATTTGCTGAGCCTTAGAACCTACGACACGGCGTATACGGCGGGAGCGGCATACCCGGTTAGCTCCATACGCACCCAGCTTTTCAGCTTAGCTACGGGTGAAACGGATTCAGAAAATCTATGGGGCTTTATAAAGGACAAAGCCGCATTTAAGCAGTTGATATTAGACAAAAAATTTGGTTTTGCAGCGGCGGGAGTCGAGGGTGGAGTGCCCGAAGAAGTTAAAACAGCGGCCTATCAAAAGCTTGCGGAAAGCATCGACGCAGAAGGCTTTGCAACTCAGTTTTACTTTGGCGATGGCGGTAACTTAAATGTATGGTGCGAGGGTGAAAACCATGCAAGCGGAGACTATTGGCTGTTTGATATTCCTGTCACAGAGCTGGAGGGAATTGCAACAGACCGGCTGCTCCCCATAATTGATGCCATCAAGAGTCTTGGTAATTAAAATTCGGATATGATACTCAAGCACAAGCGACATTCCGAATGCTTCGGGATGTCGCTTGTGCTCTTGCCGGAAGGAGCGTGATGGAATGGAAAAGCGCAGGCGTGAGGATGTGCCGCTCCTTGCCCCCAATACAGAGGGAAATGTGTGGCCCAAGCAGGTTTGCCCGGTCTTTGAGCCGAGGGCCGGCGCGCCCGAGGGACTGCGGCAGTGCTGGTACTGCCGGTGCGCCGACTTTCATCTGGACAGGCCACGCTCATTGGATGTGGGCGTATGCTATTGGCCGAAAAAGATATCAAGATAAGATGGTAGAAAATTCAAACGGGAAGGAGGAGTTATCGATGCACATTGCTATTTGCGATGACAGCGCTCATGACAGAAAATCGCTGTGTCAGGCTTTACAGGCATTTTCAGTCGAAAACGGCTTGGGTGCCGAAATCGATTTAATAGAGGACGGTGAGCTTCTGCTCGCCATGGAACCGGAACTCCTCTCCGAAGTAGAGCTCTTTTTCCTCGATATTTACATGGAGCGTTCCAACGGCTTCGATGTAGCCAGGGTTTTAAGGGCCAGAAGGGTTGCGGCACCCATTGTCTTTCTCACTTCCTCTCCGGACTTTGCGGTACAAAGCTATGAAGTGGAGGCGTTTTCCTATCTGCTCAAGCCTGTCCCGCAGGGCAAGCTGAAAGCCTTGATGCAGAGGTTCCTCCAAGGTTACCAGCCCCGCAGCATTTTTCTGGCCGGCCGTCTCTTTGTGCAGGAGGACATCGTATTTGCTGAGAGCGACCTTAAAAACGTTACCCTTCACCTCCGGGACGGAACCAGCGCACGGGTGCGGGAGAAGCTGGATACCGTGGAGCAGCGTCTGAAAGGCTCCTCTTTTCTGCGCTGTCACCAGAGCTATCTCGTCAATCTTCGCTACGTCTGCAGATTGGAGAATGAGACCTTTATCACGAGCCTTGACCGTCCGGTACTAATTCGCAAGCGGGATTTTCCAGAGCTTCGCAAGCGTTATTATGATTATTTGAAATCCGTGGCGGGGGTAGGTGGATCGCTATGACCGTGGGGATATGGGAGGGCATCCGCCGCTTCAGACAAAAGTTTGCGGTTCATTCTGAAATGCGGGCAGAGGAATCCAATTTGAAGCTTTACGATGAGCTGCTGCGCCTCTCGATGGACGGCGTAAAAGCGCAAATTGAGTTGATAGAGCAGGAACACCGGGCTGATCTGGACAGTATGGAACAAATCCGGAAAATGCGCCACGATTTAAAGCACCATCTGGCCGTACTCTCTGCCCTGCTGGAGGAAAACGACTTAGACGGCGCAAAGGGTTACATAATGGAGCTCTCCGGGGAACTGCCGCAGGCGCCGCTGGACGGAAAAAATCGGCTTACCAAGGGATTTCTTCGCAAGTATGCACAGCTGTGCAGGGACGGCGGGATTACGATGATCTCCGATATCAGGTACGACGAGGACGCGCTGCACGACAAGACGCGGTTGGGACTTATTCTGGGAAATGCCCTGCAAAACGCTTACGAGGCTGCCTTAAACGCGCCGGGCGAGCTGCGGCAGCTTAGAATGGAAGGGCGAACAGTGCAGGGTACGTTGCTGCTGGTGGTGGAAAACGGTTACGACGGCCATTTGAATCCGAACTACCGAACCACTAAATCAGGAGCCCTCCACGGCTATGGTCTACTCGGTATACGCAAGGCTGCCGAAAGCACGGGTGGTTATGTGGAGATTGAGTATACTCATCAGAAATTCCGTCTGACCGTTGCGTTACCGATTGGAGAAAGGACATTGCCGCATGAAACAATGCCCCTTTGAGAAATCGGAAATTAGGAGAAGGGCTTGAGCTGTGCTGAAGAAAAGGATACCTCTTTTTTCGGAGAATCATGTGCATGATAAGTGTTTTATTGTGGTGAATCCCACGTAACCGTCTCCCTGAGAAGAATATAGAATCTGGAATGGAGAAAAGAAATATGAAACGACGAAACAACCTCTCTTATATATTAATAATGATCGTACTGGCGGCACTTTTTCTGACTTTGGCTGGTTGTGGCGGGACGGGAAAATCAGAGCGGACCGCAGACATTGCCGTACTCTACACGGGGGACGTCCATTGTGCGGTAGACGAAAATATCGGCTATGCGGGACTGGCATCATTTAAAACGGAGCTGGAGACACAGGGCACCCAGGTGCTGCTGGTGGACACCGGGGATGCCATTCAGGGTGCGCCCCTCGGCTCGATGTCGAAGGGGTCCATTCCTATTGAAATTATGAATCAGCTGGGCTACTGCGCCATGACGCTGGGCAACCATGAATTCGACTATGGACAGGATGCTCTGCGTACGCTGTCGGAGCAGGCCAAGTTCCCGTTCCTGTCCCTTAATTTTGTGGATGGGGTGACTGAGAAGCCGGTTTATCAGCCCTATATCATTGTGGAACGCGATGGAATCAAGATTGCCTTTGTGGGTGTTTCCACACCTAAGACGCTAACCTCCAGCAGACCCGCCTATTTCATGGATGAAAACGGAAATTACAACTACTCCTTTTTACAGGATCAAAGCGGAAAGAAGCTCTGGGATGCGGTCCAACAGACGGTGGATGCCGCTAAAAAAGACGGCGCGGATTACGTGGTTGCGCTGACCCACCTGGGAATTGATACGGCCACTGCTCCCTATCTTTCCACCGAGATGATTGCGGGTACCAGCGGCATCGATGTGGTTCTGGACGGCCACTCCCATAGTGTCGTGGAGTGTGAACGCGTTCAGAATAAGGAGGGTAAGCGTGTTCTGCTCTCTTCCACCGGAACGGCACTCAACCATATCGGCTACCTGCTGATTGGCCGGGACGGCAATCTCTCTACCGGTCTTGTTTCCGACTATACAGAAAAAGACGCAGATATCAGCGCGTACATCAACGGCTTGAAGGCTGAGTCTGAGCAGCAGTTAGCGCAGCCGGTGGCGGTAGTCAAAGACAATTTGGTTACGGATGATCCGGAGACCGGAGTGCGCATCGTACGGAATGCAGAAACCAATTTGGGCAATCTCTGTGTCGATGCAATCCGGGCTGCTGCAGGTACCGATATTGCTGTGATGAATGGCGGCGGAATCCGCGCAGGCCTGAGAGCCGGAGAAATTACCTATGGCGATGTGCTGGGCGTGTTTCCCTTTGGAAACCATCTGCGCACGATTGAGGTGACAGGCCAGCAGCTCCTGGACGCACTGGAGCTTTCCGTCAGTAAGATTCCGGAAGAAAACGGCGGATTTCTGCAGGTTTCCGGGCTGACCTTTACCTTCCGCACCGACATACCCTCCCCGGTTACATGGGACGATGCGGGTATGTTCAGCGGTGTAGAGGGGGAACGGAGGGTTCAGAGTGTGATGGTTGGCGGCAAGCCATTGGAGTCCGCGCAGACCTATTCCCTGGCGGGCACTGACTATACCCTGCGTGACAGCGGTGATGGATATTCCTTGTTTGCCGGCTGCCCCGTGCTGGAGGCGGATTTGGGACTGGACTTCGATGCCCTGTCAGATTTTCTGTCAGACGGATATTTAAAAGACACGTCTTTGTATGCGCAGGCTTATGGAGATGGGCGAATTGTGGCGGTTCCATAAATAAAGCAAACCGGCGAAACCGTTTTGCATCCGCAGCGGACAACAGATAGAAAAAGAAATCGATGGAAAAGACGTTTGGGAACATCATCTGCATATTCTGTCGTAAAATCTGCGGAAAATGGCAAACCCATTGAGGTGTTTTATACAAATCGCTACACTGAACATAGACTTGGGAAAGGAGGAATCAGGGTGACGAATGAATGGTGTGCGGAATTGATGAGCTGTGCAGAGGGACTGTATGTATTGAACGAAATAAGCAAGGAAATCATCTGGGCCAATCCCTATTTTACGGAGAGACTAAAAACGCCCTGCGTGGGTGAGACTTGCTGGAAGGTGTTTCTGGGACGTAAGACTCCATGTCCTTTTTGCCCAAGGCTCTCTGAACAGGATGGCGTCTATGCTTGGGACTATTATGAGCCGCAGAGCAGACGCTGGATGAAGATTAAGCACCTCGTTTTCCGCAGGGACAACCTCCTCTATAGGGCGGGCAACGTCAATATGATGGATGATGTAATGCGCCTGAACTATGAGACTGTACAGGAGATAGCCATGCTGCAAACGGTTCTGTCGAAAACACAGGGTGAAATGGCCAGCCTGACGAAGGAAGCAATTTATGATACCCTGACCGGTCTTTTCAACCGCAACTGCTTTCAGATGGATCTGGAGCGGGAATATGCGAAAATCCCGGGGCTTGGTATCCTTTACTTTGACCTTAATAATCTGAAATTCATAAATGATAAATACCGGCATACGTCGGGAGATGCGCTGCTGAAACGCATGGCAGATGTGCTGCGGCTGGTGTGTTCACAGGTCAAAAATGCCAAAGGTTACCGCATCGGTGGTGATGAATTCACTCTGTTACTCGCCCAAAGCACCGAGGAGGAGTTGGCGTATTGTGCAAATCTGTTCACCGGTTATTTGGAGGATTATAACAAGGGAGCAGAGCATTCCTGCAGCGTCGCTGTAGGACGAGCATTTTCCAAAGAATTATGTGACCCGGAGCTGTTGGTATCCAGAGCCGATCATGACATGTATTGCTGTAAACAAAGAATGAAAGAGAAAACACGGGAGGAGTCACCATGGACGTGGAGAACAGAGACTAAAAAAGCGGACAAATTGACCAAAGATGAGCTGGAGCAGGAAGCGCAGGTTGATTCAACAAACGCAACAGATAACGATAAAAGGAGGAAATTACTATGACAACACAAGAAGTAATCACGATCGCCAAGGAAAAACTCGGCAAGGACATTACCGAACAGGAGGCGCAGGATTATCTCGACGGCAAAGCGGCCATCCCCGACGAGGCAATGGACATCGTGAGCGGCGGAGGGGATTGCGGCATACAGTCCATATGCCCTGTATGCCAGCAATCTCTGGCGTATGGAGGAATCTATACCTCTCCTTACTGCAATAACCCCAATTGCTCCAGGTACCGCCAGAGCGTGTGAGCGATATCAATCGATATCAGTAAGGAAATTCCAACCTGAGCTTCATTTGGAGCTACTGTTTCCTCTTCCCGGAAAATGTGCCGGTATTGTGGGAAAGAAGAAACAGAATACGAAGAATAGCAGGAATTCAGCACAAAATTTTAATTTAGGAGGAAATTATTATGACAACGCAAGAAATCATCGCCCTCGCCAAAGAAAAGCTTGGCAAAGATATAACGGAACAGGAGGCACAGGATTATCTTGATGGCAAAGCGGCCATCCCTGATGAGGCGCTCGACCTCGTGAGCGGCGGCAGTGGCTGCAGGACCCTAACGTGCTTCAGCTGTGGCTCGACCAATGTATACGACGGTATTACTTATTCGAAGTGTCTTGACTGCGGATATTCCAGATCTCTCTTCAGGTGAAAACGCTAGTCAAATTGCAATAATTAAATACCAATTAACATTCAAACTATAGGGAGGGAATCACAATGACAACGCAAGAAATCATCACCCTCGCCAAAGAAAAGCTTGGGCGGGACATCTCGGATCAGGAAGCACAGGACTACCTCGATGGCAAAACGGCCATCCCTGACGAGGCGCTCGACCTCGTAAGCGGAGGCGGGTGCATCAAATATGTAACGTGCTCCCGCTGCGGCTCGACCAACATACACGAGGGTATTACTTATATTAAGTGCCTTGATTGCGGACTCCTAATGTGCCCTTGCTGCGGCTCGACTAACATACAAGATGGTATTACTTATACTAAGTGCTTCAACTGCGGATTTTCCAAGCCTTCTGGCAGGTAGACTCCAAACACCATTCAGCTTCAAGTCCGACTGAGACCATAAGGAGGAAATTACAATGACAACACAAGAAATCATCACCATCGCCAAGGAGAAGCTTGGCAAAGACATCACTGAACAGGAAGCACAGGACTATATTGACGGCAAAGCGGCCATCCCCGACGAGGCGCTGGACCTTGTCAGCGGGGGCGGAGCCACGATGTATCCACCTCATATCCCGGAGGAATATAAGAAGTGCGGCACGTAAGCAATCTAGCTTGCCAACCAACAAACAAGGAGGAATCAGTATGACCATACAGCAAATTATCGCCCTCGCGAAGGAAAAACTCGGCAAGGACATCACCGAGCAGGAAGCACAGGACTATCTCGACGGTAAAGTAAAAATTCCCGATGACGCACTTGATATCGTGAGCGGAGGCTACGGGAGGTGGGATCTCCCCTATGTCGAGGGAGCAGGCGGGCAGTGCAGCTAAACCTCGATTATGCAAGAAATTTGGATAGGACGCTAAACAAACGCAAATAAACGATTGGAGGATTTTATGATGACAACACAACAGGTAATGGCATTGGCGAAAGAAAAGCTTGGTCGGGACATCACCGAGCAGGAAGCGCAGGACTATCTCGATGGCAAAACAGCCATCCCGGACGAGGCGCTGGACCTTGTAAGCGGCGGCGCATCTTGTGGTACATGCTCTGTATGCGGGCAGCCTATTTCTCGAGGATCATTAGGCTTTCCTTACTGCAATAATCCGGACTGTTCCGAGTACCTTGCCGGACTTACTCCCGGTCTTAAGTAAGAGGAGATATCAATATGAGCAGTAACACTATTTTTCGAAAGGCAAGCTTGGATCGGGTGTCATCGCCGGAACAGCTTAACGACTACATAAAAATTTCCCGCCCCGGCGTATGGCTGATTTTAGGAACAGTGATCGTGCTGCTCATCGGTGTCTGTGTCTGGGGTGTGTTCGGCACACTAACCTCCACAAAAGACGTGGTGACGGTGGTGCAGGACGGCAAAGCTACCTGCTATGTCACTGCAGAGGAGGCGAAAAGCTTCGCACCCGGCATGGAGGTGCGCATAGAAGACGGCACGGGCAGCATCACTTCCATTGCTGATACTCCTGTGAGGATTACCGGTGACTTCGATGACTATGCCCTCTACCTTGGCGGAATGAAAGCGGGCGACTGGGTGGTTCCAGTAACGGTGGACATTTCCGTTCCGGACGGCGCATATACGGCTAAGATTGTCCTTGAAACCATCTCGCCCATCTCCTTCGTGCTGAATTGAGGTGGCGTATGGCAGAGAATAAAAGGAAATTAAAAAAAACAGTTGAAAAGGGATATGCGAAGGTTCCCGTCGTGATGCAGCTGGAGGCGCTGGAGTGCGGCGCGGCCAGTCTGTGCATGGTGCTGGCCTATTATGGCAAATGGGTACCGCTGGAACAGGTGCGTGCCGACTGCGGTGTCTCAAGGGACGGCTCCAAAGCCTCCAATATCCTCAAAGCGGCGCGGGGCTATGGCTTAAACGCTCAGGGCTATCGTTATGAGCCGGAGAAGCTCAAGGAAAACGGCCGTTTCCCCTGCATCATCCACTGGAACTTCAACCATTTCGTGGTGCTCGACGGCTTCAAGGGCGACAAGGCATACTTGAATGACCCTGCCAAAGGGGTGTACAGCGTATCCATGGAGCAGTTCGATAAGTCCTTCACCGGCGTCAGTATCTTTTTCGAGCCGGGTGAAAGCTTCGTGCCGGACGGCAGGCCGAAGAGCACTTGGAGTTTTATTAAAAAGCGCATGGCGGGTACCGGCGCGGCGGTGGCCTTTGTGGTGCTCACCACAGCCATTACTTCGCTGATCGGGATTATCAACCCGGCCTTTTCCCGGATATTTATGGACAGGCTGCTCACCGGCAAAAATCCGGAGTGGTTTTATCCCTTCCTGTTCGGGCTCTCCCTGCTGACCGCCGTATCGCTGGTCGTGGCATGGGTGCAGGCGGTCTATACGCTGAAGCTGAACGGCAAGCTGGCCATTGTGGCCAACTCTTCGTTTTTATGGCATGTGCTTCGGATGCCCATGGAGTTTTTCTCCCAGCGCATGGCAGGCGACATTGCCATGCGGCAGTCCCTCAACGAAGGCATTGCCAATGCGCTGATTTCCACCTTCGCCCCGCTGGTGCTCCAGACGGGTATGATGGTGTTTTACCTGGCTGCCATGCTGCGTTACAGCGTCCTGCTGACGGCTGTGGGCGTTGCTTCGCTCCTCATAAACCTCGTCATGGCGCGGATTATTTCACAGAAGCGGATCAACGTGACACGGGTACAGATGCGCGACGCCGGTAAGCTGGCGGGTTCCACCGTGGCAGGCATTGAGATGATTGAGACCATCAAGGCCAGCGGCGCGGAGAATGGCTTTTTTGAAAAATGGGCGGGCTATCAGGCCGGCGTGAACACTCAGACGGTGAAATTTGCCAATGTCAACCACTATCTGGGGCTGGTTCCTACGCTGACGGCTACCCTTGCCTCCACCGCCGTGCTGATGCTGGGCGTATATTTAACGATTCAGGGGCAGTTCACCGCAGGCATGATTTTGGCTTTTCAGGGTTTCCTGACAGGCTTCACGGGTCCCGCCCAGTCCCTCATCGGCGCGGGGCAGACCATTCAGGAGATGCGTACCAATATGGAGCGTATCGAGGATGTGATGGAATACCCCATCGACGTAAACTTTGACGGCAGCTTTGATGAAACCGCCGAATACGGCAAGCTTTCCGGCGAGGTGGTAATGAAGGATGTGACCTTCGGCTACTCCCGCCTGGGTGTGCCGCTGATTGAACATTTCGACCTGCACTTAAAGCCCGGAAGCCGGGTGGCCTTTGTCGGTCCCTCCGGCTGCGGCAAAAGCACCCTCTCCAAGCTTATTTCCGGGCTGTACCAACCTTGGAGCGGCGAGCTTTTATTTGACGGCAAGCCTATAAAAGACATCAACCACAGTGTTTTTACCGGCTCTGTTGCGGTGGTGGATCAGGACATCATCCTTTTTGAGGACACAATCATGGGCAATATCAAGATGTGGGACAGCTCCATCGAGGATTTTGAAGCTATTTTGGCCGCAAGGGACGCAAGCCTTCATGAGGACATCATGGGTCGGGACGGCGGCTACACTTACCGACTGACGGAGGGCGGCAAGGATTTGTCCGGCGGGCAGCGGCAGCGGCTGGAGATTGCCAGAGTGCTGGCCCAGGACCCTACGATTATCATTATGGATGAAGCCACCTCCGCGCTGGACGCCAAGACGGAGTTCGAGGTGGTGAACGCCATCAAAAACCGCGGCATCACCTGTATCGTCATCGCCCACCGGCTCTCCACCATCCGGGACTGCGACGAGATTGTGGTCATGGAGAAGGGCAAGGTAGTAGAACGCGGTACCCACGACGAGCTGTATGCCAAAGGCGGGATTTATACCTCGCTGGTGGCAAGCGAATGAGAGGAGTGTGCGAGGACGATGGGATGGTTTGACGAACAAATTAAACAGCGCATCAAGACGGATGACGAAGCCTTCGCGGACGCCTTTGCCTCCATGGCGGGGGTCGTCATGGGGAGAGGCGCACAAAGCGCCCAGGCGGACGACCGGCAGAAAACGAAAAATGCGGTGGACGAAATTCTTAAGTTCTACCGCGTAAAATCTACGGAGCTGCCCGACGAGCTCCGGGACATTAACGAACAGCTGGAATACTTGCTGCGGCCCTCCGGCGTCATGCGCCGGGTGGTCAATCTGGAGGGCGACTGGTACCGGGATGCGGTCGGCGCCTTCCTCGGGACACTCAAAACTGGCGGGGTGGTGGCACTATTGCCCCATGGTCTCTCCGGTTACGCTTTTTTCGACCATCAGAGCGGCAAAGCGGTGAAGCTGAACAGGCAAACGGCACTGCTTCTGGAAACAGAGGGCATCTGCTTTTATAAGCCGCTGCCACTAAAAAAACTGGGAATCCGCGACCTGCTCTTATACATAGCTCAGATACTTTCACCGGCGGATTACGCCATGGTGGGCATCGCCACTCTGGCAGTCACATTGATTGGATTGCTGGGCCCGAAGCTTAACAGCATCATCTTCTCAAACGTCATCGAAAGCGGCGATATGCGGCTCTTTCTGGCAGTGACGGTGATGCTGGCGGCCACCGGCATCGCAGGGCTGCTGGCTGACACTGTGAAAACAATCCTTCAGGAACGGCTTCAGACCAAAACCGGCACGGCGGTGCAGGCGGCCGCTATGATGCGGGTGTTGTCCCTTCCGGCGGAATTTTTCAAAGACTACAGCGCCGGCAACTTAAGCAGCCGCACCCAGAGTATCAACAGCCTGTGTGTTATGCTGTCGAGTGCCATCCTGACCACGGGGCTCACCTCGGTGTTCTCCCTGATCTATATCACGCAGATTTTTGCCTATGCTCCGGCACTGGCGGTTCCGGCCATCACGATCACACTGGCGACGGTGTTGTTTACGCTGCTGTCCACCTGGGCGCAGATGAAGCGCTCCAAACAGACGATGGAGCTTTCTGCCAGAGAATCGGGTTTGATCTATTCCTTTATCAACGGTGTGCAGAAGCTAAAGCTTTCGGGCGCGGAGAAGCGGGCCTTTTCCAGGTGGGCGGCGCTCTACCGCCAGAAGGCCAGCCTCACTTATGACCCGCCCGTGTTTCTCAAGCTGAACACGGTAATCTCCACTGGCATTTCGTTGGTGGGAGCCATCGTGCTTTACGATACGGCGGTGCGTTCCGGGGTATCCGTGGCGGATTATTTTGCTTTCAATGCGGCCTACGGCATGGTGAGCGGTGCGTTTCTCTCCCTTTCCGGTATTGCCCTGACAGCGGCCAATATAAAGCCGGTGGCGGAGATGGTCAAACCCATTCTGGAGACAGTGCCGGAAATAGCCGACGGCAAGAAGGTGCTCACCCGCATTTCCGGCGGAATCGAGCTGAACAATGTCTCCTTCCGATACGCCGAGGGTATGCCCATGATTGTGGACAATCTTTCCTTGAAAATCCGCCCCGGCCAGTACGTGGCTCTGGTGGGAAAGACCGGATGCGGAAAATCCACGCTGATGCGGCTGCTGCTGGGCTTTGAGACACCGCAGAAGGGCGCGATCTATTACGACGGCAAGGATTTAAGCACCGTGGATTTAAAATCCCTGCGGCGGCGCATCGGCGTGGTAATGCAAAACGGCAAGCTTTTCTCCGGGGATATTTTCTCCAACATCACCATTTCTGCTCCCTGGCTCACCATGGACGAGGCGTGGGAGGCGGCGGAGCTTTCCGGCATCGCGGACGATATCCGGGATATGCCCATGGGAATGAACACGATGATCTCCGAGGGCAGCGGCGGCGTCTCCGGCGGGCAGCGCCAGCGGCTGATGATTGCCAGGGCGGTGGCTCCGAAGCCCCGTATCCTCATGTTCGATGAGGCGACCTCCGCACTGGACAACCTGACACAGAAGACGGTGGCCGATTCCCTGGCGAATCTCAAATGCACCCGTATTGTAATTGCCCACCGGCTCTCCACGATCAGGGAGTGCGACCGAATTATCGTGCTGGATGCCGGGCGGGTGATTGAGGACGGCAGCTATGACGAGCTGATTCAAAAGGACGGCTACTTTGCGGAGCTGGTGGCTCGCCAAAGGCTTGACGACACCCAGTTCGTGGGCAAGACTACGTTGTTTTAATAAAAAATTGAAAGGAGCTGTTTTTATGGAAAGCGACAAAAATTTGGAAAAACAGGCGGGCGCGCTGAAAGAGGAAGATCTGGATCGCGTGGCGGGCGGAATGAGAACACACGGAAGTCTTAATCCTCATTGCCCAAAATGCGGATTGGAGATGTTCATTGCCGAAATAAACGGTGCTCCTTCCAATTTTGCGTACTGCTCGAAATGCAGCTATGAATGCAGGCTGATGGCAACATTGATATAAATGAGGGTAAAACTAAATTGTTTTAAGAAAATTGAAGGAGGTCATTTTCATGGAAAACGACAAAAATTTGGAAAAACAGGCAGACGCGCTGCAAGAGGAAGAACTGGATCGCGTGGCGGGCGGAATGAGAACGAGCGGAAATTGGAATCCTTATTGCCCAAAGTGCAACTCGGAGATGAAAGTGTACGCAAATAATTTAGCACGCTGTACAAAATGCGGCTATGAATATGAAGTGTGGTCCTTAATCACTGTGAATAACAAAGGTTAGTAAACGTAAACACGCCATGGATTAACAAAAATTAAATGGAGGGAAATGATTATGACCGACAATAAGAATTTGGATAAACAGGAAAACATCCTCACCGACGAGGAGATGGATCAGGCGGCAGGGGGCTTAGTAAATCAGGTGGGCATTGTGACGAATCCGTGTGAGGGCATGTTAGGCACGCCGGACCATGCGAAGCCCACAGAGCAGAAATCCAATCCGTTTCCGCAAAACTGCGGCTAATGCGTTTGCTTTCACAGCCACGATTGTTTCGACAGGCAAAAGGTTGAAAAGGAGTGTGAAACAATGACTGCACGAGGCATCCCCGATGTCGTCGGCATGACAGAGGCAGGACGGCCGATTATCACGTCTACCGGATGCTGCGGGCATTTTGAACGGCAGAAGGGCGCACTGACCAGCGCGCGGGAATGCTGGTATTGCAAGTACGCCGACTTCCGGGAAAACACGGAGCAGCAAACGCATTACGGGATATGCCGTCTGAAACGCAGCAAGCCATCGCCCAGGCTGTCCGACGACGAGCTGGACGCGGCTGTGGGCGGCATAGCGGAATCCGGGCAGGCTATCTCTGCCGGAGGCGGTTATCAATGTAAGTGCGGAGCCGTCTTCTACTGCCCGATGCCCGAATGCCCGGTCTGCCATAACACGGAAATTAGAAAAATTACATAGAAGGGTACAAACCATGAAAGAAATCAGAATAACAGAAAGCAACATGAGCGAAGCGCTGACGCAGATCGACACGCTGGACGGGCTCAGCCCCAAAGACAGCGGCTGTCTGCGGCTCCTTACGGAAGAAATGTTCTCCATGTGCAAGGAGCTTTTGGGAGCCGGCACACTGGATTTTGAGGTAAGGCGCGACAATGGGCGGTATGCCCTGCAAATCAGTACAAAAACGCGGGTGAACGAGGAGGCCAGACAGCACTTCCTCTCCATGAGCAGCAGCGGCAAAAACGCCGCAAACCAGGGGATTAAAGGAATGCTGGGTGCTGTTTTGGAGGCACTGGAAAGCGGGGCCGGGCAGGAATTGAGCGCTTCCGTCTGGGCCTATGGGCTGAGCGCCCCGGGCGGCGAGTACGTCTCCATGTGGACACTCTCACAATATATCGAATCAGCCCCGAAGGAGAAAATCAAAAGCGAATGGGACGGCATGGAGAAATCCATCATCGCAAACTTTGCAGACGATGTGTCCATCGGTGTCCGCAACAATAAGCTGGAAATGACTGTAATCAAAACACTTTAATTCGGAGGAAAAGAAAATGACAATTAACAAAACTTTGAACGCAACCGAACTGACCGTGGCTCTGACCGGTCGCCTTGACACCACGACGGCCCCCCATCTGGAAGCGGAGCTGAAGACCTCGCTTACCGGCGTGGATTCCCTCGTGATGGATTTTGCCGAGCTTGAGTATATTTCCTCCGCCGGACTGCGTGTGCTGCTCTCCGCTCAGAAGGTAATGAATAAACAGGGAAAAATGGTAATCCGCCATGCCAACGAGACCATTCTTGAGGTGTTTGAGGTAACTGGATTTGCCGATATTCTGACGGTGGAATAGGGAATAAAAAGGAAGGCGGAATAATTGTCACCCGCCAATGGAGATATATGATGAATTTTGAAGCTGTAACATTGAAACACAAGAAAATAATTAACCCGTACCTGTACAAGTATGGAGAAGGCTCGTGCCAGCACTCCTTTGCTGCCATGTTCTGTCTGGCGGACAAATACTGTGACTCCGTCTGTGAAAAGGACGGATGGCTGTTTATCCATCGTGCCGGCATAAGCAGTAAAACTGAAAGAGTCTATCTATTCCCTATGGGAGACTATTCCAATGAAGGTGGGCTTAGGGACGCAATCGAGGCGATTCTTGAAGACGCACATTTTCATGAAGCAACAGTTCGCTTTGAAACTCTGACTGCAGCGGCAAAGGATGCTGCAGTCAGGCTGTTTCCGGGCAAGTTTTCGGTAACGTCACTCCGTGATTATTCGGAGTACATTTATACTTATGACAAGCTGGTGAATTTGCCTGGACCTCAATTGCGCTCCAGACGGTATGATATCAGATCCTTCTATCGCAACTATGGCAGCAGAACCCGCATCGAAATAATCGAAGAGAAGCATCTGGACGAGATCCGGCGGTTTCAGAAAATGTGGCTTGAAACCCGGCTGAATGGCGAGGAGG
Source organism: Oscillibacter sp. GMB15532 (assembly GCF_041020825.1). NCBI lineage: Bacteria > Bacillati > Bacillota > Clostridia > Eubacteriales > Oscillospiraceae > Oscillibacter > Oscillibacter sp. GMB15532. The sequence goes on from NZ_JBEVTO010000010.1 coordinate 22,598, forward strand.
ATGTTCAGCTTGCGCATGAAAATATTGCAATACAGCTTGGGCTTTCCAACTTTTCAGAGCTGGAGCTCACCGGAATCGTAATGTATATTGATCATGTTCTATGCGGTTATGCATATGGTGTACCGCTGTCGGCGAACAGTTTTGATGTGATTATCGAAAAGGGTGATCGCAGGATTCCTGATATATATAGGGCGCTGAACCGTGATCTGGTGAGAATATGCTGCAGCGAGTACCAGTATATCAATCGTGAGGAGGATGTTGGCGTCGAAGGCTTAAGGCGCGCAAAACTATCCTATCAACCGGATATCTTACTTGAAAAATATCTGCTGTGCGAGGTAAACAATGAATAAAACAGAAGCAAATCTTTCACTTTTTATCATCACTTTTTTTGCGGCGATCCAGTATGTTTTTCTTGCCAATGTTCCGGAGTCCGTTTCGAACTTCGCATTTCTTGCAATTACGAATCTGATCGGCTTTTGTATTATGCTGGTCCTATTTTGGGGCGAGCTGTTTCGGATCGATAAAAGTCAGATTCTGCAAAGCTTGATCTTGTCCGCAGAGCTGTTTGGATTCAACCTTTTCGTACTGCTTGGAACTTCAGGCGTAGGCGCTACCATCAGTGCATGCGTGCTGTCGGCGTATTTTGTGTTTATCCCTGGCATTTCATTTGTACTTTACAGAAAAAAACCGAACCGATCCAACTTAATTGGTATTGGGGTAGTACTTGCGGGTTTGTTTCTGATCATGAATGCAGACCTTGCAGGTGTACTGAATATCCATATCCTTTATCTTGTTGCGGCCGATATTTTTGTTGCAGTATACATCATTATGACCGGAGATTTTACAGCAAAATCGAATCCGTCCATCCTTGCCATGGGACAGATGTTTTTCAATGCGCTTTTTGCTCTGGCATTTTGGTTTGGTGAGGCAAAGCTTAAAAACATCACAATGTCACTGCCATCCGATGCGGCATTCTGGTGGAGTGTGCTGTTTATCAGCCTTTTTATCCGTGGGTTGTATGGCATTGTGCAGATATACGCCCAAAGATATGTCAATGCTCTGAACACCTCTTTGATTTTCTCCTCTGAAATTGTCATCACGATGCTGATGTCTCCTGTTCTTGCAAGATTATTTGGTACACAAGCTGAGACAATCACTTCATGGAAGCTTGCAGGAGCAATCATAATGGTAGCAGGAATATTGATTGCGGACTCCTCTTTTACGATGGCTGTGAAAAGGAGGCTTGCACGTGAAAAAAATTGATTTTGAGAAACATATTCCGCTGATATTGGGTTCCGTAGCGGGATACTTTTTGCTTGATTTATCGGTGAGAATGACTGGATTTCTGGAATTTGGTGCTTTTATCGGCATTAAGAACTTTCTTCCTGCTACCCTGGGATTGTTGTTTGGCTGGTATGGAACTCTCGGATGCTTGATTGGCAGTATGCTGGCTTCAATCATTACCGACGCAGCATTACCGGAACTGTTGTTTGAAGAAACTAGTATTTTGGTGTTTGGCATGGGAATATGGCTATTGTGGCATGGAAGAGTAACACCACACAGCGTTCACTTGAAAAAGAAGAATGATTATTTCAGATATATTGTGCTGACAGTGATCCTTTCGGCAATTTGCGGAGGCATCAGCTTTGCATTCCTGACAGGCGGTTCATTTTTAACGGTCTTTATTGCGTATCTTTCTATGAGCGTGCTTGTGGCAATTCCAGTAATTATTCTGCTGACTTCCATTGTATGTGTCAGCCCAATTCTGCCGTTCTGGGCGCATATACTGCCGGATGTTTCTGGCAGCGTTGCTTCCGATCCGGGCAGTCTGGACAATTTCAATGATCTGCTTGCGGAATACTTCCTGCTTCATAAAATCGACAGAAAAAATCTGTATGGCATACAGAACTGCATTGAAGAAGTGATGATCAGGATTCTTGCCGAACAGCCTGATGCTTCGGTCAGTATTCGGTTTTATGAGAGCGATAGTTTTTCTCTTTGGTTTGAATATCAGGGCGGACATTATAATCCCTTTGTAGCAGGTAAAGATGAAGAATCGGAAGATAGGTTCGGACTCCAGCTGATCAAGCACCGTGCACTTCGGGCATCTTACAAATACCGCCGGGGAATCAACCAAATCCACATTGTCATATAAGGGGGCACAGATCAATGGATAAAAAAAGAAGGCCGATCCGAAAAAAAGTACAGACGATGGTTCTTGCAATATCAGTTACGGCATTGCTGCTTACCAGCATTGTAAGCGTTTTCAGTATGTTGAAAATACAGAGTGATGTACTGTCGGCAGGAAAGGCTCTGGGAGATACCGCAGCGAAAAATGGAGCAGAAGCACTGCTTACCCAAATGGAACGGAATTTGCTTGATATTGTATCGAGCAAAGCAAAGCTTGCAGATTCGGAGCTTGGCAAATTTTCAAGTTATGCCGGTCAATTTGCAGCATATGCCGAAAGGCTCTATAATAATTCATCAGATTTTGTCCCGGTAGAGGTGTTGCCGCCAGATAAAGAAAATGCAAATGCGCTGACCATGCAGCGTTATCTGGCAAAAAAGGACATTGCACTCAACAATATTCATGATGAAATAATGCTGCTCGGAAACCTTGAATATGTTTTTAAACCGGTCATCACCGCAGAAAAGGAGATGATCACAACAATTTACATAGGAACAGAAAGCGGATTTATGCTCAGCTATGACAGTCGATCCGACTTGGGAGACACGACAGCCGCCGCAGAGGAATATTACGATTATTTTGATGCATCCTGGTATGCTTCCGCAAAGGAAGCCGGGAAACCCATTTTTACCGATACCTATCCCGACACTTACGGACGAGGCCTTACCATCAGCTGTGCGGCACCGTTCTACGATGAGGACAAGTGTTTCGCTGGTGTGGTCTGTATGGATATATTGATCACTGATCTTAATAAAACGATTATAGATATCGACCTCGGAAAAAACTCTTATGCCATGCTGATTGATAAAAATGGAAGAATCATCGCCTCTCCGCAAATGACATCGGAGCAGAGTGAATTTGAGAATATATTGAAGGATACCTCTCTTCCCGCTTATGAGGCAAAGGACAAATTGCTGAGCGGAAATACCGGTGTCACCCTAACCTCATCTGATATTTATTATGCGTACACGCCTGTTGCCTCTGCGGATTGGACCCTTGCCATCTATGTTCCCGCATCGGATATCACGGAACCTGTGGCACAAATACGCGAGAGCATCAACACTATGACTGATGATACCGCTGCATCCATGCGCCGGAATATACTGACTGCGATTTTGATCTTTGTTATATCCTTTGCAGTCATCATTTTCATCGTTATTATCCTTACGAGGCGTTTTGCTGTACAGTTGACAATGCCATTGCTGTCACTGCGAAACGATGTGGGAGAGATTCGCGGGGGAAATCTGGAATATAGGGCAGAAATTACTGGCAATGACGAAATTGGTGATCTGGCAGATTCCTTCAATCATATGGCACTATCCCTTGAACAATATATCAACGACCTAACGTTAGTCACAGCCGAAAAGGAGCGCATCGGGGCGGAGCTTGACGTAGCCAAACACATTCAGGCAAGTATGCTTCCCAGCATCTTCCCTGCATTCCCCGAACGACCTGAATTGGACATCTACGCCACTATGACTCCCGCTAAGGAGGTAGGCGGCGACTTCTACGACTTCTTCCTGGTGGACGATGACAGACTGGCTATGGTAATGGCCGATGTATCCGGTAAGGGCGTCCCGGCGGCTCTTTTTATGGTGATTGCCAAAACTCTCATCAAGAATGTGGCTCAGACAGGACTTTCGCCAAGGGATGTGCTGGAAAAAGTCAACAACCAGCTCTGCGTGGGCAACGAGGCTGAGATGTTTGTTACGGTCTGGCTGGGAATTTTGGAAATTTCCACTGGTAAGCTGACCTGTGCCAATGCAGGACATGAATATCCGGTGCTCAAACGCAGGGGCGGCGACTATGAACTGGTGAAGGACAAGCACGGCTTCGTGCTGGCCGGAATGGAAGGCTCCCGCTATAAGGAATATGAACTTCAGATGGAGCCTGGTGACCGATTGTTCCTTTATACTGACGGTGTGGCTGAGGCTACTGACGCTCACAATGAGCTCTACGGTACCGGTCGGATGCTGGATGCATTGAACCGAAACAAGGAGGTCAACTGTGAAACCCTGTTGCACTGCATGAAAGAGGATATTGATGCCTTTGTAGGAGAGGCACCTCAATTTGACGATATCACGATGCTAAGCCTTGAGTTAATGCCTCAGAACGGCCCCGGCATGAGAAAACTGAAGCTAGCTCCCTCACTGGAGTCGATGGAACAGGTTACTGCCTTTGTAGAGCAAGAGTTGGAGACTGTGGGTATTTCCATGAAAGTAATTACCCAAATAAACATCGCAGTGGATGAGATTTTCTCCAATATCGCCCGATATTCAGGCGCAAACGATGCTACTGTCGGTGTGAGCATGGAAGACGGACGCATTATATTGCGCTTTGCCGATAATGGCCTCCCTTATGACCCCACCGGGAAGCCGGACCCAGATACTACTCTTTCTGCCGAGGATCGCAATATTGGTGGGTTGGGCATTTTCATGGTGAAGAAATCCATGGATACCGTGGTATATGAATATCACGACGGGCTTAATATCCTGACACTGACAAAGAAAATTTGATTACAAAGGAGGAAGTGTTTATGAAACGAATGTGTTCATTTCTGCTGGTACTGGCGATGGCACTGTCGCTGACGGCCTGCGGCTCCAATCAAGCGCAGAACGCAAGCGCGACAGCGGAACAGTCTGTCACTCCACAAGAAATAGCGTGGGATTTAAGTACCATTTATCCGGATGAGGAAGCATTTGAAGCGGAATTTTCTCAGGCAGAGACTCAAATAAAATCGCTTACTGCACTGCGCGGCAAGCTGAACACGGTGGATCGTGTGATCAGCTATTATACAGGCTATGATGAAATGAACCGTCTGACTGGGAGGTTAGATGCCTATACCGGCCTGCAGGTGTATAAAGATCAATCCGACAGCACCGCCAAAGAGCTGTCCGGCAGGGTAAGTAATTTAATTACTAAATTATCTACTGATACGGCTTTTGCATTGCCGGAGCTGTTTGCAAACGGCAGCGACTTTCTGGATAAGGTGGCGGGGGATGCACGCATGAAGCCATATCTCACTTGGTTCAACCGTGACCGTGCGCAAAGCACCCATACGCTGCCGGAGGCACAGGAGCAGCTTTTACAGCCGCTCTATCAGCTTCGTGATGGAGCATACTCCTTGTATGGCTCTCTTACAGGCAGTGACCTAACCTTTTCTAACATCAGATTTCCGGATGGAAGCGAGCGTGAGGCAAACGAAAATAATTATTCTGCCGCCTATAACAAGGATTATACACAAGAATTTCGCATCGCATATTACAATGCCATGATGCAGCCTTACCATCAATTCCGCAACACCCTTGCCCAGAATATGCAAAATTATTATACTGCCGTAACCAAGAGTGCCGTCAGTCATAAGTATAGCTCGGCATTGGAGGCTGCCTTAGCACCGGAGGATACACCTATGTCAGTTTACTCCAGTGTCCTGTCTGCGGCAGATCAGGCAAGACCCGCTATGGAACGGTATTTCACGCTGCTGGAGAAGTCTCTGGACGTTACAGAGCTCTATAATTTTGAGACAAATGCAAGCATCGCCGACGACCCCGGCACAGCATACTCCTATGCAGAAGCCCAGAAGCTTGTGAAAGAGGCGCTGGAGCCCTTGGGTGAGGATTATGCCGCGAAGTTGGAGGTGATGTTTTCGACCGATGCCATTGATGTCTATCCCGCTGAAAACAAGTCTACCGGAGCTTTTGCTGCATCAGTGCCAGGTACGCACCCCTATATTCTGCTCAACTATACCGATAATTTTAGCAGTGTTTCCGCCTTGGCTCACGAGCTTGGGCACGCAGTACATATGATGTATTCCCAAAACCAGGAGAGCAGTTATGACCAGAATGTCAGCAGTCTGACCAGCGAGGTGACAAGCACCTTAAATGAACTGCTGCTCTCCGATTATCTGATGGAAAATGCCAAGACGGAGAAAGAGCGGCAATATTACGCTGCCCAGCAGATGTTTACGTTATATAGTACGTTTTTCACCCAGACCTTCTTTGCTAATTTCCAGGAGACAATGGTACGGGAGGTGGAAAATGGAGGAACGCTGACTGCTGACAAGCTGGACGAGCTGTGGCTGCAAACAACTAGTGACTGTTTTGGCCCTGAATATGCCGTAACCGATGCTTACGCTGCCGGTTGGGCACGCATTCCTCACTTCTACAACGGCTTCTATGTTTACCAATATGCTGTGGGTATCGCTGCCGCCTGCAACATTGCCGAACGCCTCCAATCTGGTGAAGAGGGTGCGGCAGAGGACTACCTGGCGTTCCTAAAGGCGGGCGACAGCGGAAACGTCGTGGAGATGCTGAGGTTCGCCGGGGTGGATATTGAGAACAGCGGCTACATTGATGCGTTCACCTCGCGCTTTGACCGGCTGATTACGGCATTTGAGGAAACGCAATGAAGTAAGAAGTCCATCTTATGAAAAGAGGAGGCACTATGAAACAAAAAGGATTAATAATTCTGGTCTTGTCGCTTGTGATAACGCTGGGTCTGCTTTCAGGATGTCAGAATACGCCTGCACTCAGCCCATCGAAAGCATCTGCGCTGACCATGGATCAGGCAATGGAGGTCAATAGGGCGGCTCACCTGCTGGAAAACTATAAGACCATCACCTACTCCCAGTTGGATTACATCGGTGGAGACACCATGCATGTGACCTATTTTAAGGACGCAGACGGGAATTGCTGCGTCACGGAAGACGATCCCGGTTATACCGGCTATGGGACGGACAGTCTCACCTTCTCCCGGGAAAAGGGCAAATCCGCCTATAAGATATCCGCCACAAAAGAGTCTCAAGTCAGCAGCTACTTATTTATGGTGCCTGGGAGCGAATTTACCTCCCAGACCACCGATGTCAACGGCAATCTGGTATGTGAAACTCAGGCGGACATCAGCCAGGATTATGCCGACCAGCTCTCCGTGACCTGGAAAGCCACCACTGAGGATAAGATGATAACAACGACCGTCTTTGCCGCTGATGATTTCCGCGTATTGTCCCTTGATTTCTCCCTCCGCCGTCCCGATGGCTCGGAGGAAAAAATCGCCTCCGGTGTGATGCTCTATGACCAAGAGGTGCGGCACACCGATGCGGTACAGGAATATCTGGATGCTGATAAGGCCACGGTATCCATACAGATGGAAGACAGTGCTATCCGGACGGCGGAAATTCCCATGGGCGAGACCTTTCGCTGGAGTTGCGACGACGGCTACGCCCTCTATCTGGACAAGGACCGCAAAACGCTGATTTCCGAAGAAGCTGGTCCCGTTCAGAGTGCTTTAACCTTGTATTGTCTGCCGAAAAAATAAAAGAAGGAGAATTACAATGACAACAGAACAAATCATCACCCTTGCCAAAGAAAGGCTTGGCAGGGACATCACAGAGCAGGAGGCGCAGAACTATATCGACGGAAAGACTGCACTTCCGGACGAAGCACTTGATATCGTCAGCGGCGGTGGAGACTGCCTGACAATAAAATGTCCGCTATGCCATTCGACAAATTTAGTAGACGACCCAACAAATTCTGTTTATAAGTTTCTGTGCCAGGACTGTGGGTACACATTTTTGAAAGTTGTAGATTTTTGAGAGCCGAAAAAAGGAATTTGACTGGCGCAATACCCTATTTATGAGTTGATTTGAAACCCAATAAATAGCAAAAGCATAGGAGGAGAATTACAATGACAACAGAACAAATTATCACCCTTGCCAAAGAAAGGCTTGGAAGGAATATCACAGAACAAGAGGCACAGGATTATATAGACGGCAAAACGGCACTCCCGGATGAGGCGCTTGATATTGTAAACGGCGCAGGGCACAGCAATGCAACTTGTGGAAGTCCGATACAATGCCCGCAATGCGGCTCGGTGAATCTCAGTACATATTCTGCTTTCGGTGGGAGTGTATCTTTTATTACAGACTACACCTGCAATGACTGTGGGCATGGATGGAAAGGTTAGGAGGAAAATAACAATGACAACGAAAGACGTAATTGCCCTTGCGAAGGAGAAGCTCGGCAGGGATGTCACGGAACAGGCAGCACAGGATTATATCGACGGAAAAGCGGCTCTCCCGGACGAGGCCCTTGATATCGTAAACGGCGGTGGGAATTGTAACTCACGAAGCTGTCCCCAATGCGAGTCACCTGACGTAGGAATTGGCTCTAACGGAACTTATGTCTGCCATGCCTGTGGGTACGCATGGAGCTATACCCCAATTGCAGGCTGATTCAAAAACGGAGAAACCATTTTGCATCCGCAGCGGACAGCAAACCCGGAAAAGGCCATGGGCATGGGAACATCATCTGCATATTCTGTCCTAAAATCTGCGGAAAATAGCAAACCCATTGAGAATTTTTAAATAAATCGCTACACTGAAAACCACAAATTATTGGTTTAACGAGGAGAAAATCACAATGACAACAGAAAAAATCATTACCCTCGCAAAGGAAAAGCTCGGCAAGGATATCACGGAACAGGAGGCGCAGGACTATATCGACGGCAAAGCGGCACTCCCGGATGAGGCACTTGAAATTGTAAGCGGCGGCGCAGTTTGCGTAGATCCTGTTTGTACCTACTGTGGCTCTCATTCCTGCGATGTATCACCAACAAATCCCGGGTGGTATCTCTGTAACAGCTGCGGGAAACCCTTTAGGGTTTAGGATATTTCATTGTTAAATGTTCGTTTATGAAATTCAATCATAAAGGGTGGACGTAAAGCAAGACTGTAAAAGGCGTGGCTGTATGCCATGCCTTTTACAAGATATGTAGCAAAAGGAGGAAACGACAATGTATTACAAGCTTTGTGAACCATACCGCCTGCGGGGCTTTGATGGTCTGCCTTTTTGTTTGGCAAGGCCACATGCACTAACACCGCGTATGTTGTCGCAGGAAGAATTTGCGGTACTTTTATGCTGTGATGGTGTGACGGAATTCGGTGAGGAAAGCGACGAGAGAATTGGTCAAGTCCTTCGGACTATGCTGGAAGACGGCGTTATCTCTGCCTCCCAATTGCCGTCGCCCATCCTGGAGGTTCAAAAATTCCGTAAGCATCCGAACGGGCATATCCATAGCGTGATCTGGAGCATAACAGGCGACTGTAACCTGCGCTGCAGGCACTGCTATATGTCCGGGGGACGCAATAAATATGAAGACCTGACAAAAACCCAGCTTTTTGATATGATTGCCCAATTCGATGAGGCGGGTGTCATGGAGGTGGAGCTCTCCGGTGGAGAACCTCAGATGTCACCGTTCCTGTGGGAGGTGGTAGACGAGCTGCTGCGCCGCGATATGGTCATATCGCACTTTCACACAAATGCAACGCTGCTTAACGGCGACTTTTTCGCTGAAATGAAAAAACGGAACCTGTCCTGGACCTTCGATTCCAGTCTTGACGGAGTGGGAGCCCATGACGAGCTGCGTGGAATCCCCGGTTCAGAGAAGATCGCGATAGAGGCATTTCGCATGATACGCGGGCAAGGATATCCGCTGCTCGTTAATTCAAAGTTTCACGCGGACAGCGTTTATACGGTTCTTGACACCTACGAGCTCATGAAGGACATCGGTGTAACCACATGGAAAGTCAGCTTCGTCTTCCCCATCGGCGAGGCGGTATCCGGTGTCACATCCGCTCCGGCGGTCACTTGCGGCGAATACCTTGAATTGCTGGAGCGCTATAAGACGGACGGCAATCCCTTTGGGCTGAACCTTGTGGAGGGTGTAGTAAAAGGGTACCGGGGCGGCGGTTTTTCCTTCTGGGAGAACGATAAGGAAGACCCCTTTAACCAGCGGCGCGTTTCCTGTGGTTTGTGCCGCAACCGTCCGTATATTCTTCCTGACGGTACACTTGTGCCCTGCATAGGCTGGGTGTCCACGCTGGTTGAAAAGCGGCTGCCGAAGCTGACCGAAACACGCCTGTCCGAAATTTACGGCGACCCGGATTCTTATTTCCGCGCTCTTGTGGGAATTAAGGTTTCCGATATTACCGATCACAACCCAGAATGTCTTGAGTGTGAGCATAAGCTGGCCTGCGGCGGTGGCTGCCGTGCCGACGCGCTGGCGACAAATCACGGCGATGACGCGATACACCGGCGGGGAATGATGCTATGCGGGATTTACAAAGGCGGATTTATGGCAAAAGCAAAGAGGATATGTGAGGATAGTAACATAGGAGGAAACAAAGCATTGCTTTGATAGAATATAAAAAAACAGGAGGCACTATGGAAAAGAAATACATAAACCGAATGCTTGCGGTGCTGGTGACATTCAGCCTACTTCTCTCCGCATCGCTGGCGGGCTGGCTCATCTATGACCATATTCATACGGCATCTTTCTCAGGAGAACCCATGCAAAAAGCGAGCAAGTACACACTTTATGTGGGGACGAATAATCCTGTTACCCATACGCAGACAGCTCCTACGGAAGAAATGAAAACACAGGTGGATGCTATCTGCGAAACGCAGGTGGAAGGCTTCACCGTTTTCCGCGCAAATGGAAATTGGTTTGATGCCACGGGTACGCAGGTAAGAGAGGATACACTGGTCTATTGCTTCTACAATGCGACGGACGACCAGATGAAGGCTGTCATGGATGAGGTGCTGGAAACCTTTCATCAAAGTGCGCTGGTGCTTGAGAAAGCGGACGCTGACATTATTTTTTACAGTGGCGGATCGCAGAAATAGGTATCCGGTACACACTCAAATCCAACGCAAAGAAAGGTGATTCACCATGAGACAGAAAATTCCAAGGGTATTCGCGCTTGCGCTTGCCCTGCTAACTTTATTAAGCCTGCTTGCGGGCTGCAATACCGGGACAAAGCAGTCCGCCACCGTGGCTTTGCAAATGAATGATACGGCCTATACCATCGGCGTACCCTCCGGTGCTACGGCGGTAAACGCGGTGGAAAACGCCCTGCCAAAGGCGAAGATGAAATATTACAACAGCCTGCCGGACGCTTACCTTGCTGTCCAGCAGGGTAAAGTGGATGCTTTTGCCTTTGACCGCTATCTGCTGGGCTTTGCCGTTGCAAACGGACTTACGGGCGTCAAGGTGCTCTCCGGCGACGTGGGGGCGAGCGACGACGTGGCCATCGGCATTTCCAGAAACTCCGGTATACCAGACCTGCAACAGAAAATTAACGACTGTTTGTCCGAACTGCGCGCCGACGGCACCCTGGACGATATGTTTGGGCGCTGGGTCGAAAAGGCCGACGATACCATGCCGGATATTCCAAAGCCGGAGCATCCCGCGATGACGCTAAAGGTGGGTACCTCGGGTCTGGTACAGCCGTTCAGCTATTACCAAGGCAGCGAGCTGACAGGCTACGACTTAGAGCTGGCGGCACGTCTGGCGCTATATTTGAACGCAGACCTTGAGATAAAAACCTACGACTATGACGGGTTCCCCTCGGCGGCAGAGAGCGGTGCGATTGACTGCATTCTGGCTAATCTTAACGCTACTACCGAGCGCCGGGAAACCATGGATTTCTCCACATCCCTTTATCAGACCCAAACAGCTCTGCTGGTACGGGACGATAGTGAGAAAAACGGAGACAAACAGGAATTCGCAAGCGATGCGCAGCGGCAACGCATACCGGTGGAAACCGCGCGCATCGGCGTGATGGAGGGCTCTACCAACGAGGTCTATGCCGAAGAACACTACCCTGATGCCGACAGGCAAAGCTTTAAGAATTATGTGGACAGCACCGCCGCACTGGGCGCAGGCAAGCTGGATTATGCCATGATGGACTACACCAGTGCACTGCGTTTTATCCGCAGCAATCAAAACTTGGAAATTGCCTCCGACGCTCTGACGGATGAAAAACTTTGTCTGGGAATCAGCAAAAGTCAGCCCGAGCTTGCAGAAAAGGTAAATGAGGCAGTAGAGAAGTACTTAGCTGACGGCACCATGGATGAGATCATTTCCCATTGGATTAAGCCTGACGGAAGCGATTACGATGTCGTTCGAACACCTAAGCGAGAAAACGCGCCCAAGATCAAGGTGGCTATCGTATCCTCGAGGGAGCCGACCACTTTTATGATGAATGGTCAATACGCGGGCCTTGATGTGGAGCTCATCGACCGAGTCCTCTATGAGTTGGGTTATCAGGCCGAATATCTTGATATGGAGTGGGGTGCGGTCATCACAGCTATGGGCAGCAATAAGGCCGATATGGCCCTGGGAATGTACAACACCCCTGAGCGGGCGGAAAAACTGTTGTTTACTGAGCCCTACTTCGCCAATCCCCAGGTGCTGGTGAGCCGGCAGGATGCCGTGACGGGGATGGATAAACCTCAATATACCGCCTTAAGTCAGCTCTCAGGGAAGGTGATCGCCTGTCAGACTGGCAGCATTGCGGATGTTTTGATAAATAGCACAGTTTCGGATGTAACCTACAGTTATTTCAACAACCGTACTGATATGCTAGCAGCGCTTAAAAACGGTAAGGTAGAGGCCATGCCGGCAGATGAGCCGGTGGCGAAGCTGATAGCTTCACAAAACCCCTCCCTCGCTGTACTGTCCGATCGGATTGTGGAGGATCACTACGGCGTTGCGCTGCAAAAGGATAGCCCCCTGACCGACCAGATAAATGAAGCTATCACAAAGTTAAAGGCTGACGGTACGCTGGAGGCGATGAAGGAAAAGTGGACGGGAGCTGACGAGAAGGTCAAGGTTCTTCCAATACTTGACTATCCCAGCGCAAATGGAACCCTGCGGGTGGCGCATGACATCACCGCGGAGCCGATGGAATACGTCGGCGCGGGCGGCGAGCCGCTGGGTTATGATTTGGAGCTGATGCTACGTGTCGGCGAGCTGCTTGACCGCAAGGTGGAGTTTACCGGCGTGGATTTCTCCGGCCTGATTCCTATGCTCCAAAGCGGCAAGGCGGACGCCGCCGTGGGTTGCATGTCCATTACCGACGAGCGTAAGAAGACGGTGGATATGAGCAAATCCTACTATGACGGCGGACTGTATTTCGTCGTACGTAAGGTGGCCGAAGCCTCGCCTTCCATTTCCACACCAGCGACAGTAAGCTTCTGGGATAACCTAAAGATCAGCTTTACCCGTACCTTCCTCACGGAAAACCGCTGGAAGCTGGTGTGGGACGGCCTTAAGGTCACGGTCCTCATCTCTATTTGTGCCGGACTCCTTGGCTCACTGATGGGCTTTGGTATCTGTATGCTCCGGCGCAGCAAAAAGCGCGCTGCCTCGCTTCCTGCGGCAGCTTTTATTCGGTTAATCCAGGGAACGCCCATCGTGGTGCTGCTGATGATCCTTTACTACATCATTTTCGGAAAGGTGGACATTTCAGCCGTTTTGGTTGCGATTCTCGGCTTTGCGGTCAACTTCGGGGTCTATGTATCCGAGATGATGCGCACTGGAATCGACGCGGTGGACAAGGGGCAGATTGAGGCGGCCTACGCCCTTGGCTTTACAAAGGTCAGGACCTTCCGAAAGATCACTTTCCCCCAAGCAGCCAGACATTTCCTGCCTGTTTTCAAAGGCGAGTTTATCTCCATGGTCAAGATGACCTCGGTGGTTGGTTATATTGCCATTCAGGATCTCACCAAGGTCAGCGACATCATCAGAAGCCGCACACTTGAGGCGTTTTTCCCCCTGATTGCCACAGCCGTCATTTACTTTCTGGTGGCAAATACCCTGACCATGCTGCTGTCGCGTTTGGAAATAAGTTTGGACCCTAAGCGTCGTAAACGAATTGTGAAAGGAGTGATGATGAAATGATTTCCATCCGGCATTTAAAGAAAGTATATCCCAATGTTACGCCTTTCTTTGACGTTAACGTAGAAATAGAAAAGGGCGAGGTTATTTCCATCATCGGCCCCTCTGGTACGGGAAAGTCAACGCTGTTACGATGTCTTAATCTGTTGGAGATACCAACCGCCGGAGAGATACTTGTGGACGGAGAAGCCATTACAGAAAAGGGTGCGGATATCCCTGCCATTCGGCGCAAAATGGGGATGGTGTTCCAGTCCTTCAACCTGTTTTCCCACCTGACGGTGATTGAGAACGTCATGATAGCCCCGACAGATTTGCTAAAGCTGTCCAAACAGGAGTCATATGACGAGGGAATGCGTCTGCTTGCCACCGTGGGACTTGCTGAAAAGGCGCTCAGCTACCCGGATGAACTGTCCGGCGGCCAGAAGCAGCGCGTGGCTATTGCTCGTGCACTGGCCATGAAGCCGGAAATCATCCTTTTCGATGAACCTACTTCGGCACTGGACCCCACCATGGTGGGCGAAGTACTGGCAGTCATCCGCTCCTTGGCTCGGGAAGGGCTGACCATGATGATCGTCACCCACGAGATGAAATTTGCCCGGGATGTATCCACCCGCATCTTTTACATGGACGAGGGCGGCATCTACGAGGACGGTCCCCCGGCACAGATCTTCGACCATCCTAAACGGGAGCGCACCCGTGCCTTCGTTAAACGCCTCAAAACCTTTGAACGGGAGATCGCATCGCCCACCTTCGATTTTATTGAGGTCAGTACCGGCATAGAGAAATTTGGCCGCAGACAGCTTCTGTCACAACGTCAAATCAACAATCTGCAGTTAGTGTTTGAGGAACTGTGCCTCCAGACACTTCTGGGGCGTGGCGATAAAGTGCTTCCCCTGCGTTTTTCGGTTGCGGTCTCAGAGTTGGACGGCTCCTGTGAGGCGGCGATCACCTATCGAGGTCCGTCTTTTGATCCATTTACAGAACATACTGATGAGCTGTCAATCAGAATGGTGATTGGCTTAACCAAAGAGCATACATGGAGCGGGGATAATGAGAATCATATCACTCTTATTTTATAAATGACAAATCAATAGCCAAAGAAAAACCCGGCTAAATCCGAAGGTTTATGAAATCATGCTATCTTCCGTTTGTCAAGAGCAAATTTCAAGTGAATCTCTTTTTTTAAGTGCAAAAATGAGTCTTTTAAGTGTAAAGGCTCATTTTTTCTTTTTTCTATTATATCCTCATAGCTGAAATATACAGAAAACCTTATGTATTTTAGCACAAAGGAGTGTGATGGAATGGAAAAGCGCAGGCGTGAGGATGCGCCGCTCCCCGCCCCCAATACGGAGGGCAATGTGTGGCCCAAGCAGAGTTGCCCGGCCTTTGAGCCAAGAGCCGATACGCCCGAAGGTCTGCGGCAGTGCTGGTACTGCCGTCATGCGGATTTTCATCTGGACAAGCCACGTGCTCTGGATGTTGGCATATGTTATTGGCCGAAAAAAATATCAAAATAGGAGGATAGAAACGATATGAGAAAAAGACTTTTGAGCATTCTGCTTTCGGTGTGCATGGTGCTGACCCTGCTGCCTGTTTCGGCTATGGCCGAAGAAGTCAATACTTCGAATGGCACGGCTGGGGAAATTATAGCTTTTGCGGCGCTGGATGAAACAGAAAAAAACGTTGCGACCGGCACACAGATTGAGGATTTGGAACTCCCTGAAAGCCTGACGGCAACGGTGAGGACAATGAGGACTGTTGACAGCGGGACGGCAGAAGGAAATGTTCAGGATTCAGGAAATCAGGAAGGGGGTTCTGTGTCCGGTAACGTGACGGTTGCAACCACCGGTTCTGCCATAGAGACGGAAACAATCAGGCAGCAAGAACCTTCTGCTCGCGAATGGGAGGAAACGACCGTTGATATTCAGGTTACATGGACTGCCGAGCCGGAATATGACGGAAACGAAAACGGCGATTATATATTTACACCTGTAATAGAGGGCTATACGGTCAGCGCCGACCTGCCTGAAATCACCGTAACGGTAGGCGCACAGCCCCGCATGATGGCTTTGCGTACGGGTGCGCCCGCTGACTACGGGGATTTTTCCGTCAGCATAGAAGGAGATGGCGCTGCACCAATATTCAATGACACCAGCCATACGCTTACCTTTGACACAGCGGGGAAATACACCGTTGGCATGGCAGATGGAAAAGACTCGACTTCCAATACTATCGTGGTCAGCACTTCTGACGTGACGCTGAACCTTGACGGCGTGACAATCAGAGTGCCGGCAGCAGCATCTGCGACGATATCCGGCGCAAATGCTCTGACGGTGACAAGCGATTCAGTCGCCTTGAACGTGATTGCGGATAGCTCCCTGACAGGTGGTGACGGCTGCGCCGGTAGCGCGGGAACCTCTGGAAGCGACGGCGGTGCCGGTATTTACGGCGATGTCGTGGTTACGGGCACGGCTACGCTCACTGTTACAGGTGGCAGAGGGGGAACGGCTAGTTTGGGGGAGAGTGGTGATAATGGCAGAGCCGGTTTTGGCATCAAAGGAAATGTGGATGTTTCCGGCTCGGCTACCTTGATCGCCGTAAGCGGCAGCGGTGATGCCGGTATGGCCATCATCAGCGCCAGCGGCAGCGGCGGCGGCACAATCACCGCAGGTGAGGGCTATACCGTATATGCCGGGGCAGATGCCACAAGTGCGAGCGCCATGCCCTCTGATTCAACTTTCAGCAACGCACTGTATGTCAAAATTGCGCCGTCGGCTACCAAATACGGTATATGGGTCGGCACGACCGAGGTCACCAGTGCAAACGCAAGTAACGTGCTTGGCGACACCTACACTCCCACCGTCACTTATGACGCGGACACCAACACCCTGACGCTGAACGGCGCGCGCATAACCACGCTGCAGGCTCCCCCCGACAACGGCCACACCTCTTGGCGCGGCGGTATCTTCAAGAGCAGCGGCGACTTGAACATTGCTCTCATTGGGGATAACATCGTTGATATCAGCGATGTTACAGGTCAAACCCAGGTTTTCGGAATTTGCATTTTTAATGGAGCGCTAAGCATTACAGGCGCGGCGGGAAGCTCTCTCGACGTTACCAGCGCGCCATCCGAAGGGAACAGCTACGGTATTTGGGGCGATAACGGCGTGACAATCAGCAACTGCACGGTGACCGCCACAGGGGGTGATTCCACCGGAGTGGCCGGCAATACAGTCGGCGGCATCTTCATGCAGTCATACGGAACCCTTTCCATTACAAACGCCACTGTCACAGCCAACGGCGGTTACACAGCAGGTAACAGCATTGGCATTTCCTACGGCACGGCTGAGATTTCCAACTCCACCGTTACCGCCACAGGATATACACGCGCGCTTCAATTAGAAAACCTTAATCCCGCAGGGCTTGTGGCGATTGCCTCGGAGAATAGAACGGACGCGGACGCGGCTGCCGTCACACTCAATACTTCCGTTTATGATCTTAGCAACAGCTATAAGTATGTCCAAATCTCACCCGCGCCCCAGGCGCAATGGGGAATTGCCACCGGCGCGAGCAATGACCAACCGCCCGGCTCCGACGCTTGGACAAGCGGCAGCCTGACCGATGCTATGGCCTATGCCAACGGTTTAGGCAGCGGCACGGCGTACATTCAGCTTTTGGAGAATGTGGACATCGCCGCCACGCTGGAGTTTGCGTCGAGCAAGACCACCATGCTTGACCTGAACGGCAAGACCCTCGACGGCAGTCATATAACAAGTGTCAGGGATAGGAATGTCCTTGGCGTGAGAGGCAATCTGACCCTTTGTGACAGCAGCACAAACATCGTTTCCAGTCAAGGCAGTATCACCGGGGGACAAGGCACCGAAGACGGCACGGGCGGCGGCGTTTATATCGGTTTTTATGGCACCTTTACCATGACCGGCGGCAATATCACAGGAAACACCGCTGCAAACGGCGGCGGCATAACAAACATGGGCGCATTTAATATGACGGGAGGAAGTATTGCCGGTAATTCCTGCATTTTGATCAGCGGTTTGATGCCATGCGGCGGCGGCGTGGCAAACGAGGGCAGTTTCACCATGAGCGGCGGCAGTATCACAGGCAACACCGTAGCCGAAGGCGGCGCGGGCGGCGGTGTGTTTGCCGAAGGGATGACGCTGTCCGGTAATGTGAATATCTCCGGCAACACAGTCGGCGCGGCGAGCGACAATGTTGCGCTGATGAGTGTTGGCAGCGGTATTGCTTTTATCGGCATTACTGAAGCGTTCACATGCAGCACAGCAATCGGCGTAAGCCTCGTTAATATAAATTTTAATACTTATGCGGTTACTCGCCAAGAGGGTGTGTTCACCGAGGGAAATACCGTTAACAACAGCGCTTACATCTCAAAATTCGTCAGTGACAACAGCGGCTTTGCCGTTATTGCGCAAAACGGTCAGCTCAAGCTGGCGGCGGCGAAGGCAATCGCCAAGGAAGACACCTCAAACGGCAGCTTCACAGTGAGGGTAAACGGCAATGAGGTTTCCTCCGCGACAGAGGGGCAGACGGTCACCGTCACGCCCGCCGCAAGCAGCGGTTATGAATTAGACACCATTTCGGTTTATAAAACCGGGGATTCAGACACAACAGTGACGGTTACAAACGGCAGCTTCACCATGCCCGCATATGGGGTGACGGTCAATGTTACCTTTCGGGAAAGCAGCGTTCCTGCCTACACCATCAGTGGAACGATCAAGGGCAGCGATACCGGCGCGGGTATCCCCGCAAGCTTGCAGCTCAAGGACGGCGGCGGAAATGTACTCGGCACGACAACGGCGGCAAACGGCAGCTACAGCTTTACCGGAGTACCCGCCGGAAGCTATACTGTCGCGGTTAGCTGCACGGGTTATGACAGCGGCACAATCACAGGTATTACGGTATCAACCGCCAATCTTACTGGCAAGAATTTGACGCTGACCAAAAGCATCTCCGGTCTTACCGACGCGCAAAAGCTTGCCGCAGCCAAGGCAGCGATTATGGCGGCAATCAACCGGATGTCATTCTCCAACAGTACAACGGCGGCGGATATTTTAAGTGTCGCACAAGCCGCTTCACTCTATGGTGTGACCGTGGCATGGGATAACACGAATGAATTTACAAAAACGCAGGCGACCACCTCTGCAACAGGCTCTATCAGGGGCACCTTCCAACTGGTACTTAACCAAGAGAGCGACAGTATCGGGATCGACGCAGCTATCGCCAAGCTATCCACAAACGGTGATAACGGCGGTGGCGGCTCCGATAGCGGCGGTTCCACAACCTCTCCGTCTACCAAGCCCACTGAGCCGGTCACCGGCAGCACGGAAAACAAGGCCACGGTGGACAATATGGGCAACGCCAATGTTGGCCTGACCGACAAAAACATCACCGACGCCATTGCGGACGCAAAGGCTGCCGCAGCGAAAAAAGGCGTGAACGCAGGCGATATTACGGCAGTCATTCATGTCACCACAGGCGGCAAGGACGCAAACACTGTGACAGTCAATTTGCCCAAGACTACACAGGAGCAAGTCATCGGCAACAGGATTGCCAGCGTTCAGCTTGCTATTGATCGCCCTGATCTTACCATCGGCATTGACCTTGCGGCGGTGACGGAGATCAACCGCCAGGCAAAGGCCGACGTCCAGCTTTCCGCTACCCGCATGGACAATGCAAAGCTGACCGGCGATGCAAAGACCGCCATCGGCAACCGTCCCGCATATGACCTTAAGACAACCTACGGCAGCGGAAAATCCGTGACCGATTTTGGCAAGGGCAGTGTCAGCGTGGAGATTCCTTATACCCTGCAAAAAGGTGAGATTGCAGGTAACGTCTACGCCGTCTATGTGGACGCAAAAGGCAAAGTGACCTACCTCACCGATTCCAGCTACGATGCAAAGCGCGGAACGGTGGTGTTTTCCACCAACCACTTCTCCACTTACGGCGTAGCCTACAAAGCCAGCTTTAACTTTACTGACATCGCCGGTCATTGGGCAAAGGACGATATTCTCTTTGTCGCAAACCGCGGCCTTATGACCGGCACCAGCGCCACCACGTTCAATCCCAACGGTTCTATGACACGGGGTATGTTTGTAACAGCACTCGGACGTTTGGCAAATGCCGACATCAGCGCCTATAAGCAGTCGAGCTTCACTGACGTAAAGGCTGACGCTTACTACATGGGATATATCGAATGGGGTGTGAAAAACAATATTCTCGTCGGTATTGGCGGAGGTAAGTTCAACCCGGACGGTCTTGTGACTCGTGAGCAGATGGCGGTTATGATGGACAGATATGCCACGTCTATCGGCTTTAAGCTGCCGGAGGTTCACGCACAGAACACCTTTGCTGACAATACCAAAATTGGCGCGTGGGCGGCTCCTTCCGTAAAACGCATCCAGATGGCGGGTATCATCCAAGGCAAAAACAATAACTTTTACGATCCGCAGGGAACGGCCACCCGTGCCGAGGTTTCGGCAGTGCTGCGGCGCTTTGTGGAGCTGACGGTTTTCAGTGATACTGCGCAGGGCTGGGTAAAAAATGATTCTGGCCAGTGGATGTTCTTTAAAAATGGAAAAGCTCTCACCGGATGGCAGACTATTAATGGCAAGGTCTACTGTTTTGACAGCATTGGCGGTGCCTTCGCAAGCGGCTGGAAGCAAAACGCAAAAGGCGAATGGTTCTTCCTGTCGTCAGACGGCAGTGCCGTCACAGGCTGGAAAGACATTGGAGCGAGCGGAAATTCAAAGCGCTATTATTTTGATACCCATGGTGTCATGATTGCTGGCAAATGGCTTCAGATTGACGGAAAATGGTATTACTTTTATGCCGACGGCTCTCTTGCCAAGAGGACCAAGGTCGATGGTTATGAGGTTGATAAAAATGGCGTGAGAAAGGCCAAGTAACCAAGACAACAGAATATATTGCCAAGGGCAAACACGGTGAAAACCGTGGGCGCAAAGCTACAGGGTCTAAGGCGTTTCATAAAGCGCTACGATAGCCTGGCTGCCAAAAACCGCGCAGGGCGTGCCCTCTCCAAACAGAGGGCACGCCCTTGCTATTTCTTACGGATTTTGACGGATTATTGGGATATCGGGATACCGGCTTTCGCTTGCTCTGGCGAAAGGGGTATCTCTATGGAAAACAACAACTGCCCTCTCACATGGAGGTGTAGATAAAGACGGTGCAATCCGTCTATGCCGCCCTCTACATATACAATTTCATAAGTCTATTCTAAAAAAGTCAGCATTTTGCCATTGGCAATCTGCTGACTTTTTTTATTCGACAAGAAAATATAAACCCCGACCGGTATTTACATACTTTTACAATTTATCTCTCGATCAGGCAAACACGCTTTTACATTGTCGTTCCCCGCCCTCCGGACCTTGAATTTCACAAAAATTCAGAGTTCGGAGGAAAGGAACATGAAAAATTACAAGGAAAGTGATTATGCCCTCAACAAGTACAGTGAGGGGATTGTATATAAATTTGCCGACCGTGTCCGTTTGGAGATCACTTTAGAGGATTATCTGGCGGAAAACCCCGGCAAGACGGCGGAGGACTTTCGGGAGCTGAAAGCCCTGTCGGATGAAATCTATCACCGGCAAGTCGTACACGAACATCGGACAAGCCGTCTGGATGTGACTATAAACGGGCTGGAGGAAACCGAACCGCTTTCCGCGCCGCCCCCCGATACCATGCTGATACATAATGCCGAGAAAAACAAGGCATTGAAAGCTGCCCGGCAGCTTCTGGACAGTGGGCAGCTGACCGAAACACAAAGGCGCAGGTTTATTCTGCATTTCTTTCAGGGATTGTCCATACGACAGATTTCGGAAAGGGAACAAGTTCACCAGCGGGCGGTTTGGGACAGTTTACAATGGGCTTCAAAAAAATTAAAAAAATTTTTTAAAGAGTGACTCGTCACCCCCCTCCTTTTTTGACATTAGGTGAAAGGTTCTTTTCGCCTTTCGCCTGTTCCTTGACAAATACCGGCCACGCTGTCGGTCATATCGGAGCATCGGGTACATTACCTCCCGCGCCGCGCGCCAGGACCGCCTGTTTCAGCATGAAGAAGCAGGTGCGAGCGCCCGCTTTCGGCATATGACGAAACCGGCAGACAAAAGGCACGGGAGCCATAATGATACTTTTCCTCACGGAACCCGCGAATTGGCTGCGCGGGGGAAGCGTCGCCCCGGCTGGGAAAGGCCGGGGGGAGCTTTCATGCGTGACACTTGCCGTCACGGCCCGATGCTGCCCCCCTCACATCCGGGAAGCGTGGTCAAATAGGATGTTTTTTAAAATAGCTACCGCTTAAATTGATTTGGTTTGGCGGCAGAGCTACTGCGGCGGGGCGGCCATGCACCATTGATCCGTTATGCCCAAGGGCAGCGGAATCGCCAAGTGTAATCGTGAGCCATGCGCCGCACCGCCGTACCACTGTGCCGCCAGACCCTTACAGGGGGAATACCTATGAATACGCCATACAACGATATATTACGGGAAATCAGCCGGGAGATACCGCCCGACATTGCCGCCCGTTTCCGGGGCGACGCCTTGTTCTTTGCCTATGGCTGCATCCTGCTGGAACGGGATACCGGAAAGGGCTATGTATACAAAGCCGTCAATCTGGAAACCGGCCGCTCCGCTACCATCAGCCGCAGAACCCGGCAGCTTGCCCTTTCCGGCGTTCCGGAAATTCTGGAAAGGCTCAAAGCCTCCGGCATAGCAGGCTCCGGCCGCTTTTGTGCGGAGATGCCGCCGGGCAGGAACCTGTTCCATGACCGGCTTGCTGAAATGATGGAGGATACCTTCCGCAGCCTGCTTCCGGCCCATGGCTACGGAATACGGGAAAAGCAGATCGAGCTTGCCGAACACATTTTAAATGCCATCGTCCGCCGAAACGTGTCGCTGGCCGAGGCTGAGGTGGGCACCGGGAAAACCCACGCCTATCTCATTGCCGCACTGCTTGCCAAGCGGGGGCGCGTCAACGACTTTTGGCTGCGGGGCAGTTACCCGAAGCAAAGCTACGCGCAGAGCGCACATATGCCGGTGGTGGTATCCACCTCCAGCATCGCCCTGCAAAATGCCGTTACCCGCGATTACCTGCCGGAGCTGTCCGGTATTCTTATGGAGCACAAGATCATTCAAAAGCCACTTACAGGCGCGATCCGCAAAGGCAAGGAGCATTATCTCTGTGAAAAAAAGCTGCTCACCTGCTATCAGAACGCGGACGATGCCACAAAGCAGATGCTGGAGCCGTTTCTTGCCTCCGGTTCCGCCGACCTTGCCGACGCGGAGGGGCTGACCGCCTATCTGAAACGGAAAATCTGTGTGTCGGGACGCTGCCCAAAGGACTGTAAAAACTTTGCATACTGCCGCTATCAGCAGTACCTGCGGCGGGCGCAATCCAATGAGATTGACGTGCAGGTGTGCAATCACAACTATTTTCTTGCTGACCTTCTGCACCGCACCAAGGGACAGCCTCCCCTTATCCCTCATTATCAGGCGGTTATCATCGACGAGGCTCACAAGTTTCTGGACGCCGCCCGGCAGATGTACGGTGTGCATCTTGATAACCATGCCATTCCTGCCATTACGGAAGAAATCCGCGGCTTTACCTACCGTCAGGGGGAAAGCGGCGTGCAGATTACAGACCTGGCGAAAAAGCTGACCCGCCAAAGCCACCGGCTGTTCCGTGCGCTGGACGCGTGTATTCCCCAGGAGGAACTACAGGACGATGCGGAACGCTTCAAAACCGTGATTGACGGCAGAGCGGCCCGGCATCTGCGAAATATCAGGGAAATCGCACTGGATCTGAGCGCCGCCCTGCTGGAGAGTAAACCCCTTCCTCGCTACCGGGGCGGATGCGCGCAGGCTCGGTGGGAGCTTGACCGTACCATGGAACAGGCCGCCGTTTTAGAAAAGCACATCGAGCTGGTCTACTGGCTGGAGAAGCCGCCTGTTCACCGGGGCGGCGGCATGGATCAGACAAGCCTCTGCGCCATTCCGAAGAAGCTGAATGAAATGCTGGCCGCCGACCTCTGGAGCCGCAAGCTGCCCATCATTCTGACCTCCGGCACCCTGTCGGCCTCCGGGGACTTTACCCATATCCGCCGTGTCTTGGGGCTTGACAGACTGCCGATTGCCCGCCTGACGGAAACCAGCAAGCCCTCTCCCTTTCACTACGAAACGCACGCACTGCTGTACATCAGCGAAGTTGTACCCTTTCCCGATATCCGGGACAAACAGTACATCAATGCCCTTGCCGAGGAAGCAAAGCACCTGATCCTGGCCTCTCACGGTCACGCGGCGGTTCTCTTTACTTCCTATAAGGCAATGGATATGGTACACGGGCTGCTGGCAGGGCAGGCTTTGCCCGTTCCGCTGCTGCGGCTGGATCGGGGCGGCGAAAGAGCGATTGACCGGTTCCGCGAAAGTAAGAACGGCGTCCTGTTCGCCTCCGGTGCGCTGTGGGAGGGCATTGACCTGCCCGGCGATATCCTCTCCATGCTTATCATCGCCAAGCTGCCATTTGCAGTGCCCGATCCCATCAGTGATTACGAGCGGACGCTGTACGACAGTATGGAGGAATACAAAAACCGCGTTGTAGTGCCGGAAATGCTGATTAAGCTCAAACAGGGCTTCGGGCGGCTCATCCGCTCGGAAACCGACACCGGCGTGGTGGCGCTGCTGGATTCCCGCGTCCGGGAGCATGGAGCCTACCGGGAACGGGTGTTGGCCGCACTGCCGGACTGCCCGGTCACAAAGGACATTGCCGCCGTTGCGCGGTTCCTACAGGAGAACAAGGAACCGGACTACTTCGCGTAGCCCGGTTCCTTTCCAATCGGTGGACATATTCCCGACTTGGGAATATGCCGGAAATTTGAAAAAGGAGGCGCAGGCCATGGAAGCAATCAGTCATGATTTAGTGGATATCCGGGAAATCACCGTGAATAAGAACCTTCCGAAAGAAGAACGGGTTGCGGAATTTGTTCGGCAGATCAAAGACCCCTATCATTTCAAATGCGGAGATTTTACGGTCCGGGCCCGTTTTGCTGAAAACGGCGTCACTCTGGAGGACTGTCTGCAAAGACTTTTCAGCGAATGAGCAACAAAGCGGCAAAATGGACTTTTTCTCCGCACCATGGTACTGTGGATATCGGAAAAAGAATGAAAAACCGAATCTGACGACGATACCATGATCACCCTTTACGGTGCGGGGAATTCCCCCATTCTTCAAAGGAGTGATTTTTCATGTCTGAAACAAAGTATAAAGCAGTGAAATATATCCGCCTGTCCTACACCGACGATAAGGACAACGAAAGCGACAGCGTTGCCAATCAGCGCAAACTTCTGGACAGCTTCATCGAAAGCAGTCCGGATATCGAAGTGGTGTCGGAAAAGGTGGACGATGGCTGGAGCGGCATTTTATTTGACCGTCCGGCCTTTAAGGAAATGATGTCGGAAATTGAGGCGGGAACCGTTAATTGTGTCATCGTCAAAGACTTATCCCGCCTGGGACGCGATTATATCGAAACCGGGCGATATCTGCGCCGGATATTCCCCGCCTATGGCGTGCGTTTTATTGCGCTCAATGACAATATCGACACCCTGAAAGACAGCGGTGATGATTTGGTGGTATCCGTCAAAAGCATCATCAATGACGCCTACTGTCACGATATTTCCGTAAAAACCCGCAGCGCCCTGTCCGTAAAGCGCAGTAACGGTGATTATGTCGGTGCCTGTGCCGTGTACGGCTATAAAAAATCGGAGGAGAATAAAAATCAGCTTATACCGGACGAATATCCGGCAGGCGTGGTACAGAGCATTTTCAAGCAGAAGCTGGACGGCATGAGCGCCGCCAGAATTGCGGAAGAGCTAAACCGCACCGGTGTTCTCTCTCCATTAAGCTATAAAAGAGATCGGGGCCTGCCCCATCCCAAGAAAGGGTATGCGGACAAAGCCGATGCCAGATGGTCTGCCACGACGGTAATTCGCATTCTGAAAGATGAAATCTATACCGGAGCGCTGATTCAGGGAAAACAGGGCACCTTTAACTACAAGCTGAAGGATTTAATTGATAAGCCGGAAAATGAGTGGGTACGCATAGAGGATGCCCATGAGGCCATCATCCATAAGCGGGATTTTGACCTGGTACAGCGTCTGATGCGTCTGGATACCCGGACTTCTCCGGGGAGTGACCGGGTGCAGCTCTTTTCCGGCATTCTCGTCTGTGGCTGCTGCGGAAGCCGTATGACCCGCAAAACCGACCGGTACAAGGGGAAAACCTACCACTATTATTATTGCCCTGTCGGAAAAAAGGGTGGCTGCGAAGCGCCCGCCCACATCAAAGAAAGCGATTTGACCGCCTGTGTGCTGGAGAGCCTGAAAGCCCATATCCGCAACATCGCTTCTCTGGAGGCTGTGCTGAAAAATGCCGATACCGAGGCTCTTAGCAGTCGGATGACGCGCAGGCTGGAGGCACAGCTTGCGGAAAACCAGAACCAGCTGAAACAGACCGCTGCATTCAAGTCCACTCTGTATGAAAATATGATTACCGGCCTGCTCTCTCCCGAGGATTACAAGACCTTCAAGGCCAAATACCTTGAGGATGAAAAGCGGCTGAACCAGGCGCTGTCCGCGCTCCGGCAGGAGCTTGAAAATGTCAGGAACCATACCAGCGAACGGCTTGTCTGGATGGAGCATTTCAAGCAGTTTGAGGGGCTGACAGAGCTTGACCGGAAGACGGTTTCCCATTTGATTCAGTCCATTCGGATTGCAGGCAAAAACGAGCTTCAAATCACCTTCAACTATCAGCCCGAATATGAAAAAGCCCTTGAGGTCTACCATACCCCGGCTGTGGAGAAGGCTTCCGGAAAGGTGGTGGCATAATGGCAAGAAAAAGCAGAAAACACCTGCCTGATATACCGGAACAGGCCTGTGAAAGCTCGGTGTACCGGGCGTGCGGCTACATCCGCCTTTCGGTGGAGGACAACAAGAAAAGGGGGGATTCTCTGGAAACACAGAAAAGTATTCTGGAAAGCTATATTTCCCTTTCTTCTGATCTGCGGCTCCACGATTATTATATCGACAACGGTACGACGGGCACGAATTTCCATCGCCCTGCCTTTCAAAAAATGCTGGAGGATGCAGAAAAAGGCATCATCAACTGCATTATAGTAAAAGACCTGTCACGGTTTGGCCGAAACGCCATTGACACCGGCTATTACATTGAAAAATACTTACCCTCTCTGAACGTTCGATTCATTTCGATCAATGACAATTTTGATACCGCCCATATAAATCCCGGCGACGGCATTATGCTGCCCCTGAAAAATATGATTAACGAAGCCTATTCGCTGGATATCGGGCGAAAAATCAAGGCACAGCAAAGGCAGAGCATGAAGGAAGGACAGTTTGTCGGGGCAAGGCCGCCCTATGGTTATCTGAAAAGCCCGGATAACTGCCATCAGCTTATCCTTGACGAGGCAACCGCGCCGGTGGTAAGGCAGATTTTCCAGTGGGCGTATGAAAAGGTAAGCCTGAATGACATTACCCGCCGCCTGAATGAGGCAGGCATCCCCACACCCAGCCATACGAAAAAGGCGGCTGGATTGATTGCCCATGAAAACCTCATCGGGAAAAATGCCTGGCAGACATGGACGATCAGTAAAATTCTTTCCTGTGACACCTACACCGGCGATTTGGTGCAGGGGAAAACCAAGACTGTCTGCCATAAGCAGGCGCCTGCTGAGGAAAGCGATTGGATTATCATAGAAAATACCCATGAAGCCATCGTCAGCCGTGAGATATTTGAAGCGGTTCAGATCTTTCGCCAAAAGGTTGCGGAGGAAGCCGTCCAGAAGCCAAAGAAGCCTTACACCCCCAATTTCTTTAAAGGGAAAATCTTCTGCGGGCACTGCGGCGGCAGCCTGCACCGGCAGCGCTGCGCGCGCAAACGCGGCCCGGATGTGTATTTGTTCCATTGTCTTTCCAACAGCCGCAGGGCGCGCGGCTCCTGCGAACCCTACTCCCTGCCGGAGAAGGAGCTGGTGTCCGCATTGTTATCCATTCTCCAAAAGCAGGCGGAGCTTGCGGCGGGAAACGCTCTTATTTTAAAGAGAAAACGCCCCGACATGGAGGCGCGTCAGCTCGCTGTCAAAGCCCGGCTGGATTCCCTGAGACAGGAGCTTGACCGGGACCGGCGAATGCTGAAAAGCCTTTACGAAAGCCTTGTAATCGGCATTTTGAACGACGAGGAATATCGGCGTATGCGCACCGATTATGGCGAAAAGATTGAAAGCAAATCAGTTCTGATGCAGGAGCTTACCGGACGGCTGCGGGAGGTGGAATCGCAAGCCGCGGAATACATCGACCTGACCAATCTGATTGCAGGAGTTAAAGGCAAAGAGGATATTACGGCAGCACTCATTGACCGGCTGGTTGACCGGATTCGGGTATTCTCCGACCGCCATATCGAGGTGGATTTTCGCTTTGAAAGCGGCTTGAACCAATTAGAGAGAACGGAACATTCGCTGAATGCTCTGCTTGCGAACACAGAAGGGAGGCCGGTAGCATGAACCAATATGTGATTGCCATGTATATTCGTCTTTCCCTGGAGGATGCGAAAACAGACAGTTTAAGTATTGCCAATCAAAGACTTCTCCTCCAGCGGCATATTGCCACTTTGGAGCAGGAAAATGTAAAGATCACGGAGTTTGTGGATAACGGCTATTCCGGAGTCAACTTTGAGCGCCCTGCCATGCAGGAGCTTTTGGAATTGGTTCGTCAGAGTAAAATTCACTGCATTATTGTGAAGGATTTTTCCCGCTTTGGCCGCAACATGATTGAAACCGGGTATTTTCTTGAAAAAGTCTTTCCGCTGTACCGCACCCGCTTCCTTTCCGTGAGCGATGGTTTCGATACAAAGGATTACAAGGAGGATACGGGCGGAATGGCGGTAGCCTTTAAGTACCTGATGCACGAATACTACAGCATGGATTTATCCCGCAAGACCAAAAGCGCCAAATACGCAAAAATGAAACGTGGGGAGTATCAGAGTAGGGTTTGCTGTTACGGTTACCGGAAAGGCCCGGATGGACGGCTTGGCATTGATGAAGAAGCGGCGGCGGTGGTGCGCAGAATATTTGCGTTGGCACGAGAAGCGAAACACGCCGGGGACATTGTAAAAGCACTGTATGCAGACAAAATCCCCACCCCCGGTGAATATCGCGCCGCTAAGGGTAAGGGGTTTCATGACATATCAAGGTGCATCGGTATCTGGCAGCGGTCAACGGTGCTGCGTATTCTGACAGACGAACGGTATATCGGCACCTATGTGATCGGCAAGCGTACACTCCGGGAAATCGGAGGAACACGCTCCCGGCTCAAGGATGAAAGTGAATGGTATAAAATCCCGAACCATCATTCTGCCATTGTGGAAAAAGAGGTCTATGACCAGGTTCAGACCAAGCTGCGGCACTTTAAATGCGACAAAAAGCCTCGAAGCTATTCTCTCCGGGGCAAGGTGATCTGCGGCAGCTGCGGACACGCCATGCAGAGAGCTCCGCGAAAGGAACCGGTCTTTGTCTGCCGGTACACCAAGGTGGATGCATCGGCTCCCTGCCATCGGCTGGAGGTAAAGGAAAAAGATTTAGAAAAGCTGTTATTTGAGGTGATCTCCAAGCAGGCGCAAATCCTTTTGAATGCCGACCATCTGCATGAAATCAATGAATTGGGGCTGCAAAGTGAGCAGCAGTTGGAATACAAACGGCAGATTGACATGTGCCAGTATGAGAAGCAGCATTTATATGAACAGCTTATTTTGAAAAAAATCAATCTGGAACAGCATAACGTCCGAAAAGCCGAGTTGGATTCGGAACTGATCCGCCTGCGGAGTGCCTATTCTATCCTATCAGCAAAGACTGCGCAGCTTCAAGCGAAGAGGGATAGTACGAATAAGGCGGCTGTTGTCGCAGAGGATGTTCAACGGGCAGATTGCCTAACGCAACCGCTGGCGGACTTGTTAATTGATAAGATTTATGTGTACCCGGACAGGCGGATTGAGACTGTCTGGAAGGTAGCAGATTTTTTAAATCCAGAATAATAAATACGGGCTGATTTAACTTGCTTTTGTTGAGTTGATCAGCTCGTGTTTACTATTAAGCCGATGCTATAGAGGATTGTGATAATCAGGAATAAGTTGTATAATATGATTGTTACAACCTAAATTAAATAGAAACGTATGGAGGAATACCATGGGAAACGGAGAAAAACTGACAACCGAAGAATTTGAAAAAATAGAGTCACTGGTACAGCGGGCTGTAAACGCCAGCAATAAAAAGGAAGCGAAGCCTTTTATAGACCGTCTGAATTTTATGAAAAACACGCTTACTATGCAGCCTTATGAACGGATTGTTTATAGCGAGCTTGTATCTTATACGACCGCTGCATCAGGCCAGGTGAGGGATAAGCAGCATTGGTTGAATGCTGTCAATCAAAGCCTTTACAAATTGAAGCCTCTTTACGGGGAAGGCGATCCGCAATGAGATATTCCAAAAGAAAATTGAAAGGATTGCCTGTTCCTAAAGAGATTATTGTTAAGAGCTTGGCCGATTATATCGCCTTATTTTCAAACAATCAATATGAAAACTACATATTCCGCGGAGAGCCCACTAATTATCATGACACCATTTCATCGGCACTCAGGAATGGAGAACATCCATTTATCAAAATGAAAAACGAGTTTAGCCGTGAGATATTTCACAGGCTTTCTCCCGATGAACGCAATCATTTCTTGGCTTTTGCTCAGCACCATGGGATACCTACAAATCTGATTGACTTTACAAGGTCACCTTTAGTCGCATTATTCTTTGCCTGCTAGCCTTTTTGTAGTTCGGATGAAAGCTTTGAAAAGGAAAGAGGATTCGTATATCTTCTGGAAGATGCGTTGGTTGACATTACAGACTTGCTCTCGCAAAATGAAGATAAGAATTTTCTTAACCTTTTTATGCGGAACGAGGATAATATTATAGTTAGACTATACAAGGCCTTTGAAGGTTTTTATAAGCAGTATCCTGAAAAATTTTATTACTATTACAAGCGTTTGTCGGACGATTGGCAGTATTATTTGGTTGACATGCAGCCATATTCCCCTAAAAAATCCAACTTCCCCACATACAACGATGGGAAGTATAAGAACGAACTGAAATATGAATATGTCAGGGAGAATAACGACCTTGTTGCAGAGATTAAACACCAATACGGAACGATTGAGCTGATCGTATTGGAATACACTTTAAAGCTTCAAGCATTTTTAAATCAGGCTTCAAATTGTGGGGCAACCGTTTGGTGGCTCAACTGTATTCCTAATTTTCTGTATACCCCCATATTGTCATTTGAAAGAGGGAGAAATCAGCAAGGGTTGTTTATTTATCAAGCTTATATATCCTATGATGAAAGTCTTTATAACACTCATATTCTTTCTCATCAGCGCGTTTGGCCTGATATCATAATTGTTGTTGAAGATAAAGAGAAAATATTAAAAGAGTTGGACTTTATGGGCATAAACGAAAAATTTATATATGGTGATTATGATAGTGTTGCGAGGTATATCAGGAAAAAGTACGACTATTAAAATCGAGGGCACAGTAGCTGATAACAATAACTGTGCCCTCGGCTTTTTGGAGATATGTGTTAATATGGGAGCTATATCTATAAATACACATTGAAAAAATCTCAAATTATTTTTCGGTGTGTGCTTGACATATGGGTGCCGCAAATCGTGAAACCGCACATGCTTGCATTCGGCCCGTTCCAATATGAGCTGGAGCCGCTTGCGTACCGAGCCGGGGGTCATGGGGCAGTCCTCCTTCACCGGGGACGGGAACATCCAGCGGGAATCCACTGTTTCTTTGTACTCCTTCAGCACCGCAACCACCGCGGTCGGCAGCGTCAGCTTGCGGATGGAGGTCTTGGTTTTCGGCATGGTGAGTTGCAGTTGCCCCTTCACATTGTAAATCTGCTTGTTCACACTCAGCACCCCGGTCTTGAAGTCCAGATCATCCCATTGGAGCGCCATCAGCTCGCCACGGCGTAAACCCGTAGCCAAGTCCAGAAGGAACAGTTCATAGTACCCCTCCGCCTGGGCCTGAATGAGAAACCGCTGGAGCTCGTCCTTGTCCAGCACCTGCATCTCCCGCGCCTTCTTGGGCGGTAACTTGCAGCCGATGGCGGGGTTGGTGTGGATGAGCCCCTCCTGCATCGCCTTTTCCAGCGCGGAGCGGCAGGTGGCGTGGCACATTCTCACCATCCGGTCGGACAGCCCCTCGCCGTACTGGTCTGTAAATCACAGACGGCCGGCCTTTTTGAGCCGAGCATAGAATTGCTGTAGATCGTTTTGTGTCAACTTATTCAGCGGGATCTTTCCAATCTCTGGCACGATGTGCAGACGGATGCGGCTCTCGTAATTTGCCTGGGTGGTGGGGCGGAGCTTCGGCTTGGAGTGATTTTCGTACCAGTATGTGAGCCAGTCCCCGAAGGGCATCTCGGGGCGCAGCTCCGTGGACTTCATCCCTCCACAGGATTCCTTGAGTGTGTGAAGCTTTTCCAGACACTCGTTTTTTGTCTTAGCAAGCACGTTTTTGGTCTGGGGGTAGCCGTTGTCGTCGTAGCCGATGACAACCCGCCCCTCCCGGCGTCCGTCCTTGCGAAGTCTTACGGTTCCGTCTCCGCTCTTTCGCTTTCTTGCCACGGTTTCAACTCCTTTCCAAAGAGGTCTTCCATAAAGCCGCCTACGATACCGCTGGCAGTCTTCTGCATATCCTGGGTCACATGAGTGTAGGTGTCCAGCGTGAAACTGGCGTTGGTGTGGCCCAGAATACCGGAGAGAGTCTTGGCGTCCACGCCGCTGGCGAGGGCGTGGGTGGCAAACGTGTGGCGCAGATCGTGGAACCGGATGTCGGGCAGCCCCGCCTGCTTCAGCAGAGCTTTCAAACGGCTGTACGCCGAGTTGGGGACACGGGCAGCTCGGGTTTGATGGGGTTGGGGAAAATCCACTGACTGATGGAGTTTTCCCTGCGCCGCCGCAGAAGTTCCGCCGTGCTCCGTGGCAGAACGATGGTTCGCATGCCCATCCCCGTTTTGGTGTCGCCCAGAGAGAATACGCCCAGCTTCTTGCTGTGGAGGGTGCGGCTCACCTTTAACGTACCAGCCTTTTCATCGAAGTCCGTCCACATAAGACCGCAAATCTCACCCCGCCGCAAGCCTGTGGTCAGGTCGGTGTAGAAAAAGTCATGCCAGATTTCATCCTCCTCGATGACGGCAAGGAACACGTCCAGCTCCCGGTCGTTCAGCACCCGCTTGGCGCTGCCGCTCTGCTTGGGGATGGTGGCGCCCTCGGTCGGGTTCTTGGCGATGATGTGCGCCTGCACCGCGTCCTGCATGGCCAGGTGGAGCACACAGTGGACGCCGCGCACCGTGGAGTCGGCAAGCTGGGAGCCTTTTTCGGGGTGCTCGTTGGCGCGCCCCTCCTTTTTGAGCCGCCGGTACATCCGCTGAACGTCCTGCCGGGTGATCAGGGAAATCTGCTTGTCGCCCAGCTGGGGCTTGATGTACTGCTCGATGATGCTCTGGTAACCGCGCAGGGTACCGGCGCGAACGGTGTCCGCCTTGTACTCCGCCATCCACCGATCCAGCCACTCGCCAAGCGTCATGCGGCTGTCCTCGGTCAGCTCCGCGTCGCGGTAGTCCTCAATATTGCGGTGGAGCTTGTCCATCAGCTCTTTCTGCGTCTTGGCGTAGACATGGCGGAAGATGGAGTCACCGTTCTTCTTGTGCCCCACCACGATGCGCCCCTCCCAGCGGCCGTCCTCCCGCTTGCGCACCATGCCGTCGCCGTCCGGGCGTCGTTTTGCCATGGCTATTCCTCCTGTTCGGAACGGGCGGGCGTTTTGCTTTTTGCGCCATTCGGTGAAACCTCCTTTCCGGGGTTGCTTAGATACGCATAGAAATTCTGTGTCTGATATGGCCTTGTACGGGGCCACAGGAATTTGGAGCGGACAATATTTCGCACTACCTTTTCAAAGGGAAGCCCGTCACGCTCGTACATGGCGAAGAAAAAGCAAGGGAGCATAAAAGCAATCATCAGGAACATGGCCCCTGTGTTGCCGATAGCGGTACGGGTGAACAGATAGGCCGGGATACCGATTACCGCCGCAGCTCCGAAGCAGATTAACTGGCGTTTGGTGAGGTTAAACGCCAGCTTGGTCTTAACTTTTGATAAATCATTGGGTACGCTTACATATGCCAATTGTGAAAATCCTCCTTTTTAAGAATTGAATCAATTTCAGTATTTTGTTACAATATACTAATGAATTTAAATTGAAGGAGCGTTGACGATGGTTACTCCCTATATTACGTTCGCTGGGAATTGCAGCGAAGCGTTAGAGTTTTATAAAGCGGCTTTTAATGCAGACATTCGTATGTCACAGCCTTATGGTGACTATGTGCCGATTGGGGTTGTTGCCCCACCCGAAAATCTTAGCGACTGGATTCTGCACGCTGAAATGATAATCTGCGAAACAACTTTTTGGTTTGCAGATGAAATAGCAGAACCGGTATCTAAGGGCAATATGATAAAACTCACTTTAACGGTGCCTAACGCTAAAGAGGCGCAGAGAATTTTCGATAGTCTTAATGTTGATGCATATATTTGGCTTCCACCAACAGAAACATTTTATAGTACATTTCATGGGGGACTAACAGATAGGTTTGGTGTTAGTTGGAACATCGTTGCCGAAGAAGCACCTAACAAAAATTAAATCTCTACAACTCTACGCTGATACTTCGGGCCAAGTTGGCTCAAAGTATCAGCGTTCCGCATTATGGACAGAAACAGTCTGCCGGGCCGGGGCCTTTTCAAGCCCTGCCTGCCGTATACGCCAATAGTCCGGGTTATACTCCCGGATAGACTTGTTGATGTTTTCCTCAAAAGCGGCTTTGTCCTTAATGCGATCAGGAACGGCCCACAGCCTTTTATCCAAAAGCTCCCGGAAAGCCACATCTTCCTGCGAATCTTCCTCAAAGCAGAGAAAACCGCTGTGATTAAAACCGCATTTCCGGGCGTCGGGAGAGAGAACCGCCGCCATATCCTTAGAAAACATTGTGCCGCCATGACTGGCGGTGCTTACAAGAAACACGCCGGGGCAAAGGGTTTCGCAATGCTGAACCTTGCCCCACGGCGATTTTTCAGGCTGTTGATACATAAAAACTCCTTTCCACTTCGGGCCAAGTTGGCCCGAAGTTACCGTTCTGCACTTTTGGTATTGCTGGCTTTTGCGGGAGCAGTCCGGGTAGCGTTATCTTTATCTGCCTTTTTCTTGCTCTCGGCAAGCTGTTCCGGTATGGACTGTTTTTCAGGAGCGGCGACGGTACGGGCCTGTAACTTTTCAACCGCCGCATGGTAGGCGGCAATCACGGCCCTGGTTAGTTCCTTACGAAACTCGGCGGTAATCGGCTTTGCCGTATCCCGGTAGCCGGTCTTGCTGGTCTTATCCGGTTTGCTGGGCATACCTACAAATATACCCTTGTCACTCTGCAAAATCTTGAAATCCTCCACAACAAAAGCATCATTGAACTTGACACTGGCAAAGCCCACAAGGTTTCCTTTTGGCTCGATAGGCCGGGCAGTAACGTCCAGCTTCAGCGGCATTGTTGCTTGTTCGGGTTGCTGTTCCGCTTCCTGCGGAACGGTGTTTTTTTCATTACTCACGTTAATGCAACTCCTTTCCACTTCGGGCCAAGTTGGCCCGAAGTTATCCTGTGGGGTTAATGCGCACCAAAAATGGATTTGGCAACGCCCCCGGTCTTGAACATGGTGAAGCACAGCAGGACAGTATAGCCAATCAGTGTCCATATGGCCCCGATAGGGTCGCCGCTGATGGCGATACTCTGCACCAGCTTTGCGTAAATCCCCACGCAAACCAAAATCAAAAGGCCCTGCATACCAACGGCGCACAGGGATTTCAAATAGTTCTGGCCCATATGTCCGATTTCCCGGTTGACCATCGTTGCCATCGGCATAGGGGCCAAGCTGGTAAGCAGATATATTTCAATCATTCTGCCGTAGACAATCACGAAAACCACGATATTGATAGCTACAACCACCAGCTTTATGAGGAAGGATTGAAGCCACAAGCCAAGCAGGGGGCCAATGTCCATTGCCATGAGTTCGTCACGAAAAGCGTCCAGCATATCAGGGTTTACCGCCGTATTGCCTTGAATCATCCCCCCGGCATTACTGATGACGCTTTGGGAAACATCAAATATTGCCACCACAATGTTAAAGGTATTGGACAGTATCAGCACCGCCACCGCTGTTTTGAAAATCCACTTGAAGAAAATCCAAGTGTCAATATCATGCAGATTGTTACGGTCAATGATAAGCTGTATCAGCTCATAGGTGGCAACAAAGGTCAGCACAATCCCGGCAATCGGCAAAACAACCGTTTCAGATAGGTTGCGGATAAGGGAGAACACTCCGGGGTTCCAAGCCCCCGGAGTGGTTCCCACCTGTGTCGCAATCTCCCCGATCTGGTTGTTTACGTTCTCAAAAAGCCCGCCTAAGTTGTCCATGATACCGTCAACCAGCAGGCCCTTTATCCATTCGTTAATCCAGTCGGTGAGAAAATCCATAGGCTAACCTCTTAAAACAGACCGGACAGCAGGGGGACAAGCGTCGTACCTAAAAGGATAATTCCACCGCCAGCCATAAGCTGTTTCATGCCCTGCGATTTCGCGCCGGGATTGTCGGACCCGTAACCTTCCAAAAGGTTAATCACGCCCCATACGGCAAGGCCCGCACCAAGCGCAACAACAAGGGTCTGCAAGGTACTAACTGCACTCGTAAAAAATCCCATAATCAATTACCTCCATATTTTCATTTTGTTTTCGGGTACAAAAAAACCGCCATTTCTGGCGGCTCAGCTTTGGGCCAACTAGGCCCGAAGTTCTATATTGGGTTATACAGTGGATAAGGCGGCCCACGAACCATGAAAAACACCTCTTTTCTCGTTGTTTTGTGGGAAGTTTTGGTTTATAATGAAAATAACCACTTGCGCAAAACAAGTGGTTATTGAATATACAGCTTATTAATATGTGACGCCATGGTGTAATAGCTGAACTAAAGAAGCAAAGGAGTGATGAACAATGGCTATTATTGGTATTCGTGCATCTTCTCAAGAAATAAGGTACGCTATTTTAGATAAAAACGAAAATGGGGAAATTGTT
This sequence comes from Oscillibacter sp. GMB15532, assembly GCF_041020825.1. NCBI lineage: Bacteria > Bacillati > Bacillota > Clostridia > Eubacteriales > Oscillospiraceae > Oscillibacter > Oscillibacter sp. GMB15532. The sequence goes on from NZ_JBEVTO010000010.1 coordinate 59,850, forward strand.
TTCGTCAATCAAAATACCGAAAACAGACTGAAATATCCAGCAAACGTTGATGCTGTGGAAGATAAATTGCATTGGGTTAAAAGCGAGGTTGACCGAATACTTAGGCAAAATGAAGGCATTGAAAAAATAATACTAAAAATGAATGAATACGCTGGAACAGAAAATTCTTCAAAAAGAGAAACTACCTATGTAGATGCAGTTTTATTACTTTGCGCGATCGAAAATGGAATTCAAATTGAAAGAAGATTGAATTCGCAAATTTCATCTACAGCGGCAAAAGCTAAAGAGTTGGCTGAAAGAAGAGTAGGGCGAACAGAAAATTATTGGAATAATACTATTGCAGATGCAATTTTGGCGGCCTTTTGGGAGATGCGCAAATGAAGTACACAAAAGGAGAAAACATATATAAATTCCAACTTCTATCATATATAGGTGGGGGGAATTTTGGTGAAGTATGGCGCACCCATGACAAATCATTAGATTCAGAATGTGCATTAAAATTACTTCCTCAAAACAATACATCTATTGATGAACGTCTGTTAGAAGCTCAAATAGGAGCTAAATTGCAGCATCCTAACGTTGTTAATATTAGGTATGCCGACATTATACAACACGGTAATCCACCAGAACCAGTAGTAACCATTGCAATGCCGCTATATCAAAAAGGTTCTGTTGTTTCAATTATAAATAGTTGCAACTTCTTGGATACAAAGTTAGCGGTAAAGTGTCTAATAGATTTGCTAAGAGGGCTAGAATATTTGCATGAAAACGGCTACTTTCATTGTGATATAAAGCCAAATAATATACTTATTGGAGATCGAAATGAATTTGTTTTATCTGATTATGGTATAACATGCTTTTCACCAACCCATGAGGCAGTGCAACCCAGACAATGCTATTTGCCACATACAGCTCCAGAAACTTTTGGCGAAAATAAATACGATGAGCGCACTGACATATATCAGCTTGGATTAACAGCATTTAGATTATTCAATGGAATTTCTACAATCAAAGCAGAATTCATAGGGAATCAAATAAAGTTTCAAGAAGATGTGGTAGCTGGAAAACTAATAATAGATAGTAAATATCAGCCATTCGTGCCCAATAAGATTAAAAGAATTATATCTAAGGCCACAGCTTGTGATCCAACAAACAGATACCAAACGGCCTTGGAAATGAGAAGAGCATTAGAACAACTATCTATAAGAGGAACATGCACATCTGATTCGGACGGAAATATCATCTTTTGCGTAGATGGATACACGTATAGATATGAGATACATTCACTCGAAAATAAAGCGTTTAACTTTTATGCATTCAAACAAAATGCTAAGTCTGGGAGAGAGACTAGGGTGGCAAAATATTGTGCATATAGAATAAAGAAAAGTGAGTTACAGAAACAAATTAGGCTAATGGCAAATGATTTAGTTTGATATCTCATGTTAATTTTAATGTTTATGATAGTTATAATCACCCGCCAGGTATAAATCTGGCGGGTGATTTCCACTTCGGGCCAAGTTGGCCCGAAGTCAGGCAAACGCTTCGGGGTCGTCCACATCATCATAGTTGAGAATGTCCTCGTCTATGGCGGCGGCTTCCGCTTCGGCGCTTACTTCATAAAGGGTATACTGCTCATTGGGGTTGAGCTTTTTCATGCGGCGGTTTATCAGCTTTGAAGCGTCAAAAGCGTTGCGCTTGTCGGCTTCGGCTGTACGCCCGTAATTGGGGTGCTTCTTCAAATCATATTTTGGGGAAAGGAAAGGCCGCAATCCTCGTAATTGCAGAATACACTTGTTTCCCGGCATGGTGGTCATTTCGTCCATTGTCATAAGCTCTTTGCCAAGCCGCTGCATATTCTGTCCGTAGCTTTCCGACTGGCCCCGTGTTCGGCTTTCCGTCTGCATGGAAATGGTTTCTTTCCCCAAAACCTCCGAAAGCTCCTTGATGGTGGAATGTTCCCGTCCACCAAGAAAAATCACGCTGTCCATATTGCCCATAATGGTTTCAGCGTGGTCTTTGTATAAGGCTTTCAGTTGGCTCTGTGCCTGCAAAAACAGGCACAGACTGATTTCACGGGAGCGGATAACGGCAACCAGTTTTTCCAGTTGAGGAACCTGTCCCGTATTGGCGGCTTCGTCCCACAGTACCCGCACATGATGGGGCAGTCTGCCGCTGTGTACTGTGTCGGCTCGTTCGCAAAGTAAATTGAACATCTGCGAAAAGGCAAGGGCAACTATGAAGTTATACGTTGTATCCGTGTCGCTAATGATGAAGAAAGTAGCGGTTTTCCTGTCGCCCATGCGGTCTAATTCCATTTCATCATAGCTTGTAATCTCCCGAAGCTCTCCAATATCAAAGGGGGCCAATCTGGCTCCACATGAAATGAGTATGCTTTTTGTGGTCTTGCCGCTTGCTAATTTGAACTTTTTATATTGCCTTACGGCGAAGTGGTGCGGGTTTCGCTTCTCCAAGCCCATGAACATATAGTCCACGGCGTTCTTGAAATTTTCATCATCTTCCCTCGTTTCCATGCTGTTAATCATATCCACCAGAGTATTGATGTTGCGTTCTTCCTCCGGCCCCTCAAAGACGATATAGCCGATTAAGGCGCAGTACAAAAGGGTTTCTGATTTCGTCCAGAATGGGTCGCCCTCCTTGCCGTCCCCCTTCGTATTTTCAATCAGAGCATTTACAAACTTCAAAATGTCGCTCTCTGTTTTGATGTATGACAAGGGGTTATAGTGCATGGATTTTGAAAAATCTATGCTGTTGAATACCTTGATTTTATAGCCCTGCTTTTGCAGGAATGTACCCACTTGCCCCAAAATGCCGCCCTTTGGGTCAACCACGACAAAGGAAGAATGGGCTTGAAGCAGATTCGGGGTCAGCCAAAACCTTGTTTTACCCGAACCGGACGAACCAATAATACAGCAATTAAGGTTTCGGGCGTTGGCGGGATTGACGGGTCGTGTGTTCGTTGAGAGAAATTCTGTGCCTGTCAGTATCACGTTGTTGCTGAATTTGGGGTCGATAAAGGGTTTTATGTCCTTTTGCGTTCCCCACCGGGCCGAGCCATATTCCACATCCCTCCGAAACTTTTTTGCGTTTTTCACTTTATACCATACCACCAGCCGAAGAATTACGGCCCCGGAAAGGCCAATAAGCCAATCGGACAGTACAAGGCCCGGCGTTAAGGTTTCAAACGCCGGGCCTATGGTTTTCACTATGCCAATCAGCTTATTGCCGAAGTCTGCGCCGGGGGCCATTCGGTAGGCTGTGCCGAGCTTCAGGAAAAACCAAAGTGCAAACAAGTACGGAATGTTCGGCAATACATATTTTCGGATTTTATCGTTCATTCCGCACCGCCTCCCGTTTTCGTTCACGCTGGCGGGGCTTGGTGCGCTCCCGGTCTGCAAAGGATTTAAGCTGTTCCAGAATAGAGGGGCGGCTCTTGCCCCGGTTCAGTACCAGCTTGCTGTATTCGCCAAAACAGGCGGTAATTGCGTCCGCCTGTCCTGCCTTAAAGAAAAGTAAATACTTTTTTGGCCCGGTCTGATGAAAGGCATAGTCTACATTGTATTTCCGGGCCACACGGTCAAAGAGCTTTGTATCCCCGGAAAGATCAAGGCTTTTGGTGGAAACGCCGTGGTTCATCAGCTTTTTTACGCTCTGCTTTCCTTGTGGGGCCTGTCCTTTTTGGTAGTCCTTTTGGATCTTCCGCCCCACCGCCCCTAAAATCTTCGCTAACGCCCGGGCCGTCAGCTTTGTGGCATTGACGGATAGGGCAACGGTTCGGCGTTCTATTTCTTCCTGCATGAAAAACCTCCTTTCCTGCCAGATAGGGCAATACCACAGGCGGGAGGACTTCGGGCCAACTTGGCCCGAAGTGGTTTACCGCTCCGCATTGGCAGGGCGGGGCCGCTCTGCGGTGGGAGCGTCCTTTTTGGCCTGTGCAATTTTTTCATTGTGTGTTTCAAGAGCTTCCCGGATTGACAGTTTTTTCTCTGCCGCCCGTTCCTCCAGCCGGGATATTGCACCAAGCGCCTTGTCCGCACTCTTTTGCATAGCGGCAAAACAGGAACGCTCGACCCGGAACGGATATGATACGGCCGCTGCCAGTTTACCGGGCTGTTTGGCTTCCTGTACAGCTTCTCTGCCAAACATGGCCCGGCCCATGTTTTTCAAATGCCGCCCGGTCTGATGGTATTCGGTGCTGATGGCTTCAATTTTGGCGATAGCCTTATCGTCATACTGAATATCCTTTGTAAGAGTATCCCGCATGGTTTCCAGAATGGGGCGCACCTTGAAGAACCGGGCCACGTTATCCAAAGCAGAAATGCCCTTTTCCTTAAAGGCGGCAACAGCGCTTTTACAACCGTTTATGACGTTTTGTTTTAGCTCCGCTAATTTATCCCGCAAATCCAATACTTGCCCCTGCATAACAATGACTGCCTTTTGCAAAGCGGTCTTGACCGGGTGGTTTTGCTCCTGTGCAATTTTTAATTCCTGCCGCATGGCGGCAAGCTCCTTTACAGCGGTTTTAAGCTGTTTTTCCATTGCGCCCACCTGATTGAGAATCGAAAGAAAATCCTTCGTGGAGGGGGAATTGTTCTCCTTTAATATCGCTAAGAGTTCTTTCACATGCTCATTGTCCAGTATCGGCTCGGCGGCGGTTTTTGTTTTTGCCATAGGCTTTTTACCTCCTTTCCCAACATCGGGCCAACTTGTCCCGATGTGGTGTTATCGCTCCGCATTGGCAGGCTGGGGGCGCTCATGGGCGGCGGTGACGGTTTCGCCTATCAGCTTACCGTAGCTTTCCAGCGCTTTTTTGATGGATTTTTCCGGTTCAGGGTAAGCAAAAATCCGGTGTTCTTCGGGTAAATCCCCACGGCTGCCATAATGCTCGATAAAGCTGTCGCCTGTCCGCACCACATAGCCGCCATCTGTAAAGCGCCCGTCCTCGTCCAAGTTCATATCCCGCCCATAGGCTTCATAATCAATATAGTTCTGCAAATGCTCCGGGATTTCCAGCGTACATATTTCTTCAATATAGTACCGGCCCAAATCTTCCTCGTTGTTCACATCTGAATAAAACTCGAAGCAATCCAGATTTTGAGTAAGGTTGATTAGGGCCGGTACGCTGTTGTACTCCCCGAAGTCCACGGCGGCGGCAAACTTTTCGACTTCCCATTCCTCCATATCGTCCAGTAATGCCGCCAAATAGTTTAGCTCGTCAATGCTTTCATTCTCGCCCATGCAGCTACGCAAACCCGAAATGCCGGTAATATAATCGGTAATGAAAATTTCTTCATACCGTACACCGTCTACATGGATTCGCTTCAAAAGGCCCTGCACTTCCTCGGTAGTGGCGGGGAGCTTCAAATACTCCCCATCCAAATATCCCTCATTGTACCGCCCAAGATTGGTGATAAAAGCTTCAAGCATTGTCTTTCGCCCGGCCCTGTGTTTTCACGGTTAAAATCCCGTCCAGCGTGGTTGCCGTGATATTCAGCCGCCCGGCAATGGCAATATCGTTTTTCATATCCTCGTCAACCTCATTGCCGCACACCACCAGTACATGAGAGCGGCGAAGCAGGTCACGCCCCATGTCAATGCCGCTTTTGTGTTCCTCCGGAATAGCGGTATTGAGAAATAAGGGCAGATACAGCAGGGGGCAGATGGGCGAAAAGCCTGCTTCATAGACTGCCCTGCAATACTGCGCCGCCTGTTTGGTGTCCGTATCGTGATCGCCGCACCATGCGGCGGTAATATATGCTAATGGTCGTTTCATGGTAAAGCACCTCCGTTTCTGTTGCGTTAAGTAATCAACCTATCCCCCGCCCTTTCCACTCATGGAAAGGGGGCGGCTCAAAGGAATATATATCCCCGTCGCTTGACTGCCTTAAAGCATATCCGGGAGAAATCCGTCAAGAGTGCGAAGCACCGCCTACGGCGGCAGGCTCTTGACGGATTTTCCCGGCTATGCTACCCAATAAGCGGCGACGGGGAATACATTATATCCTTAGAGCTTTGGGGTGCGGGGCAACGCCCCGTAAAAGAAAACTTCGGGTCAACTTGGCCCGAAGTGTTTTATTTCTCTTGCTCGGCTTTCTTTTCCGGGGCTGAAATGTCTTTCAGCTTATCCTTGTTTTCCTCAAGCAGCTTCATAATGGTGTCTTTCATTTCCCTCGGCGTTTTTTCCTTGCCGAAATACTGGCCCAGTTCTTGGCTTGATAAAATCACTTTGTCTACCTCCTTTTTTTCTTCGAGCATAATACCGTCAATAACATCCGGGTTTAACAGCTTTTTACCGTCAAGCTCCCGCATACGCTGTGCCTGCGAGAGTGAGGGAGCCGACTGCTGGCCCTCAATGGCAACGGCAATATATCGCTGATTTTTGGGCGCAATGAACGCAAGCTCCACAGCGGGGGTGAACGCTATTTTTTTCTCATCCACCATTTTCATAAGGTCAGGAACCAACTCATTGAGTTTGATATACCGCTGAACCTGCTTGACCGTCATTTTGTTGCGTTCGGCTACAACTTCATTGGAACGCTGCCCGTTGCCGGTTCGTGCGCCCTGTTTCTTGATGGCCTCCAACTGCATTTGCAGGGCTTTGGCCCGTTCACTTGGTAAAATGGCTTCACGTTGGGTAGTATTGTCCTCCACCATCTGCGTAATGGCCTGTTCGTCTGTCAGGTTGCGGACAATACAAGGCATATTGGTAAACCCGGCAAGTTCGCTTGCCATCTGGCGGCGGTGGCCCGATACGATTTCATAGCCGCCATCTTCACGGGGGCGGACAATAGCGGCTTGCGTTATGCCTTTGTCCTTGACGCTTTCCACCATTGCCGCCATTTCCTTGTCTTTGCGGACTTGAAAAGGGTGGCCTTTGAATGGGTGAAGTTCGGCAAGACTGATATATACAATCTGTTCCTGTTCATCGGAGCGGGGGGTCTCCCTCGGTTCGGGCGGCTGAACAGGGGCCGGGGGCAGCGTTTCCTGCTTGGGCTGTTCTGTGAATTTTCCCGAAACAGAACCGCCGCCGATTCCCGCCGATTGCTTTTGCTTGGCGGTTTTATCCGCTTGGGCGGCTTTGTTCTGTTTTTCCTGCTTGGCAGGGCGGGAGGGCTTCTTGTCCGCTTTTTCGGTGGCTTTCGGCTGGCGGGGTTTGGGCTTGCTGTCAGACATATTCGACTCATTGCTCATTGCTTTTTCCGGGCCGGGTTTCTCCGGCTCTGCTTTTTTATCGGCGGGAGCCGATTTATCCGCTCCCTGTTTTTCGGGTGGAGCCTGTTCCGCTTCCTTTACCGCCGCCTGTTTCCCGGAAACAATCTCATTGATTTTGTCAAAGGAAACTACTACATCACTGGGGGTATTTTCTTTTGTGGCAGCAGAGGGCTGAATCTCTTTAGCAATCAAATCCGGGGCAGTTACCTTTTTCAATTTCGGGTCAACTTGACCCGAAGTCTTTGTATCCTGTACTTTCTCGATGCCATCCTTGACATCCATTGTTTTGATAGTATCGTTTGCCATATGGCTTTTACCTCCTTTGTCATGGCATGAAAAAAGGGCCTAACTTTTCAGTCAGACCCAGCGTGGAATTTTGTCAGCATTCCTCCTTTGATATATTTTATCTATACAAAAACACCGCCATCAGTCCCGATTGGCGGCGTTTGAGTTTCAGTATTTATTGTAATATTCGCTTGTTTGTGCCGAAAGACCTTATTCTATGCGGGTTTCCAAGTTTGTCCTTATGAACACTCGTACCATTGAAAAGACCGCTGACTTTCGTCGGCGGTCTTTTGCTATTCCTGTATTCATGTGTGTCTTTGAATATCCAATTTAAGCCTCTTAAAAATGTTGAACGTAAAATTGAGGGAGAGGAGCAATTCGGATTTGTTATAATATCTGTAAAAATACTTAAAGCAGTTGGGGAATAGGGATTAAATTTGTAGAGTCACGAGATATATAATATTGGCATAGAGGGCAGTTGCTGCGATAGTTCCTTTCTTAAAAAGGACTCGACTTCTGCACGTACATCATTTCGATAGCAGTATTTTCCACGCCCCCGACCGGTCATGGACTCCCGGTTGAAAAGCTGTGTGGCATTGGGGAAAGCATCCGTGTTAATGGCATTTTGGATGAAGCTGTACGTCATCAGTATGATTTCTATAAACCCAGTCTGTCTGACCTTTTCGCTTAACTCGTCTGCCAGCTGCTCAATCAGTTCCCCATATAGCCGCTTCCAGTCTGGAAGCAGAATCACTGGCGCAATTAAAAGACCCACCCGGTATCCGGCTTCTGCTACATCGTTAAGTGCGCGGATTCTTGCGCGCAGCGGTGATGTACCCAGTTCTACGCGATGTATGATCTCTTCGGGATTCACGCTCATACGAAAGATCGTCTTTCCCTTGTGATCAAGCGCAAGCAACGGATCTACCATGTCAAATTTCGTTGGGAAAGTCAGGTTTCCGCGGCCTTCTCGGGCAAACCGCTCAATTGTAATGTGCAAATTATCCGTGATGCTATTTTCCAATACCAGGTCGCTGTTGCTTCCAATTTCAAAGGTCTGAGGCACAACGGCCTCGGCATCTTTTTTAAGAAGTCTATCCAACATTTGCTCGCGGTTTACAAACAGGCGGAGGTACGCACATTTATTATAATTGCAAACCAGATAGCAATATAGGCACATGGCTGGGCAGCCGGAAGAGGTATATGGTACCAGCCAGTCGGAGACCTTGTGGTTTACCACATATCGGTGTGTCTTTCTCACTCCGACAATAAGATGCCGTTTTAGCTTCGGAAAATCCCGGTTATCCGCCGCTGTCAATTCTGGTATACGGTTATGACTTTCTATTTCCACCCAAGGTAAGTTTGCGTATTTGGAGCGGAGCATTTGCCCCAGCTCATAGTCAAGTGCATTTGGCTCGTAATACACTGTATCGAAGCGTATATCCATTTTTAATTCCTCCATAGTATTATATAGTGTGCCACAAATAGCGGATGCTATGAAGAACCGACAAAAAACAGCCGTGCGTACGGTTCCCTGCTTATAAGAGAAATGAAAATGGCATTTGAAAAGTAACTGCATAAATACTGCTTGTTGGCTATCTTCAAACCATTGACATTTATGAGCTTTGTCGGATACTATAATTACACTTCGACCAATGCGAATGCATGGAACCGCGGCATATCCGCTCGGAAATAAAGCGCAAACTACAAGATCGCCGCCTGATACGCTTGAACGATTCCTTTTGCTTCTGTTGGAGTGGCGGAATGTCGATTCGGGTTCGGTACAATGGTTAAAATAGAATCAGGATCAAAGCACGAGGTGCGCCGTGGCGAAAACGGCCGATTACATCGAATTTGTCTGTAAGCAGCCTGCGGGCATCGCAAATTTTGCGCCGATCACGCCGCTGCCGAAACCCCAAAAGAAAGGAGCTGGTGCATGATGGAACGGTCGGATTTCCTTGCCCGCCTTACCGACAAAGACGCGGTTTCGGCTTGCGCATTTGCCGATCAGATTGTCCGCGAGAGCCAGGGGAGCGACTGCTGGTATGTATATTTTGACGAGGCAATCGCGCTTCTTGCCCACAAAAACTCGCTGGTGCGAAACCGTGCCATTGAGATTATCTCCGCCAATGCCCGCTGGGACAGGACGGGCAAACTCGACCCCGTGATAGGCGCATTTCTCGCCCACGTCACGGATGAAAAACCCATCACGGCGCGGCAGTGCATCAAGGCGCTTCCGGAGATTGGCGCGGCCAAGCCGGGGCTTATCTCTCAGATCAAAGCCACACTGGAGGGTGCAGACCTCACGGGCTATCGGGACAGCATGCAGCCGCTGATTTTGAAGGACATCGTTGCGGTACTGCGGCAGTTGAACGAAAAGGACTGGAATTGAAATTGACGGAACAACAATTTATGATTGACCATATCCCCGCAGTGCTCTATGGTGAGCCATCCCAGAAGGTATACCTGTTTGTCCATGGCCAATGCGGGTGCAGGGAGGAGGGCTTGGCTTTTGCCGAGATTGCCTGCCCCGCCGGGTACCAGGTGTTGGCTATCGACCTGCCGGGGCACGGGGTGCGCAAAGGAGAAGAAAATCGTTTCAACCCGTGGACAGTGGTGCCTGAGCTACAAGTCATCCTAAAATACATGAGGTCCTGCTGGGCCAGTATCAGCCTAAGAGCCAACAGCATTGGCGCACACTTTTCTATGCTGGCTTTCGCGGATGAGGAGCTTCACAAGGCGCTATTCGTCTCTCCCATTGTCAATATGGAGCGGCTGATCAACCACATGATGCAGTGGGCAGACGTCACCGAACAGGAACTGGAAACCAGACGCGAGATCGTCACCGACTTTGGCCAGACCCTCTCGTGGCACTATCTCACGTGGGAGCGGCAGCACCCAATGCAAAGCTGGCGCTGCTCTACGTCCATTCTCTATGCAGGGCGAGACAACATGACCAGCCGCGAGACGGTGGAGCAATTCGTGGCTGCCCACAGCGCAATGCTCACCGTTATGGAAAACGGTGAGCACTGGTTCCATACGCCGGAGCAGCTGGCGGTATTGCAGGCGTGGGAAAAGTCCCAGATGTAAGCATCGAAAGGGATGAATTGTCATGGCGGCTGATTTCAAGAAAATGCGAGGGAGTTTATCTGCCCAAGAGCACCCCTCGAGTTATGACAGCGCCCAAGGCAAATGGCATTGCCGTGCGCAGGGAGGCAAGCATATAGCCTTGCAGCCGAACACGCGGCGGTAATATACGTTGGCGGAAACATAGGTATGAGATATATCGGCCTCCAAGATATTAGATGCCTGCAAGCAGTTCCGCCAGCTTTTTGCGAGACGCTGTGTTTTACTCCGGCCTGCGCTTGGGCAAGCCCTTGAACGGAGCACCGTCATTGCGAATTTTCTTTGCAGTGTGGCGCTGGAAGCACGGACGAAACCGGAATGGAGAGGAATCACCCTGCCAGTGCAGGAGGACAAGAACTAAGGTGACTTTCTCATGCCTCCATGTTATAATGAATCCAAGAGGGGAGTGATCCGATGCTGTTCGGCTGGCTTAACTTAACAGGCCTTCTTATCATCGGGCTGATGATGATTCCCAATCTTATCTTTTACCATCGCACTCCCCGTATGGAGAATCAATGCACCTGGAAACCGCTCCGGATGATGGAGCAGGTTGGGCGGTACGGCTCCATGGCGATGATGGTGTTCCCCCTGTTGGTGGGGGAGTTTGGCTTTAAGTCTGAAGAGGTGTTTGTGATCTGGCTGTTCCTATGCGTGGTAATGCTGGTGGCTTATTTCGTTTTCTGGATAGTCTACTTCCGCAAGCCATCATTGATCACCGCATTGTGGCTGGCAATTCTGCCTGCTGCCATCTTCATCCTGCGGGGCATATTTCTGCGGCACTGGCTGCTGGCGGGATTTGGCATTGTGTTCGCCGTGGGACACATCTATATCACCTGGTATAACCACAGACCGGAGGTGGAGAACAAATGAGCAAATATGATCCCCTTTGGGCGGCGGTTGGGAAGCATATCGAGGACAGCTTCATACTGACCTATTCTGAGATTGAGGCCGTCCTCGGCTTTCCCATCGACCATTCCTTTCTGACCTTCAAAAAGGAGCTGCCTGCCTACGGTTACGAGGTCGGCAAAATCTCCATGAAGGCGCAGACGGTGGCATTCAGGCGCTTGGTTTGACAAGCTGCGGCGTTTCTGATATCATCGGATTCACACATTTTTGAAAGGAGTTCGGATATGGAAAAATTTATTTCCTTCGAGAAGCTCTCCAAAAAGGAGCAGCAAAAACGAAATGCCGCCCGGCGCGGCAGCTGGTACGGGCTGAATCCCGTGACCCGAAAGCCGGAAAATTCAAAAGCCTACAACAGACGAAAGGCACGGAAGTGGAGTGATGATTCCACGACCGTGCCTTTTTTTGTGTTTTTTTATGATACCGGGACACTTTAATATGACTTGCAGATGTCATATGATCATTCTATAATTAAAACAATGGGGGTGATACGATGCAGATTAACAGGCTGTTTGAAATGGTGTATCTGCTGCTGAACAGAGAAAGTATGACCGCTGGGGAGCTTGCGGCACATTTTGAGGTTTCCCCGCGCACGATTTACCGGGATGTGGAGCTTCTATCCTCGGCGGGAATCCCAATCTATATGACCAAGGGAAAAGGCGGGGGAATTTCGCTTCTCTCTGACTTCGTTCTCAATAAAGCCGTGCTGACCGATGGCGAAAAGTCGGATATTCTCTCGGCGCTGCATGCTGTAAATGCGGTCAGCCCGGAGCAGACCAACACCGCAGTGCAAAAGCTGTCCTCCCTGTTTGGAAACGCGAATGCCGATTGGGTTGAAGTGGATTTCTCCGGGTGGGCCAATGCCGATGAGGAATCAAAGCTATTCCGCACGCTGAAGGCTGCCATCATAGGAAAAAAGAAAGCGGCGTTTTTCTATCATGGCAGTGAGGGGAGCACGCAGCGAACGGTAGAGCCGCTGAAGCTCTGCTTCAAGGGGCAGAGCTGGTATCTTTATGCGTTTTGCGCGGTGCGCAGGGATTATCGATTTTTTAAGCTGCGGCGCATGAAGGAATTGAAGCTGCTGGAGGAGCACTTTGAACGCAAGGCGCCTGCAAAGATATTCAACGACAGCAAGGTCTTTCAGGATGACTTCGTAACCATCACGCTTAAGCTGTCGGAAAAAATGGCGTACCGTGTGTATGATGAATTTTCACAGGTCAGGACGCTTCCTGGCGGCGAATTCATTACACAGCTCACCATGCCCAGAGGCGATTGGGTCTACCAATACCTCGCGACCTTTGGAGAGTATTGTGAGATTTTGGAACCGGAGGATATCCGGCTGCAAGTAAAAGAGAAGCTGCAAAAAACGCTGATGCGATATTTATAATATGACATGCTGCTGTCAATTGGCCTTTGTTATGATGACAACATCAACAACAAGGAGGACAATGAAATGAACTATGAAATTGTGAGCTTAGAGGAGAAAACGATTGTCGGGGTAAGTGCGGTGACCGGCAACAGCGACCCCGAAATGGGGAAAATCATTGGCGGCCTGTGGGAAAAGCTGTATCAGGGCGGCGTTAATAACGGGATAAAAAACAGGGTGAATGCATACGCCATTGGGCTGTATTCCGATTATACGGACAGCGGATATTGCGTGACGGTAGGCATTGAGGTTTCAAAGGCGGAGAATCCCGGACTGGCCGTCAAAACGATCCCTGCCGGGAAATATGCAAAATTTCTGGTGCAAGGGGATATGGTGAAGGCAGTTGCGGATGCATGGGGAGAGATCTGGCAGATGAATTTAGACCGCAGCTTTACAGGTGATTTTGAGGAATACCTGAGCAGTGATCCTGAAAACTGCGAGATTGCTCTCTACATTGCCCTGAAGTAAAAAAGGGAGGGAACGCTTATGAGATTAGACGGTTTTGGAATTTTTGTAAAAGATATGCCGACCATGGTGCGCTTCTACCGGGATGTGCTTGGATTTGAAATCAAGGAGGAGGAAACCGCCAGCAATGTCTATCTGGTGAAGGATGGAACCTTGTTTTTGCTTTATCGCAGAAGCGATTTTGAGCAAATGGCAAATAGGCCGTTTTCTTACGCGAGTGGTATTAATGGACATTACGAAATTGCGATGGGTGTCGAGAACTATGCCGCCGTGGATGACACATTCGCAGAAGTTGTTTCAAAAGGTGCCGTGCCTGTCTTGGAGCCGACCACAGAGCCATGGGGACAGCGGACCTGCTATATTGCGGATCCGGAGGGCAATCTCATTGAAATCGGCTCCTTTACGAAATGAACCCGAAAGGAAGAAGAACAAGCAAATGGATTACAGAAAAGAATTTGACCGCATGATGCAAACACAGGCATCCATCGCGCTTGCAACAGCAGCAAACGGAGTGCCAAATGTGCGCATTGTCAACTTTTATTATGATGCAGAGCTAAAAACCCTGTATTTTTCCACCTTCAGCGACAATCTAAAGGTTGCGGAGCTTCAGAAAAACCCTCATATCGCATTTACAACAATTGCAGTAAAAGGGGAAGAGCATGTTCGGGTCAAGGAGGGGACTGCCCGGGTAAGTTCTGTGAAGATTGAAAACATCAAGGACAAGTTTTTGGCCAAGCTGCCGGAATATATTATGAGTATTCCTGATGTGCTTCCCGCACTGATTTTGTTTGAAGCCACTTTTGAACAGGCAGATGTGGTGATTGATTTTGAACACATGGATACCGTTAGATTATAATCTGAAAATTTAGCAGCGGCAGGCCGACGAAAGCGTTAATTGCGACTGTCCCGCAGGGCACACCGTGGATTTTTTACGGTGTGCCTTTTTCAGTCCAGCGGAAGGGGATACGGCCGCAAGCGCTTCTATTTTTAGAAATGTGCATAAAAAACAGAAATGGCGCAGCGATTGCTGCGCCATTCCAAAAACCCGTTTAGCTGACTGCGCCGTCTGGCACGGTATGCATTGCACAGCGCTCCGGCAGGCGGACTGCTGAAAAAGCGTAGATTCGAAACAAGAAACACCTTTGTTTGATATATTAAATTCTCTCCAACAGTTTATGAGCAGCATAGAAAGCCAAAACAACGGCACAGGCAATGAAGATGTTGACTGTGAAAAGGATTTTTTGGCCAAGCCATGCAATCAGTAAAAACAGGAGAATCTGCCCTGCGCCAATCATAAATATTTTTATACGTTTTCCGCGGATGTGCTCGATATGAAACGAGTTCTTAAGAATCGCCGATGTGATAATAAAGGCGGCGGGGATGATGATACCGATGGATATCACGCTCCCCAGAGAAACGGCCATCGAGAAGTCAAGCGGCTTTCCGATGATGGCGTTGCGAATGAGGAGAATCGCGTCGCTGGAAATCACAATATTGATCAGCCCGAGGATAGACAAGCACCAGCAGACTGTATCAAAAAAATCAATGATTCGTTGCTTTCGTGTTTCTGGAGGCAGGCTGGCAATTACATTGTCACAAAATGCCTGATAATCCCCTCCAATAACGGAGCGGATAGATTCCCCCCGCTGCTGGGCGGAAAGCACCATTTCCGTTAAATCCTGCCGGACAAGCTCCTGATGGTATGCCGAAATTTTTGCTCCCCGCAAATAGCAGATCATATCTGTAAAGGCCTCCTGGTTTTCAGCGCTGATCTGCTGATCCAAAGCGTTGTTGCTTCGGTTAAGCTCTCTGGTTTTTTGATTCATTTCATGGTTCTCCTTTTTGAAACAGTAAATTCACTGCGTTTTCAAGCTCACACCAACTGGAATAGAAGTGGTCAAGCTCCTCTTTTCCCGCTGGAGCGAGAGAAAAATATTTTCGCTTCGGACCTACCGGAGACTCCCGGTACTGCGCAGTAATCAATTCGTTCTTTTCCAGCCGCAGCAGGAGCGGATAGATTGTCCCTTCCGAAATATCCGCAAAACCGTAAGCCCGCAGATTTTCTGATATTTCATAGCCGTAGGTTTCCTTTTGGCTGATTACCTTTAGAATGCAGCCCTCCAGCGTCCCTTTCAGCATTTGCGAGGAAATCATCGGTTCACCACCTATCTTGCATTGCAATGTAGATTGGCTATATTGTAACGCAAGGTAGATGTTTTGTCAAGCGCCTTGACAATCGGAAAAAGGAAATGGAGCATATGAAAAGTCAGGACCTGTAAAAACTCTAAAGGCGCAGGGAAGTTGACAGGGGAGGGGAACGTGCTTGGGTGCGGGACAAGTCTCCTGCAAATCGGCGGATTTGATGAATACATGTGAGATTTTAACCGCCAAGTCAAAAAGGCAGGCACACAAATTTTGTGTGCCTGCCTTTGTTGCGGTGTACCTTACGACGTGGTATAGGTTAGGGAAGTCATACCAAGGGAACCGATAAATCCCAGCTTTTTTATATCTGAGAGCTGATTGAAATAAGAAAAGGTCAAGAAGAAAAATGCAGAGTGCTGCTCTGAAGTTCTGGCCTTTTGAGGAAAACCGCACAGGGGGATTCAAACAAGGCCCCAGATCGATATGCCGGACACATGCTCCGTCGACTGGCTGAAAGCCAGCGTTTTCCCAGTATTTAAGAAAACAAAGCTCCGCGTTTTGGGCATCGGTCTGAATCACGTCGGCAAAGGTGACAGGACAAAAAGAATTGGATGTGGAAAACAGGTCGTGGAAGACCGTGACTGTTCCATTTAGTATGAGGCATATTTGTGTGGAATCGCCATCCACAATGCCCTGTGGCCCCGCAGGGCCCTCGGTGCCGGTGGAACCTACCCGCAAGAAACAGGAAAAATGATTAGGGCGCAACAGAAGCTGCCAAAGCCATATGAGAACTTTTTCAGGATTTTGAAGGCAGCATGCGTAAATCGTCACACCACCAACGCACGTTAAAAAGCGAGGCAGTTATTATCTCGCTGCATTTATTTCTGCAATTATGAGCGCATTTAACTATTTCGTGCCTGTTCTCCGCTGAAAAAGCGCCGTCAGGCGCATGATTGCTCCATAATTTTATGTTACGAGGGTTGTCTGCCTTCAAAGGAGCGGTGATTTTTTTCTGGCCTTATCATCGGCAGGGTACTATAATGGAAAGTGGTACCAATACATACGGGGCGCCTCGCAATAAGGAGATTTCCGTATGGACGCTACGTTAGAACTGGCTCTTGAGATACTTTCTACACTCTCAGAGGCGGACCGGCGGTACATCATTGCTCTCGCTGCCGCTTTAGCATCTCAGCAATAATCCTGTTCTGATTTTCCGGCGTCAACTGCACAAAAATTCGCGCGAATTCATCAGCAAGGCCGCTGCTCTCCGGAGTGGTGGCTTTGCTAGTTTTTTCAGTTGCGGAGGGGAAAGACTTCGTCTTTGGCCCCTCACCAGTAAGCAAATACTCTGTGGTGGTGTTCAGCACATCAGCTATCAGGGAAATACACTTGGTATATGACTTTGCTCTCCGCGTGCGCCATGTGCTTACAACCTGCGGCGTTTGTTTGATTTTCTCAGCAAAATCTTTTTGTTCCATGCCCAACTCATCAAGTAAAGAAAAGATACGATCAACCGTGTCCATAGGCAGCATCTCCATCGTAATGTCAAAAATATTGATTATTATTTGTAAACAACCAACAAAATATTAAAAATTAATAATTATCGGTTGACAATGTCAATAAAGTGGATTATATTATAGCCACAACATAAAACGCAGCAAGAGAACAATCGTGGGTAAGCGGAATGAGACTGACCAATAAGTCGTCTGCCAGCAAGGGGCTAAAGTCTGGGGTTTACCGTGAAAAGCGTAAAACGCTTGATGGATAGTAGGACAACCTATGAAAAGGCAGATCCTGCGTTAACCGAGTTGCAAAGTATTCTTCTGCGTCTCGCAAACTTCATGATCCATTCGTAATCCAGTAAAAGAGTGCCACAGATTAAAAACTGAGCATACCGACCTCAAGGTATCTTTAAATCAGGCACTGTTCTCTTCCGTAAGGGTTTCAAACGTATCATTATACGGCGCAAGCGCCCAGACGGAGAGTTACATAGTTGGGGATTTTTGGAATGCAGTCAAAGCGATTTTGAAGATTAAGACTTTATCCACAAGTAAGGCCCCTAAAATTAGTTTTTAACCATTTTATCATCTTAAAGGGGATGTTTCAAGTCTGGAGGAAGGAAGAAGCCATATGCATATCAAAAAACTTGTAAAAGCACTTGGCCCCACCTGCTTCATTTGAATTTGCTAACTGCATGTACACATCTTGGAATCAGGTTAAGCAGCGTACGCGAAGGAACGAAAGAAAGGGATTGAAGTGAACGCCAGAAGCGCTAAACCAATGATACAGGACAAATGGCTGATTTGTCCACGGTGTGGCAGAGGCAAGGTGCTGAAGCTAAACCCGGGAACCAGAGCAAAAGATCTGACGGTGTTTTGCAAAGTCTGCGGCCAAGAATCCATTATTGATATTGATGAGTGCCTGTGCCTGAGTGCCTGTGCCACATGATCCGCAATCTGCGGGGACATGCTGGTGCAGGTGCTTTTATTTTACAACCTATGGTATTGCTGGCGGAAGCTCGGCCGCAGCCGGAAACTGGCATTATCAAGAGCAGGCATCACGGCAACCAAAGCAAGCCACAAACCTCTCCGGGGGATACCGGAGCTAACAATGAACTTCTCCGCATAGCGCAGGGTGTGCAGGAGTAGGAAAAACAATATGGAGGTTTTAAGTATGATTTATCAGAGATTGCCGAAAGAAAGAGGCGCGCCGCCAAAGAGCGTGGCGAGGGGACAGACGCTCCTTGAAAAATCTGTGGATTCTGTCCGCGCCAAACCCCAATATGCCCTTGCGTGGTCCAACCCAAACAATGATTACGCCCGATGAGATCACGGCGGCCGTAAGCGGTGCATTGCGGGAGCTGTTTCCCGAAGAACCGGTCTATGAAAATATAGCTCCACAGGATTTTTTAAGGCCCTGCAATCTGATGGAGCTAACCGGAATCGCCTTGGGCGAGATATCCCCCGGCGGTGTGGAGCTGCTGTACACCTATCGTATTACTGATTTTGTGGAGGAGGGGCAATACAACAACGGCCCGCTTCCTCTGCTGGACCTGCGGACCATGCTGCTGTTGGGGCTGTTTGCCAAGGGGTATCTGAAGGCCGGGGACCGGGCGCTGAAGGTGCGAAGCTGTACAACTGTCCGCAAACTGGATCTCACCGAAACAACGGCAATTCTTTCCCTGGCTTACAACCGGACGGACTTTGACTCGGCGGCGGTGCTGCCGATGATGGAGCAGCTGACGCTGCAAACAAACACGAAGGAGGACACAAGCATATGAGCACTTTGACCATGCCCGGCATTGACATTGTCTTTAAGCAGGCCGCGTCCACGGCGCTGGCCCGGTCCCAGAAGGGGACGGTTGCGCTGATTCTGCGGGACGCGGCGCTGGCGGACACAAGCTACACGCTTACGGCCCCGTCCCAGCTTCCCGCCACGATGGGAACGGACAATCAGGCGGCGGTACGGCGGGCGTTTCTGGGATACGTGAAGCCCCCGAAAAAGATTCTGGTGTATGTGATGGATGAAGAGGACGCCATCACCGCCGGGTGCGCGGCCCTTAACTGGCTGGCCACCCAGCAGTTTGACTATCTGGCGGGGCCTGCCGATCTGACGGCCACCGAAGCAGGCGTACTTAAGGCTTGGGTCATTACCCAGCGGAGCGACAACCATGCGGTTTACAAGGCGGTTCTGCCCAATCTTGCGGCGGACAGCGAGGCGATGATCAATTTTACCGCCTCCGGCATTGACATTGGCGAGACGGAGAAGCTTACAGCCGCCGCCTACTGCGGGCGGATCGCGGGACTTCTGGCGGGCACGCCTATGAGCATTTCCGCCACCTACGCGCCCCTCCCGGAGGTCCGGGACGTGGAACGTTTGACGGAGGCGGCGCTAAACGCCGCTGTGGGGGCCGGGCAGCTCGTCCTGTTCTGGGATGGGGAAAAGGTGAAGACCGGCCGGGCCGTCAACAGCCTGACCACCGTCACCGGAAAGAGCGACGAGTGGAAGAAAATCAAGATCGTGGAGCTTCTGGACATGGTGCAGCACGATCTCCGGGGAGCCATTGAGGATTCTTACATCGGCAAGTATGCCAACACGTATGAAAACAAGCTGCTGCTGGTGACAGCCATCACCGATTATCTCCGCTCCCTCGCCCGGGACGGCCTGATTCTGGAGGACTTCACCTGCGGCATTGACGTGGACGCGCAGCAGGAATGGCTGGAGAGTCAGGGAACCTCTACCGTGGACCTGAGCGAACAGGAGATCAAAGAAGCGGGCACAGGGACCCGTGTGTTTTTGGCGGTGGTGATCCATCCCGTGGACGCCATTGAAGACGTCAGCGTGGGCATCACGCTGTAAAGGAGGATTGTATGGACGGATACAGAGTAATCAACGGCACGTTTGGCAGTGTCTGGGCCGATGGCAGCGAGGTGGCGGAAGTCAACGCGTTTCAGGTGAAGATTGCCAAAAACAAAAGCACCCTCAACTTCTGCCGCCAGATGGCGGAGGACAGCAAAATTACCGGGGTGAAAATCACCGGCAGCATGACGCTCCACAAGATTTATTCCCGGGGAAGCGACGACGTGGAGCAGGTGCAGGCGGGCCGCGACCTGCGCAAAACGCTGGTGGGTGCGCTTGCCGACCCGGACGCCTTCGGCGCGGAGCGCATCGCCGTGTACGGCGTGAGCTATGACGAGGTGACGGTGATGGATTGGGCCGCCGCCAAGGAGGGCAGCATCACCATTCCCTTTACCGCCACGCGGGTGGAATATCTGGACAAGATTGAGGCGCAGGGATGAGTGAGGATTTGAAGAATCTCAGCGTGCTGGAGCTGCTGCTGAAGCCGGAGCTGCCGGACGTGCGGAAAGTGCTGCCGGAAAAGAAGGTGGAGGTGCCCCGCCTCAGCGAGCTTGCGGGGGCGCCGGTGGTGTTCACGCTGCGGGGCCTGAGCTATGATCAGGTGCGGCAGGTGCAGGAAAAGCCCCGGAGCGATCAGGCGGCGTTCGGTGTGCTGTATGGCTGCGTCAGCCCCAAGTGGGGGGATGCGTCGCTGCTGGATAAAACCAAAGGCATCGCCACACCGGTGGATGCCATCAAGGCGCGGCTGATCTCCGGAGAAATTGACGAGCTGTACATGGAGATTCAGCAGCTCTCCGGGTATCTGCGCAGGACCCTCGGTGAGGTAAAAAACGGCTAGAGGCGGGAGACGACCCGGAGCTGTCATTATTGTTTTACCTGTTCCGCGCCCACCATTGGCCGCTCAGCGAGCTGAAAGAGCTGTGGGAGGCGCGGGACGGGTGGCAGGAGATCATCCGGGAGCTTTCCGCCTTTGAGTGCGAGCTGCGCAACAGGCGATAAAAAAGCCGCCCTCCCGGCGGGGAGGGCGGCGGCAAAGCCAACAGAAACGAGGTGAGGCGCATGGCGGAGATATCCATTTCATTCAAGGCGAGCGAAAGCGTCAGCCCGATCATGCTTACAATCACATCCAGCGCAAAAATGCTGAGCAAGGAGCTTGAGGAACTGGAGCGGCGCGGTAAGGCGCTTCGGTCCGAAAATGAGAAATTACAAAAGAAATTCGGCCTACTTAACGAAGAAATAATTACGGTCCGGGATTCCGTGAAAGAGGCCGAGAAAGTTTTTAAGAAGACCGGAGACGCAACAGACGGAATCGAGCTATCCAATGCGGTAGAAGAATACGAACGCCTGGCATCTGCTATCAATGAGACGAAGGATGCTTCCGGAATCATGACGGACGCCATAAAGAGCAATGCCGATGAAATGCAAAAGCTCCTTGACAAAGCCGCGCAGGCAAGCGGAGGCGCCGAGGGTGGCGAATCCATGTCGAAAGATACTGGAGGCAATTTAGGCACCAAATTAGCAAAAACCAAGGTTTTTGAAAATCTGAGTAACAGCGTTGGGGATATGGTTGGTACACTGATGGAAAGCGCTGTAGGACAGCCTGCGGCTTCGGCCATAGGTAATGTGTTGTCCGGGACGTTGTCCGGCGTGGCGGCCGCCGCAGGTGGCGGGGTTTACGCGATGCTAGCCGCCGGAATTATCGGTGCAATTACTGGTGGATTTAATGCATGGAATGAGATCTATAAGCAGCAGGACGACGCGTTTAAGGATTATTACAAAAACCTGTATGAAACGGGAAAATCCAAAACGGCGGAAGATCTCAAGGCCGGCATAACGATTGCCAGGAGTCAGGACCCTGAATACGACGCAAAAATAAGTGCTCTTGACAATGAGATGAATGAAATTAAGGCCGCCGCGGGTAAAGGCTACATAGAAGAGCGGCAGGAGTCTGTTGATGCCAACTTAAACGCTTACGGAGGGGTGCTGGGAGACAAGCTGGCGGAGCTGGGTGTCGTGGGCGGAAAAGTGCAGGCGTACAGCGAGAATATGCAAGATCAGTATCAGCGAGAAGCGCTGAGCGCAGTGCTGCTGGGGGAGAAAACCACCGCCTTCACGCCGGAAGACGCGGAGAAGTTGGAAGGTCTGCGGGCGCAGTATCAGGCGGCGGAGGAGGCCTGGAACAACGGCAGCATGGAAGCCGGGCAGACCATGACTGACATTAAGGAGCAGGCCGAAGCACTGGCTACGGGTGCGTTTGAATCCAGCGAGTGGTCGGAAAAACTGCATCAGGCGGAGTTAAACCAGATCGAAGCTACGCGGAATCTGACCACAGAAATGTCGGCGGCTACTTATGCACTGGAGAAAAGCAATGCTCTTTCAAAAGGCGGAGGGTTTAATCCAGAAACGGCTGGCTATACCTATGACCTGATTACAAATACATATTCAGACGAAAATGGTAATTCCTATGACCCAACAACACGTGTACATTATTACAACAGCTCCGACGCCTTCGGGCTACGGCGGGTGCCGGAGACGGGACTGTATCTGCTGCATCAGGATGAGACGGTAAAGACGGCGGCAGAGAGCCGCGCGGAAAGTGGTTTCTTGACCGGTGTTACCGTCACCGGAAACGCCTTCACTATCCGGCAAGAAAGCGATATTACGGCGGTTGCCATGGAACTGATGCGACAAATCAATCTGGCCCAAATGCGGTCGGGATAAGGAGGGCGTATGCAATTTTGCTTTCGGAACATAAAGACCAATTTAACGCTGAATATGCCCGTGACGCCGGACCGGTTCATGGTGGAGGCGGGGCGCAGCGCGACGGTGCTGGACATGGCGCAGACCGGCGCGGCAGCGTTTCCGGGGCTGTCCGCCCTGTTTAAAGAACAGCTTGAATTTCTTCTGCCGTCCGAAGCCCGGAACTACACGCAGGGCGATTACAGTGGCAACCCTTACGCCATGGTCAATACTCTGGTGGGCTGGTCGGAGGCAGGCGAGGTGCTGCGGCTGATTATCACGGACACGCCGATCAACGTGCCCATTTTGCTGGGGCCTGTGCGCTATGGCGAGCAGGACGGAACCGGGGATGTATACGTGACGCTGTCCATGCAGCGCTACCGGGATTTGGCGGCGGAGACGGCGGGCATTACTGCCGAAACCGGGAATAACAGCCGCTCGGAGGCCCGTGTGGCGCAGGCGGAGCGGGTCCACACTGTCGTAAAGGGGGATACCCTGTGGGGGATTGCTCGGAAGCAGTATGGGAATGGGGCACTCTGCTGGAAGCTGGCCAGCTATAACGGCATCAAAAATGCCAACCTGATCTATCCCGGGCAGCAGGTGAAATGCCCGGATAAGGGCAAATTGTGAGCGCATCCATCGGCACTATCCGATGCAAACCAGCGCAGTGTTTGCGGAGAAAGAGGACGAGCCCCGGAATGAGAGAGCTTTGGCCGCAGGCTGAAGCGAGGAATATGAAGGAGGTGAGGACGAGGTGGCATTTGATGATCTATTGAAAATCCGAACATGGAGCCTGGACGGGAAAAAGACGGAGCACATCACGCCGTTTGTGCAGAGCAAGGCGTGGAGTGGGAGCTACACGGACTGCGCCCGGCAGCTTTCTTTCAGCGTGACCCCGGAGGCGCTGTGTGAGCTGGGCGGGCTGACGAGGCTGTATCATGAGGTGGACATTTTGTTTTCCGGGCGCATCGTATCCCGGCAGCGGGACAGTTTCGGGCAGACCGTGGACTGCACTGCTTTCGACAACGGTCGGTTTTTAAAACGCAACAGCACCTATCTGGCGGTGCGCAATCAGACGCCGGAGGCGGTGACGCGGCAGCTGTGCCGTGAGTTTGGAATTCTGACCGGCAGCATCGCGGCAACAGGAATTTCCCTCAGCCGCAACTTCCTGGGCGTGAGCCTGTATCAGATCATCCAGACGATGTACACGCTGGCGTCGGAGGACAACGGGAAAAAGTATCAGATTCGCTTTTTGTCCAATCAGCTTCAGGTTGTGGAAAAGACCATCGGGGCGGACAGCCTGCGGCTGGTCCCGGGGAGCAATCTGCTCTCCTGCACCAGCGCAGACAGTATTGAAAAGCTGGTGACCCGTGTAGGCGTTTACGACGACAACAACAAGCTGACTGCCCATTTTGACAGCCCCAACAACTATGTGGCGCTGTACGGACTGATGCAGCAGGCCATTCAGGCCACCGACAGCGAAAAGCCGGAGACGACAGCCAAGCGGATTTTAGAGGACAACGGCATTGAAACCACCATCACCGCCCAGTGCATTGGAAGCCCTAAGCTGATCACCGGAAACGCGGTGGTGGTGGAGGAGCCGGTCACGGGCACTTACGGCCAGTTCTGGATCACGGCCGACAGCCACAGCTTTTCGGAGGGTGTATACCGAACCAAGGTATCGCTGGATTTCCGCAACCTGATGGACAAGCAAACGGCGGGATCTGTACCTGAAAAATAAAAAGATGACCGGAGAACCGGCCATCTGTCTGCTGTTCGTTATCCAACACTGCGCTCAAATTCAAGATAGCGTGTACCTTGAAAGGTCAGTTTCCCGAAATCCTGCTCTGTCAGCATTCCGTACTCCGTGCCCTGGACTGTGAATTCCATACGGTCACCGCTGGCAACCTGAAAGGTGACATAGTACGTAGTCGAAGAGGACGTATACGCCATATCGTTTGCGCCGGTGTGATGGTGGTGGGATACATCTGAACGCTTGGCGATAACGGTGGCGTCCACGGTAAGTACCGGAGAATTGTTATTCTTTTTCCACTGCTGGGCTCCTTTGGCGGCACGTGTAATGAGAATTCCAAGCATCACAATAAATATGACCCCCATAAATAATGGGACGATACTGAACATGAGACCACTGAATCCATCTATGCCTAATGAAATCACGATAATCCACCCCTTAAAAATAGTATTGATTTTAGAATACCATTCTTACCAACAAGAAGCAAGTTCATTTGCAAAGGTGCCCAAATTGGACACGAGTTGAAGAGAGATGCGAGAGGAGCGAGGACGACATGAAGGGCGACCCATTCAGCGGCCTATACAACCTGATGCGGACAGCCGGGCAGGAGGACGCTCCCACCGGGGCCGCCCGTCTGCGGCGGGGCACGGTGCGGACCGTCTCCCCGCTGACCATCGACGTGGCGGGGACGACGCAGGAGGCGGACCGTTTTTACATCAGTCATCGGCTGACAGCCGATCATGCGGAAAAGCTGACGGTATCCGGCGACCGCATATCCGGGGCGCTGGATGTCAGCGCCGGATTTATACCCGGCGACCGCGCTTCCATGACTATTTCCGACGGCGCGGCGGTATTTAAGGCTGTGGCCACGCAGGACGACCCGGTGCTGCAGGAGGGCGACGAGGTGCTGCTGCTGACGGCGGACGACCAGACATTTTACATTATTGACAAGGTGGTGAGCTGCGTATGAGTACTATTTTCCCGGCAGTCCAGCCTGAAATGGAGGAAACCACCAGTGCCCTGCCGCTGGCGCAGGAAGTCAAATGGGGCTATCAGGCGGGCACGCCGGTATTTTCGGCGGGTGCGCCGGTGATTGTCACTGGGGCGGAGGCGGTGAAGGTCTGGTGCTGGAAGGCACTGAAAACACCCCGGTACCGCCACGACGTGTATTCCTGGGCCTACGGCAGCGAGGCGGAGGACTTGATTGGGCAGGCATTCACGGCGGACGTGAAGCGCAGCGAGGCAATCCGGCACGTCCGGGAGGCACTGCTGGTCAGCCCCTACGTCACCGGCGTGGGCGAGATATCCGTGGAGTTTACGGGGGACAGGCTGATGGTGCAATGCTCCGTCAGCACCGTTTATGGGGAGGTGGATTTAAATGTATGAGGATTTGACGGAGGAGCAGGTGAAAGCCCGCATCATTGCGCGGCTGCAAACGCCGCTGCTCACCGGGGAGGGGAGCTTTACCGGCGACATTATCGCCGCTACTGCTGTGGAGCTCTGCCAGCTCTATCACGCCATGGACGCCATGATGCCTGCGTTTTACGTGGACGAAACCAGCGGGCAGTACATCGACAAGCAGGCGGCTGTGGTGGGCATCACCCGCAAGTCGGGGACCCTTGCAGCCTGTCCGGTGACGTTCACCGGCACGGACGGGGCCGTCATCCCGGCGGGCGCTCCGTTTTACACAGCGGCGGGACTGACCTTTTATCTGGATGGAGCCGTCACAATCACCGGCGGTACGGCCACCGGGACGCTGACAGCGGCGGAGGTGGGTGCGGCCTACAACATTGCCGCAGGCGAAATCGTGTCCACTCTGCGCAATTACAGCGGCGTGACGGTCTATGCCAACGGCGCGGCAGCGGGCGGCACAGACGCGGAGACGGACGCCGCGCTGGTGGAGAGATATTATTCCCGGATGCGCCGTGCGCCTACCTCCGGAAACCCCTATCACTATCAGATGTGGGCCGGGGAGACGGACGGTGTGGGCTATTCCCGGGTAATTGCCAAGTGGAACGGGGCCGGAACGGTCAAGGTGCTGCTGGCGTCACCGGAGGGCGGCGCGGTGGATGCGGAGACGGCGAGCGCGGCTGCTGCCCACATTGAGGCGGCCCGTCCGGTGGGCCCCTCGGTGACAGTGCTGTCCGCCAAGGTGAAAACGCTGGCCGTCAGCACCGCCGTGACCATTGACGGCTCGACCACGAAAGCGGTGGTGCGGGACGCGCTGGAGGAGGCCGTGGGGGCCTATTTCAAGTCCCTGGTATCCGGCAGCTTCACCCGCAATCTGGACGCGGAGCTGGATACGCTTGCAGAGCAGACCTACACCGTGCTGTACAACCGGGTGGCGTTTTTGCTTTTAAGCATCCCCGGCGTAGTGGACTACACCGCCCTGACGGTGGGCGGCGGAGAGGACAACATTATCATCGCGGCCGACGAGGTGCCGGTGCTGGGTGAGGTGACTGTATCGTGAGCACATTGTTGACGCGATACCCAGCGTATCTGCAAAAGGGCGCGGAGTTTGCGGACATCCAGCAGGCGTTGGAGCCGGAAGTTTTGGCCCTGTGGCAGGCCCGGGACGGAATGATGGAGCAGCTAAATGTGGACAGCGCCACATGGGGCCTTAAATATTGGGAGCAGGCGCTGGGCATCCCGGTGGAACTGGCAAAGCCCGCCGCCTTCCGCCGCAGTCGGGTAAAATCCAAGCTGCGGGGCGCGGGCGTGACCACTGTGGCCATGATCCAGAGTGTGGCCGAGAGCTTCAGCAACGGCGACGTGGAGGTTACGGAACTACCGGAACGATACCGGGTGGAGATTGAATTTGTAGGGTCCATCGGCACCCCGCCCAACATGGAAGACCTGACGGCCGCCCTGGGGGAAATTATGCCCGCCCATCTGGGGTGGGACTACGTGATCATCTACAAGACGTGGGATGGGGTAAAGAAGAACACGTGGAATGAGCTGAGCGCTTACACATGGCAACAGGTAAAGGAGAGTGATTTGAATGGATAATACTGCAAATCTGGGCTTGCGGCTTCCCGCGGGCAACGATTATGCCGATGTGGCCGATTTCAATTACAACTTCGAGCAACTGGACGCGGCAATGGCGGCGGCGCGGGCAGCGGAGGAGTATGACGGCGGAACGGCCTACTCGGTGGGAGACTACTGTATTCGGGACGGCAAGCTATATAAATGCGTGGCGGGCATTACAACGGGGGAAGTGTGGAACGCAGCGCACTGGGCGGAGACGAACATTGACGCAGAGTTTAAGGCACTGTATGCAGCGCTGGCGGGCAAGGCGGCAGTTGATCACACTCACACAGCGGCGCAGATTGGGGCGGACCCCTCCGGAAGCGCAGCGGCGGTGCAGGCCAGCCTGAATGCCCACACGGTGCGCACAGACAATCCCCACGGGGTTACGGCGGGGCAGATCGGGGCAGTTTCGGCTTCCTCGGTAAGAGATATTATAGCCCAACAAAAATGGGCCTTGTTGGCAACATACTTTACCGCAGGGGCTTTTACATTTGCTGTTCCTACTGGGTACACAAAGCTTGGAATATACATGGTTGGTGGCGGTGGCTCTGGTGGATCATGCTATTACTATAACACCATTGCTGGCGCTTCTACGGGCGGAGCCTCTGGATATGGAAAAAATGTAATACTAGATGTAACTCCTGGTCAACAATTTTCCGGGATTATCGGTGCAGGTGCGGCAGCTGTTAATGGGAATTCAAATGGGCTTACTGGCGGATCAACATCTTTTAATGGAATCTCTGTGCTTGGTGGGAGCGGGGGAAAATATGTCTTGGAGTACTCAGTTAGAAATGTGGCTGGCTCGGATGGAGGACAAGGCTCAGATGCGTGTGGAATAACAACAAAAGTTGATGAACTCAATAGGAGACTATTTGGTGGCGTTCAAACTGAATCAACTGTACATGCCCCCTCTAATAGCTGGGGCCGTGTATACCTAGGGGGGCGTAGTCAATCACCAAGAGAATCCCAAAACCTATTTGATACATCAATGGTAACTCTTTGTGCTGGTGGATGGGGTGGTTATCCTAGTAGTACACTTTGTGGCCAAACGATGGCTCCTACAGACCTTGGTTATAAAGGCGGGAATGGTAGCGGAACCTATGACAATGCTCCAAGTAATGCTGAGAGCGGGGTTGGCCCTGGTAGCGGCGGCGGGGGAAAGTTTCACGGCTCAACTACATTTGCATCCTGCTATTCTGGAGCAGGTGCTCCTGGAGGCATTTTTATTTATGGTATAAGAGGGTAGTGTATGAGAATTGTTCGAGTTGAAAATGGAACCGTTGCAGAAATCATACCAGAGTATGCGATCCCTGTTGAGATCTGGTATGGCTCAGAGTTTGCATCACAGTGCGTTGAAGCCCCTGACGAAGTGGAACAGGGCTGGACACGCAATAAAGATGGTTCCTTTAAGGAACCCACAATGGTGAATCAAACGGCGGTGGAGATCAAGGAGGAGCGCAGCACAGCCATTAAAGCCGCCTGCGCCGAGGCCATTATTGGCGGATTTGACGCAGACGCGCTGGGGCGGGGGATGCTACATTACACGCTGACACAAATCCAGCAGCGTGACCT
Organism: Oscillibacter sp. GMB15532; assembly: GCF_041020825.1. Taxonomy (NCBI): domain Bacteria; kingdom Bacillati; phylum Bacillota; class Clostridia; order Eubacteriales; family Oscillospiraceae; genus Oscillibacter; species Oscillibacter sp. GMB15532. The sequence goes on from NZ_JBEVTO010000010.1 coordinate 88,880, forward strand.
TCAGACCCAGTATGTAGCCATTCAGGCCGGAGCCACGGAGGTCCTTTGGCGGGACAGCAGCCGGGTGACGCACGAGGTTTACACGGCGGCGCAGTTTACGGCGCTGTTCCAGACGGGCTATGCCTACATCATCTCCTGCAAAATCCGTTCTGACTGGCTGGAGCAGCTGGTCCACGATCTGGCCGATGCGGACAAGCTCACGGAGGCCACTAAGGTGGGCTGGGACACGACACTGCCGGAAGACTACCAGACACAGTGCAACGCGCAAATTGCGGCGATGCTGGGAAACGGCAACGGGTAACTTTTGTCCCACTCGCCCGAAAGCCCAGCACAGCGGGTTTCGGGCGAAAGAGGAAGCGCAGCGGAGTGAGCGAACTCGCGCAAAAGGCACGGGAGAGGGATACGTAGCTTGAGGAGACGAGAGGGCCGGGGGCACGATTTTAAGAGGCCTGCTGGCGTGCTTTGCGGGAACGGCGTACTTTCTCATGGAAGTAGCGTGGAAGATTGCCTAGGATACCCCCAAGGCATCCATTGTACTATGCTGGCGCTTGGGGAATAGAAAGGAACGATAAAAACGGACAACGACGCTTTAACCAATATAAAAGTCGGAATTACCGCCATTCTCGCGGCATTGACGGCCTTTTGGGGCTGGTTTGGATGGCTGGTGGTAGTCTGGGTGGGCATGATGCTGCTCGACTGGCTGATTGGCAGCGCAGCTGCCTTTAAAAAGGGAAAATGGAGCAGTGCAAAACTGCGGGCCGGCGCGTGGCACAAGGGCGGCGAAGTGGTGATTGTGGTGGTTGCGCTGGTGGCGGACTGGCTGATTGGTCTTGTGATCGCAAACATTCCCGGGGTTGCGCTGCCGTTTGAGTATACGGTGCTGCTGGGGCCTCTGGTCATCGTGTGGTACATCATCGGGGAGCTGGGCAGTCTCGCGGAGCACGCTGTGACATTTGGCGCACTGGTGCCTACGTGGCTGGTGTCCGCACTGGAGGCGGGCAAAAAAGCCGTGGACAGCGCAGGGGACAAGCTGAGCGGCAAAAGGTGAGCTGTACCTCAGTTAGTGAGGGCCATAAAGAAAAGCTGTGAGGGTCTATTGTAATCAATACCAACGCGAGGCTTCAACGGTATGGTAGGGCGGAGTATTTAACTGGTGGGGCGGGGGAAACCCCGCCCCTTTTGCATTAAAAGGGAGGATACATATGAAAGACTGGACGACATGGGCAAAGGCAGCGGGCGTGCGGGCTATCAAGACCGTGGCTCAGACAGCTGTGGCGACCATCGGCACGGCGGCCGTGCTGGGCGCGGTAGACTGGCGGATGGTGGTATCCGCGTCTGTGCTGGCAGGGGCGCTGTCTTTGCTGACGAGTGTGGCAGGACTGCCGGAGGTCAAGGCATGAGTGTGAAGACTTACTCTCAAAAGCAGAGCAGCGGCGTACTGCTGTCCGCAAACTTTAAGGTTGCGGAGTTCGCCTGCCACGACGGCAGCGATTCCGTGCTCATTTCCGGGGAGCTGGTGGCATTGCTCCAAAAAATCCGAAACCATTTTGGGAAGCCCGTTACCATCAACAGCGCCTACCGCACGGCAGCGTGGAACACCAAGCAGGGCGGGGCGCCGAAATCTCAGCACCTTTTGGGCAAGGCGGCGGACATCACCATTACGGGGGTGCCGCCGCTGGCAATCGCGCAGTATGTGGAGTTTTTGCAGCCCACGGCTGGAGGCATCGGGGTTTATCAGGCCTTTACCCATGTGGATGTGCGGGATGCACGGACACGGTGGGACAGCCGTTCGGGAAATGAAAAGATTGTGACCGGCTGGCTGGGGTATACAGAGGTGTCGGAGCTGGAGCGGGCCGTAGACAGGCTGGTAAAAGCCGGGGTGATCGACAGCCCGGCGCGATGGAAGGCCGGGGACTGGACGGAGCGGGCTGTGGAGCTGTTGCTAATTAAAATGGCGGCGGCTCTGGTGTAGATAGATTAAAAGACAGTTTGTTTTCCTTTTATGGTATGCTTCGTGGAGCCGGGGCCCAGTTGGACCTCCGGGATCGCCGGAAGCCGCCGTTTTGTACCGGACTTTACAAATACCGGAAAAACGGATATAATAACAGTAATTTATTAAAAAAAGAAGAAAACGCGGCCTGGTTTGGACCGGAACCGCTGAAAAACGAAATTTGAAAAGGACGAAGCAACTATGGAACTGACACAAGGCGTCCGGTTTGACAGTCTGGGGCTGTCACCGGAGATGATGCGCGCTCTGCGCGAGCGCAATATTGAGCTGTCCACCCCTGTGCAGGCGGGCTGCATTCCGCCTATGCTGGCGTGGAAGGACGTGATTGCCAAGGCGCCCACCGGCACCGGCAAGACCTTTGCCTACGGCATCCCCATTGTGGAGCATATCGACCCGGCAGACGAAAGCGTGCAGGCGGTGATTCTGGCTCCCACCCGGGAGCTGGCCATCCAGATTACGGATGAGCTGCGGGACATCGCCTCCTACCGCGCTGGGGTGAGGATGGTATGCCTTTATGGCGGGCAGCCCATTGGAAAGCAGATTGACATTCTGAAAAAGCGGCCCCAGATTGTGGTGGCTACCCCCGGTCGGCTGTCGGACCATATGAAGCGGCGCACTGTCCGGGTGGACACGGCGCAGACCGTGGTGCTGGACGAGGCGGACCGGATGCTGGATATGGGCTTCATCCACGACGTAACCCGGCTGCTTGACCGGATGAACAAGCGGAAAAATCTCGGAATGTTCTCCGCCACCATTTCCCGGGAGGTCATGGACATCGCCTGGGTCCATCAGCGGGACGCGGAGGAGATCACCGTCCGGGCGGACGAGGAAAACAAGCCCGACATCCTTCAGTACCGTCTGGAGGTCACCCACGACGGCAAGGCCGAGGCCATTGCAAAAATTATGGATGGCGGCGAATTTGACCGGGCCATGGTTTTCTGCAACACCAAGGGCTCCACGGAGCGAATCGCAAAGTTTTTGCAGATGCGGGGCGTGGACGCGGAGTGCATCCACGGCGACATTCCCCAGAAAAAGCGGGAGCAGGTAATGGACAAGTTCCGCAAGGGCGAGCTGCGGGTGTTTGTGGCTACCGACGTGGCGGCCCGGGGTATCGATGTGGACGACGTGGATGTGGTGTTTAACTGCGACGTGCCGGATGAAAATCAGGACTATGTGCATCGCATCGGCCGCACCGGCCGCGCCAGACGGCACGGCATGGCGGTGAGCCTGATTGCCGACTATCCGTCGAAAATGCGGATTGATAACATTGCCAAGTGCACCGAAAATGTAATTGTTCCCGCCCGGATGGACGCAGACGGAAAACTTACGGCGGAGTCCACCCCGGGAAAGTAAAAAAGCGGCTAAAATAAGAAGAAACGCCCGGCGTTCCATACGGAATGCCGGGCGCGTTTGCGTTTGCGGGCCTGCCGGAGCATTGCGCGGGCAGAGAAAGGGGGGAGGAGATTCTCAGGCGGCCTTTTCCGTCCGGGCAGACTCAAGCTGCTTCACCTGCTCCAGGGTTTGACCCTTACCGGTAAGATTGGCGGAGAGCACCGGGTCGATGGCTACCGCCAGATACATGTTGTTCCCAAAAAGGAATGCGCCGGAGGTCACGCCCACCGCCTGACCGTAAACGTTCAGCAGCGCGCCGCCGCTGGAGCCCTGAGAAATGTCGGCGGTGGACATGATGCAGGGCGCGTCGTAGCCGTCCGTCGTCCGGCTGGCATCGCTGACGATCCCGGCGGAGACGGCCAGCCCCAACCCAAGGGGGCTGCCGATGGTATAGATTTCATCGCCCATCCGCAGCGTGTCCCGGGATGCGGTTTCAAGATATACAAAGCCCGGTGTTTCCGCTCCGGAGAGGGAGGTGTGCCCAATGCGCAAAACGGCGATATCGTTGCCCACGTCGTAGTAGACCACTTCCTTCACCGAATACTGCTCCCCGCTGACGAGGGTGGCGATGCCGGCGGCGCAGTCTGCAATGGCATGGTAATTGGTAACGGCCAATCCGTCCCCGCTGATGAAAAAGCCGCTGGCGCTGCCGTCAGGCTCCTTTAGGTCAAGGTTTTTGCCGTCCTCATACATGCTTAGCTGAAATACGGCGGCGGTATATCGGTCGGCGGCCTGCCGTGCTGTCAGCGCGGGACCTGTAAGATTCAGTCTGTCGGCCGCTGCTGCTGCGGACGGGCTGACGGAGGTCAGCTGCGCAAGAATCGTGTCGCCGTCCTTATAGGAGGCATACAGTGCACCGGCGGTCAGCTCAAAAAGGTCGCCCCGGGTCAGGGTTTCCCCGTAATCCCGGGAGGTGATTGCCATGTGCCGGGCAAAAGTAAGTGCATTTTCATAGGAAAAGTCCTCGCCGGTATAGCCCAGCAGCCGCCCCAGTGCGGCGCAGTAAGCCGTGGAGGTGATGACTTCGGAAGAACCGAAGGTATCCCCGGTGACGCCCCGAAGCCAGCCCTGCCCATAGGCATACCGCACGGACTGCACCGCGTAGGCGGGGACGTCCTTAAAGGGAATGGAGGTCTTGTCCGCAGCGGCGGCGGCCTCCGCCCCGGCAAGGCGGACCAGGATCACGGCGGCCTGCGCCCGGGTGGCAGGGTCGTCCACGTTGTACGCACCCCGGACCACGTTCAGGGCGGAGAGGGTCTGGGCGGCACGGGTTCCCTCGCCGGTAAGCGCCCCGGCGGGAACGGCGCAAATCAGCAGCACAGCCGCAAGGGCCAGTGCAAAAAACTGTTTTTTCATGGTGAGCAACGACCTCCAAATAAGATTTTTTAATTTTAACACGGGCTAACGTGGTTTTCAAGACGGGTGGAAAAATACCGTGTGGGTCGGAACGAAAAAAGAGGGACGTTTTTTGCCGCGCAGCGCGGCAGGCGTGGACACGCGGTAAAAAAACTGGTATAATAGCCCTGTAACAGCGTTATGCGGGCTTGCGGCCGGCTGATGAAGCGGCGCTTTTCACCTCAAGCGGCATGCCGGTAAATTTATAAGGACAAACAGGAGCGACACATGGCAAAGGAGCTTGCGCCGGGACTTTGGCGCCTTGATATCCCGCTGGTGGGGAATCCCCTGAAAAATCTCAATAGCTATCTGATTGCGGGAGAGCGGAATCTTTTGATTGACACCGGGTTCAACCAGCCCGCCTGCCGGGAGGCAATGGACCGGCAGCTTGGCGAAATCGGCGTGGACCTGACCCGGACGGACATCTTTCTGACCCATCTGCACAGTGACCACACCGGCCTTTCCACCTATCTGCACCGGCCCGGCCGGGCCGTGTTCCTCAGCGAGTGGGATGCGGACCGGCGGGAGGAGTACAGCCGGGGCGATGCGCTTTGGAAGCGGACCTACGCAGGCTATGTGGAAAACGGGTTTACCCGGGAGGAGGTGGACTGGCTGGGCGGCGGAAATCCCGCCCAGACGGACGTTCCCGAGTCTTTGGGAAGGCCCTATGACCGGCTGAGGGACGGGCAGATGCTGGAATACGGCGGGCGGAAGCTGCGCTGTATCCTCACCCCGGGGCACACGCCGGGGCATCTGTGCCTGTACGACGAGGAACATGAGACGCTTTTTTCCGGTGACCATATCCTCTTTCACATCACGCCCAACATCTGCCGCTGGGAGGGAGTTCCCGATTCTCTGGGGGACTATCTTGAAAGCCTTGACGCGGTGAAGGATTTGCCGGTGAAGACCCTGCTTCCCGCCCACCGGGAGGAGACAGGGGACCTGCGTCTGCGGGCGGAGGAGCTGAAGGCCCACCACGCGCAGAGAATCGAGGGTGCGCGGCGGATTGTGGAAACGACGCCGGGGCTGACGGGCTATGAAATTGCCGGGGAGATGCAGTGGAGCATCCGCGCCCGGAGCTGGGCCGACTTTCCCCTGACACAGAAGTTTTTCGCGGTAGGAGAGGCACTGGCCCATCTGGATTGGCTGGAGGTGCGGGGCCGCATCATGCACCGCCGGGAAGACGGAAAAATTCGGTATTATCCCAATGAATGATATGATAAAGGAGCGGACTGAAATGGACCTGAAAGACATTTTATCCAGATGCGACCATACGCTGCTTTCCCAGACGGCGGTCTGGGAGGAAATCAGGGCCCTTTGCGACGACGGGATAAAATATGGCTGCGCCAGCGTCTGTATTCCCGCGTCCTATGTGGCGCAGGCTGCGGAATACACGGCGGGAAAACTGCCCATCTGCACCGTCATCGGCTTTCCCAACGGATATTCCACCACAAAGGCCAAGTGCTTTGAAGCGGCCGACGCAGTGGAAAACGGCGCGGACGAAATCGACATGGTGATTAACCTCGGCTGGGTGAAGGATCGGAAGTGGGACGAGCTGCTGGGCGAAATCCGGACGGTGAAGACCGCCTGCGGAGGAAAGCTTTTGAAGGTCATCATCGAAACCTGCTTCCTTACCGACGAGGAAAAAATCAAGCTGTGCGAGCTTGTCACCGCCTCCGGCGCGGAGTATATCAAAACCTCCACCGGTTTTGGCGGAGGCGGCGCGACACGGGAGGACGTGGCCCTGTTCAAGGCCCATGTGGGCCCCGGCGTGAAAATCAAGGCCGCAGGCGGCATCGCAGACCTCAAGGATGCGGAGGACTTTATAAACCTTGGCGCGGACCGGCTGGGCACCTCCCGGGTGGTGAAGGCGGCCAAGGCGTTGGAGCGGTAAGCGTCTGAAAAACGGAACTTCTGTCCGGGAATCCGCCCGGAGTAAAATGAAAAGAGTATAAGGAGGAATTTACAATGTCCACTCCCCATAACAGCGCGGTCAAAGGTGATTTTGCCAAAACGGTCCTAATGCCCGGCGATCCTTTGCGGGCGGCGTATATTGCGGAAAATTTTCTGAAGGATGCAAGGCTTGTGAACAACGTCCGGGGCGTGCAGGGCTATACGGGCCTTTATAAGGATGTGCCGGTGTCTGTCATGGCCTCCGGCATGGGAATGCCCAGCATCGGCATCTATTCCCACGAGCTGTTCCACTTTTACGACGTGGAAAACATCATCCGCGTGGGCAGCGCCGGGGCGCTGACCGCAAAGCTGAACATGAAGGATGTGGTTTTGGGACAGGCCGCCTGTACCAATTCCAACTTCTCTCACCAGTTTGGCCTCAGCGGCGTGCTGTCTCCCGTGGCGGACTATGAGCTGCTGGAAACGGCGGTGAACGTAGCCCGCAAATCCGGGGCAAGCTGGGCTGTGGGCAGCTTTCTCTCCAGCGATATTTTCTACAACAAGGCGGACGACTCCCTGAAATGGGCGGAGTACGGCGTGCTGGCGGTGGAGATGGAGTCCGCGGCGCTGTACTGGAACGCCATGGAGGCGGGCAAGCGCGCGCTGACCATCTGCACCGTGTCCGACAGCGTGGTCACCGGCGAGGGCCTGCCCGCTGAGGAGCGGCAGACGGGTTTTACGCAGATGATGGAAATTGCGCTGGACACTGCCGTGGAGATGGCAAAAAAATAAAAAAACGCGTTCCTACGATTAATTTAAATAAAAATGACAGGAATAGCAGTTGAAATTTTTCGGACAAATTGATATAATTTTCCATGACACGGGGACGGGCGGTTCTCCGCCCGTCCCCGTATCAAAATTTTGAAAGAAGGTTTGATCCCAATGAAGAAGTTTCTTGCACTGGCTCTGGCATTGGTCATGACCGCGTCTCTGGCTGCCTGCGGAGGAGAATCCACGCCTCCCGCCGGTTCCGGCAGCGGCACCGAGCCCACCTCCTCCTATAAGGTGGCAATGATCACCGACTACGGCGATATCACCGACCAGTCCTTCAACCAGACTACTTATGAGGCCTGCAAGGCATTCTGCGAGGCCAACAATGTGCAGTTCAACTACTACAAGCCCAACGGCGATACCACCGCCGAGCGCGTGGCCATGGTGGACGCGGCTGTGGCCGACGGGTATAACGTCATCGTGATGCCCGGCTACGCCTTTGGCGGCACCATCGTGGAAACTGCTTCCCAGAACCCCGATGTGAAGTTTGTCGCGCTGGACGTGGCCGAGGGCGACCTCCTTGAACCCGCCATCACTGCCAAGGGCGAGGAGTACGACTATAACCCCGCCAACTGGACGCTGTCCGACTATGCTGACCTGAGCAACGTGTACTGTGCGGTGTATCAGGAGGAGCTGTGCGGTTACATGGCGGGCTATGCCGCTGTGAAGCTGGGCTATGATCACCTGGGCTTCCTGGGCGGCATGGCGGTTCCCGCCGTGGTCCGCTATGGCTACGGCTTTGTGCAGGGCGCAGACGCAGCCGCTGGTGAAACCGACACGAAGGTGGCCATGGAGTATGTCTACGGCAACCAGTTCTTCGGCGACGGCGACATCACCGCTTATATGGACACCTGGTATACGACCATGGGCGTACAGGCCGTGTTCGCCTGCGGCGGCGGCATTTACACCTCTGCTGCCGAGGCTGCCGCCAAGGTGGACGGCGCCAAGGTCATCGGCGTTGACACCGATCAGGCCGCCATTATCGACGCTTACGGCGCGGACATGACCGTTACCTCCGCTATGAAGGGCCTGGCCCCCACGGTGAATACCCTGCTCACCGAGATCGTTCTCAACGACAACTGGGGCGAGTACGCCGGCAAGATTCAGACCCTGGGTCTGGTTTCCGGCGACGATCCCGCAGCCAACTACGTCCAGATCCCCATGGAGAGCACTCAGTGGGGCGACGGCTTCAGCCAGGACGACTATAAGGCGCTGGTTTCCAAGATGTACAGCGGCGAGGTCAAGGTGTCCAGCGACATCGGCGCCGAGCCTGCCGTCTCCAACATCACCGTCACCTACTACGGCAATATTAAGTAATCTCACAGTTTGACCACGGGGGAGGACGGGCAACAGCCCGCCCTCTCCCGTTTTTTCGTTTAACGCGTAAAATTCTTAAAGAATTGTAAATTTACTTTGATATATGGAAAGGGACATAGTATAATAAGCGGATAGAAAATCGGTTTCCTTCTGATCTCTGAAACAAGGGGACAAGGGAGGCGATGAAAGGGACAAAGGAGGTCGCGGAGCTTGGAAGAGACATATGCGGTGGAAATGCTCAACATCACCAAGCGGTTCCCGGGCATTATTGCCAACGACAACATCACCCTTCGGTTAAAAAAGGGAGAGATTCACGCACTGCTGGGAGAAAACGGCGCGGGGAAATCCACGCTGATGAGCGTGCTGTTCGGCCTGTACCGGCCGGAGGAGGGCTCTATCCGCATGGGTGGACGGGAAGTCTCCATCAAGGACCCAAACGACGCAAACGCACTGGGCATCGGTATGGTCCACCAGCATTTCAAGCTGGTGGAGTGTTTTACCGTGCTTGACAACATCATCATGGGCGTGGAACCCAGCAAATACGGATTTTTGCAGAAGGCGGAGGCCCGGGAAAAGGTAGTGGCCCTGTCGGACAAATACGGTTTGCGGGTGGACCCGGATGCCAAGGTGGAGGACATCTCCGTGGGCATGCAGCAGCGCACCGAGATTTTGAAAATGCTGTACCGGGAAAATAAAATTTTGATTTTCGACGAGCCTACCGCCGTCCTCACCCCTCAGGAGATTGAGGAGTTGATGGAGATTATGCGGGGGCTGAAGGCCGAGGGCAAAAGCATTCTATTTATCACGCACAAGCTCAACGAAATTGTGGCCGTGGCGGACCGGTGCACTGTTTTGCGCAAGGGGGCCTACATGGGGACCGTGGATGTGGCCGATTCCAGCAAGGAAGAGCTCAGCCGCATGATGGTGGGCCGGGACGTGGACTTTGCGGTCCGCAAGAAGGCCCGCGCGCCGGGGCAGGTGGTGCTGGAGGTGGAGGGCGTGACCGTGGCGTCCAAAATGCACAAAAACAACGCGGTAAAAAACGTGAGCTTTCAAGTCCGGGAGGGGGAGATTGTCTGCCTTGCCGGAATTGACGGCAACGGACAGACCGAGCTTGTCCATGCGCTGACGGGACTTGTGAAGCCTAGTGCAGGAAGCTTTTCCCTGCGGGGTGTGGATATGACGCGGGACTCCATCCGGGAGCGCTCCAAGCTGGGGCTGAGCCATATTCCCGAGGACCGGCACAAGCATGGGCTGGTGCTGGATTATACGCTGGAGCAGAATCTGGTTTTGGAGAATTACTGGAAGCCGGAGTTTCAGAACCGGGGCTTTATCCGCTTCAAGGCAGTGCGGGAGTATGCCCAGCGGCTCATTGAGCAGTATGATATCCGGTCCGGGCAGGGTCCCGTGACGAAAGCCCGGTCCATGTCCGGCGGCAACCAGCAAAAGGCCATCGTCGCCCGGGAAATCGATAAGGACCCAGAGCTTCTGGTGGCGGTACAGCCTACCCGGGGTCTGGACGTAGGTGCCATTGAGTACATTCACCGCCAGATCGTGGCCCAGCGGGATCAGGGAAAGGCGGTGCTGCTGGTGAGCCTGGAGCTGGACGAGGTGATGAGCCTGTCCGACCGCATTCTTGTCATGTACGAGGGGGAGATTGTGGGCGAGCTGGACCCCAAGACCGCCACGGTGGAGGAACTGGGACTTTACATGGCCGGTGCAAAGCGGAAGGAGGCGGTGTGATATGGAGAAAACGAAAACGCGGAATTCGCTGCTGCGCAATGCCGGAGTCCAGTCCCTGCTTGCCTCCCTGCTGTGCATTCTGATCGGACTGCTGGTGGGGTATCTGGTGTTGCTTGCCATCAATCCCGCCGGGGCAGGAAAGGCCATCGCCACCATCGTCAGAAACTTTTTCTATTACCCCAGCCCGTCTGCCCAGATGAAATACCTGGGCAGCACGCTGGTAAAGACCTCGCCGCTGCTGCTGTGCAGCCTGTCGGTGCTGTTTGCCTATAAGGTGGGCCTGTTCAACATCGGCGCGGCGGGGCAGTATGTGGTGGGCGCGGGCGCGTCTTTGTACTGCGCGCTGGCGCTGGACATGCCGTGGTATCTGTGCCTGCTGGCCGCTGTGGCGGCGGGAGCGCTGCTGGGTGCACTGTCGGGCGTGTTGAAGGCATACTGCAATGTGAACGAGGTCATCTCCTGCATCATGCTCAACTGGATCAGCCTGTACATGGTGAATACCCTGCTGACCAATGTGAAGGAATACTCCAGCCCCTATACCCTGACGCTGGCCAGCACGAATCCGGGGGCCCTGATTCCGTCGCTGGGGCTTGGCAGCCTGTTCAACAACAATCAGTATGTCACCATCGCCATTCCTCTTGCCGTGCTGGTCACGGTGGTGATTTGGGTGCTGCTGGAGAAGACGAAGCTGGGCTACGAGCTGAAGGCTACCGGCTTTAACAAGGACGCGGCCCAATACTGCGGCATGCGTGAAAAGCAGAATATCATTCTCACCATGGCCATTGCGGGGGGCCTTGCGGGCATGGCGGCGTCGCTGCTCTATCTCACCGGGTTTGAGCAGTGGTCCTGCACCCAGTCGGCGGTTCCTGCCATGGGCTTCAACGGCATTGCCGCTGCATTCCTTGGCGGACTGAACCCCATCGGGACCATTTTCTCCTCGTATTTTATCCAGCATATCACCTCCGGCGGCGCGTATGTGGACAAGACCATGTACTCGTCCCAGATTTCCGACTTTATCTCCGCGCTGATTATCTACCTGTGCGGCTTCGTGCTGTTCTTTAAGTATGCGCTGAACAACCGACTGGACCGCCGTGCGGAGCGGGAGGCCAGGGCGGCGCAGGCCGCGGCCAATCAGGAAGGGGGCGAGCGGTAATGGCACTGCTGGTGCAATATACCCTGATTTTCGCCTCTGTTCTGGTGCTGGTGGCTTTGGGCGGCTGCTTTTCCGAGCACTCCGGTGTAATCAACATCGGACTGGAGGGGATCATGGTCATGGGCGCCCTTGGCGGCGCACTAATGCTGAATTTCCTGCCGCCCGAGACGTCGGCTTTCATGGTGGTGGTGCTGACCGTTTTGGCGGCGGTGGCTCTGGGGGCGGTATACTCCCTGCTGCTGGCGGTGGCCGCCGTCAGCTTCAAGGCGGACCAGACCATTGTGGGCACCGCCATGAACCTGCTGGGAACCGCCGCGGCCACCGTATTTGTCAAGGCCATGAATACCTCCATCAATCCAAATAACGTGTCTTCCACCATCCAGTACATTGCCGCCAAAAAGGCGTTTCTGGTGAAGCTTGGCGGCTTTGAGTTCAACTGGTTCATGCTGCTGGCCGCCATTGCGCTGGCATGTTCCTACGTGCTGCTGTACAAAACCCGCTTCGGCCTGCGGCTGATGGCCTGCGGTGAGCACCCCTCGGCGGCGGACAGCGTGGGCATCAATGTCTATAAGATGCGCTACGCGGGTGTGCTGATCTCCGGCATTTTGGGAGGCCTCGGCGGCATCGTGTACATCACCGCCGGCGTCAGCGAGTGGAAGTTTGAAAATGGCGTGGCGGGCTTTGGCTTTTTGTCTCTGGCCGTGATGATTTTCGGCCAATGGAGGCCCTCCCGCATTGCGCTGGCAGCGCTGCTGTTCGGCTTGTTCCGGGCGCTGAGCAACGTCTACACCGGCTTTGACTTCCTGATGGCGCTTAATCTGCCCAGCAGCGTGTACAACATGCTGCCCTACATCATCTCCCTGGTGGTGCTGGCGTTTACCTCAGGGAAATCCCGCGCCCCCAAGGCGGAGGGAATCCCATACGACAAGGGGCAACGATAAGAAGGCGAAAACGCGGGGCCTTTCCCATTGGGAAAGGCCCCGCGTGAGATTTTATGGGCACGCAGAGACGAACAGGCTCAGAGACGCACAGACGCACAGCCTTAAAAAGCCGAGGAAACAAAGCCGCCCTGTGGTTAGGTCCAGCGGAAGGCAAAGGCCCTGTGCGAAATAAATTACGTCACCGGGCAGTCGCCGCCGCACAGCCGCCACTTCAAGCCAGAGTAGCGCCGCTGGCGGCGGTCGTTTTCCGCCATGGCGGATACCGCGGAGTCGTCTCCCACCACAATTAAAAGCTCTCTTGCCCGGGTGAGGGCCGTGTAGAGTACGCCCCGGACCATCAGCGCCGGGGCCGCGGGCATCGCCGCCAGAATCACCGCCCGGTATTCGCTGCCCTGCGCCTTGTGGACCGTCTGGGCATAGGCCAGATCCAGCTCCGATAGCTGGTCGGCGGCATAGGTGCACACCCGGTCGTCAAACACCACGCGCAGCCAATCGCCACCGGGGTCGATCTGGGCCACCCGGCCCACGTCGCCGTTGAAAATGCCGGTACCCATGCTGCCGTCGGTCTTTTGCCAGATCACGTCATAGTCGTTCCGGGTCTGCATAATGCGGTCCCCCTCCCGGAAGACCCGCTCCCCCCACTGGCGCTGGTGCTTGTCCGGCGCGGGCGGGTTCAGCGCCGCCTGAAGCAGGCGGTTCAAATTTTCCGTGCCGCACTCGCCCTTACGGGTGGGGGAAAGGACCTGAATCTGGTCCGCAGGAACCCCCATTTTCTCCGGCAGGCGGGATTTGCACAGCTCCACCACGGTGCTCACCGCCCGGTCCGGGCTGCGGCGCACCATGAAGAAAAAGTCGTTTTGGTCGTTGATGAACCGGGGCGGCTGGCCCAGATTCACCGCATGGGCGTTGCGGATGATGGCGGACTGCTCCGCCTGACGGAACACCTCCCGCAAAAACACTGTTTCCACACGCTTGCTGCGAATGAGGTCGGAGAACACGTTCCCCGCCCCCACAGAGGGGAGCTGGTCCGCGTCTCCCACCAGCACCAGCCGGGTGCCGGGGCGCAGTGCCCGCAGCAGTGCCGCGAAAAGAGACACATCCACCATGCTCATCTCGTCCACAATTACCGCGTCCGCTTCCAGCGGCTCCTTTTCGCACTTGGCAAAGGCGGCCTCCCGGGTGGTCTCGTTCCATGTCACTCCAAGCAGTCGGTGGATGGTCTGGGCCTCCAGTCCGCCGGACAGCTCGCCCATCCGCTGGGCGGCCCGACCCGTGGGTGCGGCCAGCACCACGTCCAGCCCCATCCTCTGAAACAGGGAGACAATGCCGCGCACGGCGGTGGTTTTTCCCGTACCCGGTCCGCCGGTGAGGATGAGGACGCCCGTCTGCGCCGCCAAGGCCACGGCCTGACGCTGCTGCTGGGCATAGGTAATGCCCTGGGCCTGTTCGATTTCCGCAATGACCTTATCAGGGTTCCGTCCCCGGTCCGCGTCGGCCGATAAAAGCGCCAGAAGACGGGCGCAGGAGCCTATCTCCGCCTCCCACAGGCGGCGGAGATAGCAGGCGGAGACGTTTGCCACCTGCTCCTGCACCACCGCGCCCCGGGCGCGGAGATCGTCCACGGCTTTTTCCGCAAGGTCGGTTTCACAGTTTAAAAGCTGCGCTGTGGCGACAGTCAGCTTGCTGCGGGGGAGAAAGACGTGCCCGTTGCCCTCGTTGTGGTTCAGCTCAAAAATCACCGCCGCCTGAAGGCGCGCGTCGCTGTCGGCGGCGACGCCAAGGCTCATAGCGATCTCGTCCGTGGCGGAGAAGGGCACGCCGCACTCGTCGGAGGAGAGGATGTAGGGATTGGACCGCACGGCCTCCATTGCCCCGTCTCCATGAAGCTTGCGCAGTAAGATGGCAAGGGCCGGAGAGAGGCCGTACTGCGCCAGAAACGCCATCAGCCGCCGCAGGCCCATTTGCAGACGGAAGCTCTCGCCGATTTCCCGGGCCTTCTTTTCAGTGATGCCCCGCAGACAGGTAAGCCTTCCCGGCTCCCGCTCCAATATGTCCAGTGTTTCTTCCCCAAACCGGTCCACAATGGCCCGGGCGGTGGCAGGGCCGACCCCTTTGCAGATTCCGGAGGAGAGGTAGTTGAGAATCTCGTCGACCTCCTCGGGAAGACGGCGCTCCAGCTCCAGAGCCTTGAGCTGCTCCCCGTGCTGAGGGTGAGTTTCCCACACGCCGTTCACCGTCAGGTGTTCGCCGGGGGCCACACAGGGAATGCAGCCCACCACCGTGTAAAGCTCCCCCTCCTCCGTCACCAGCCGCAGGACGGTATAGCCGTTGTCGGCGTTTTGAAAAATGAGGCTATGTACCGTGCCGTCCAGGCAGCAGAGTTCGTCCATGCTGTTTCGTCTTCCTTTTCTCCAGTGTAATTGCGCGGGCTCAGTCAAAGCGCAGATCCTTTGCCTCCACCAGCTCCACGTTGCGTCGCAAGTGGCAGAAGTATTCCGCCGTCTGCCGCGCATCTTCGGTGATCCCGCAGTCCACCAGCAGGATTTTTGCCGAGGGCAGAGTGTGCCGGGTGCGCAGCAGCTCCCGCAGATCGGCCTCCAGCGTGGGCGCGTCACCTTGCAGGGGGAGAAGCAGCCGTACCTCCGGATTGCGGCATCTGCCGGGGAGAAACGCCCCGACGACCAGCCAGACGCAGGTCGTTATCCCCACCGCGGCCAGAAATGCGAGAACGCCATCCTGAATGAGTTCCATACTATCACCTCAGGACAGTGTATGCAAAAGCAGGCCCGGCGGTCAGTCCTGAAGCTTGTCCGAAGAGCTTGGCTCCAACTCGTCCGGCACAGGGGATGGCTGCTGTGCCAGTAGCGCGTCCAGCTTCTTTTCGATGTCCTTCTGCTTGGCGTGGAGCTCGGTCAGCTTGATGTAAATGCAGGTCATAAAAGCGAGAAAGCCTGCCGCGGCCAGTATTGCCCAAAACGCCCCATCCAGAAAGCCCAGGGAACCCAAGCCCCAAACGGCCAGAACCATACCCAAAAAATATAAAATCCAAAGACCGATCAAATTTCCAACCACGGAATCCGCCTACCTTTCCAGACCCAGCTCCTTCATAATCGCTTCCTCTCGTTCCCGCATCTGGACTTTCATCGGCCCCTCGTCCAGATGGTCATAGCCCAGCAAATGCAGCGTGGAATGTACTGCGAGATACGCAAGCTCCCGCCGATTTGAGTGACCGTATTCCTTGGCCTGCGCCGCTGCCCGCTCCATGTTCAGCACCATGTCCCCCAGAGGGAGCAGGCCGGTAAAATCCAGAAGGTCCCCGGCAGTGTCAAGGGTGGGCGGCTCGCCCGGCGTAAAGTCAAATTCCGGAAAGCTCAGAACGTCGGTAGGGGTGGGGACCTTCCTCTGCTCCATGTTGATTTTTTGGATGCCCTTGTCTCCGGTGAGGAGTACGTCCACCTCGCAGGGCAGGGTCACGCCCTCCATTCGGAGGGCGGTTTTAATTGCCTTGCGCACAAGGGCGCAGGTTTTCTCGTTGGAAGCGCCCGGCACGTCCGCGGTGACGGGGATATAATGGCTTTTTCTCATGACCGTTTCGCCTTTCTCCCGGCGCTTTTCAGCCGGGCCAGCTCGTCCCGTTCATAGGCCTCCACAATCCGCTGGACCATGACGTGACGAACCACGTCCGCGTTGGTGAGCTGGCAGATGCCGATGCCCTCCACGCCCTGCAACACCCGGATGGCCTCCTTCAAACCCGAAACCTTGTCGGAGGGGAGGTCGATCTGGGTCACGTCGCCGGTGATGACGATTTTGGAGCCGAAGCCCAGCCGGGTGAGAAACATCTTCATCTGCTCGCGGCTGGTGTTCTGGGCCTCGTCGAGAATGATGAAGCTGTCGTCCAGCGTCCGGCCCCGCATATAGGCAAGGGGGGCCACCTCAATGTTGCCCCGCTCCAGATATTTCTGGTATGTCTCCGCGCCCAGCATGTCGAACAGCGCGTCGTACAGGGGGCGGAGATAGGGGTCCACCTTGCTCTGCAAATCCCCGGGCAAAAAGCCCAGCCGCTCCCCGGCCTCCACGGCGGGACGGGTGAGGATAATGCGGTTGACCTGCTTGTCCCGGAAGGCGGCCACGGCGGCGGCTACCGCCAGATAGGTCTTTCCGGTGCCCGCCGGACCAACGCCCACGGTGACGGTGTTTTTCAGCACCGATTTCAGATATTGCTTCTGGCCGATGGTCTTGGGCTTTACGGGGCGGCCCTTGGCGGTGATGCACAGCACGTCGCCGGTCAGCTCCGCAATCTGCCCCTCCTTGCCGGAGCGAACCAGAGAGATGACGTACCGCACGTTTTGCTCTCCGATGGCCTCGCCCCGGGAGGACAGGGTCAAAAGTCCCTGCACGGCCTTGACGGCCAGCAAAACGTTCTCCGGCTCGCCGTCTACCCGCAGCTCCCCGTCCCGGTTTACTACGGCCACTGAAAATTCCTGTTCCACCAGACGGATGTTTTCGTCAAAGGAGCCGAAAATGTTCACCGCCTGCTCCAGCCGCTCGATGCTGATTCGCTGTTCCAAATATGACCACTCCCGTTTGCCGGGCGGCGGCGCGTCCCCGCCGCCCGAATCTGAATGATGGTTTCCGTGGGGGAAACCGGCCGTCTCCCGGACGGCAGTAAATAAACTTGTAAAGGAACGCGCCTTGAAAGAGAAGTATTCCCCAAAAGCGCTCCAGAGAAAACACTGTAAAGGGGTACGAATTAGAAGAAAAACGCAAAAAGTGATCTGAAAAGCGGCGTAAAGCCACTGGAGGGCCGGTTATTCCGCCGCCGCTTCCAGCGGCACGGTGCGGCCGATTTCCTCCACGCACTCCGCCGTCAGCGTGACGCGTAGCACGTCGCCCGATTGCCGGGAGGAAACAAGGGTGGAGCGGATTTCTCCGTCATCTCCCATCAAAGAGGCGAGATACGCGGTGAGCGCCGTTTCTCCTGCGGCCTCTGTCTCCTGGGCCGAGCGGGTCCGAACCGTGGGCTCGAAGGGACGGTAAGTCTCCGTCTCCACCGTCACGGGCAGGGACAGACCGAACAGGGATACCCGCTGCCGTGTGACCATTTTATCATAGAATGCCCCAAAATAGCTACTGTTTCCATAGAATTTTATCCGCTGGGTTCCGAGAATCAGGGACCGGCGCGTCTCCTCCTTCCCGGCGGCGCTCGTTTCCGATATTGTCAGGGGGAAATTAGCCTCCAGCCGATACCAGGTTCGGGCGGTGATGGAGCCTGCCGCCGTGGTAATCCGCGCGCCAAAAGTGTCCAGGTCCTCAATGCCGGAAATTAAAAGCTGGTCCTTTTCCACCGTGTCGCCGACACTGACGCACTTTTTTCCCAAAAAGGCGTGAACCTCCAGAATAAGACCGTCCCGCCGGGCCGTCACGTTACTGGGGACACGGCGGTCCACCGGCTCCGGCGCGGCAACCCGCTCCCGCACCTGCACATAGGCCCGGCAGCCGGAGACATTGACCGTCAGCCAGCTCAGGTCGGGGATTTCCAGAAGGATATGATTGCGTAAATCCTCTCCGTCGATGGAAAAGCCGAAGGTGCCAAAGCCCACGCCGTTTTCTTCCAGTGCCCGCAGAATTTTCTCCTCCGGCACCGTCACCGCGCCGTCCACCGTAATTTCCCAGATGAAAAAGCTGCTGAAAAACAGCCCCAGGGCGCAGAGTACCAGTCCCGCCGCCAGCGCCTGCCGGCGGAGGAACTTCCCAACGAAAAAGGGAGCGCCCTCCCGCTTCTGCACATGAAGTGTGCAGTCCAGATTCCGGATCAGCAGACGCAAAACCCGGAAGTCTCGCCGGGAGAGAACGCACAGGAATGTGTCGGCGCTTTCCCAGCGTACGTCCCACAGCTCCAGCCTCCGCTGGGCGCACAGATTCAAAATCCGCTCCGGGAAGGGGCTTTCCACCCGCAGCCGCACCTGCCCCCGCAGGCGGTTTACCAGCTCGTCAAGCATCCGTTTTCACCCATTCCACCCGCTCCACCGTTCCGCCGATGCGCAGCTCTTCCCCCGTCAGGGCCTCCAGCGTCAGGCTCCGGCCGGAGACGCGCAGAATTCCACAGGGGGTATTGACGTCAATGCACTGGTCGCTGTAAGCCAAAATGCCGCTGTGGTGCTCCACAAACAGCCGCCTGTCTCCGATCATTTCCAAATGGCACAGTCCCGCCACCACGTCGCCGGGGAGGTCAAACAGCTCCGCCAGCTCCGTCAGCGGCGTGTCCCGCCGCTTGCGCTTTTCCATCGTCTCACCTCGCTCAACTCTATGAGCGAGATGGAGAAAACTTGCCGGAGGGCAAGCCTTTTTCCATCGAATGGCAGGCATGACCAAACTTTCCGGCGCATAGTGTGTCCCGAGGGGGCGGTGGGTTGAAAAAGAGGGCGGTATTGTGTCTTGCGGCGGCGCTGGGGCTGGCGGCGCTGCTGGCGGACGCGGAGGGAGTTCGCCAAAGTGTGAGCGAGGCGCTTTCCCTGTGCGCCGGGACGGTGATTCCCTCCCAGTTCCTCTTTCTCGCCGCCACCTCTTTGTTGGTGATGCTGGGGGTGGGCGAGGTGCTGGCGCCCCGGCTGGAATTTCTGATGTGGCCTTTGTTCCGGGTGGATGGGGCAGGGGCAGCGGCGCTGCTTTTGGGCCTTGTGGGGGGGTATCCCATCGGGGCCAGAACCACGGCGGAGCTGTATCAGGAGGGGCTGCTGCGCACCGACGAGGCGGAGCGGCTGCTGGCCTTTTGCAACACGGCAAACCCGGCGTTTCTCATCAGCGTGTTGGGCGCGGGGGTGTTTGGCAGCGTCCGGACGGGTGTGTGGCTGTGGCTGATTCATATTCTCTCCGCCCTGTTGACGGGGATTTTATTTCGCCGAGGAGCAGAGCGAAGAAGCGGGTCGCGGCGGCGGATTACGGCCCGTGCCGTTCCGTTTTCTCAGGCCTTGGTGCAGTCGGTGCGCCGGGCGCTGGACTCCATTCTGGGCATCTGTGCCTTTGTCGTTGTATTCTATGTGCTGGCCCGGCCCCTGCGGGGCCTGCCCGGACTTGGGGGTGCGGCGGCGGTGGGCTTTGTGGAGCTGTTTTCCGTCATCCCCCAACTCACTGCCAATCGGGCTGGATTTGTTCTGGCGTCGGTGCTGGCGGGCTGGGGAGGCGTATCGGTGCTGTGCCAGACCCTGGCAGTGCTGGCAGACAGCGGCCTTTCCACCCGTAATTGTCTTGTGGGCAAGGCAGTGCAGGCGGGCATCGCCGGTGGGCTGGCGCTGCTTGCAGCGGGGTATGTATTGGGTTAAAGTTCCTGTTTCCGGGGGAGCCGCGCTTTGTGGGGCGGTTTCCCCGGAATGCTATTTTTTTATTTTTTAAAAGATTACCCAAATATCTGATTTTAAGATAATGAGTGAATATCTTATTTCGAGATATATATACTCCCGGTAGGTGATAAACATGAGAAATGAAATTCTGAAATATGAGCGGATTCGCAGTCTGCGGATTGACCGGGGACTGACGCAGAGAGAGGTTGCGGAAGTGCTGCACGTAAAGCAAAACACATATTGCCAGTACGAAATTGGCGTGCTGAATTATCCGCTGGACGTGGCGGTTCGCCTGGCGGAGTATTACGGGGTCAGTGTGGATTACCTGGTAGGGCTGACGGACGAGCCGTTGCCCTATCCCCGGGGACGGAGAACGAGATGAAGGCGCTGGGAGCGGTGCTGGACCTGTTGTTTCCGCCTAAATGCCCTTTCTGCCGCCGGGTTTTAGACCATACGGGCGTTTGCGGAGCCTGCGAAAAGGTCCTGCCATGGACGGAAGAGGAGACGGGCCTGCACAAGGGAGCGGGTGGTCTTATCTGTGCCGCGCCGCTTTTTTACGAGGGCCCGGTGCGGCAGAGTCTGCTGCGCCTGAAGTTTCACGGAGAATCGCATCTGGCCGGGCCGCTGGGCACGCTGATTGCCCGCTGCGCGGCGGAGCGGTTTTCGGGGGAATTTGATACCGTGACGTGGGTCCCGGTGGGGCCGAAACGGCTGCGGGAGCGGGGCTACGATCAGGCCCGGCTGCTGGCGGAGGCCGCCTGCCGGGCGTGGGAGGTCAGCCCGGAGCGGCTTTTGGAGAAAATCGGGGACAACCCGGCCCAGTCGGGCCTTGCGGAT
This sequence comes from Oscillibacter sp. GMB15532, assembly GCF_041020825.1. Lineage (NCBI taxonomy): Bacteria > Bacillati > Bacillota > Clostridia > Eubacteriales > Oscillospiraceae > Oscillibacter > Oscillibacter sp. GMB15532. The sequence goes on from NZ_JBEVTO010000010.1 coordinate 109,727, forward strand.
TCCGATGCCCGGCGGGCCAATGTGCTGGGGATGTATGCCGTCCCATTCGCCGCACAGACGGAGGGGCGGCGCATCCTGCTCGTCGATGATATTTGCACCACCGGGGCAACGCTGACGGAGTGCGTCCGCACGCTGAAGGAGGCCGGTGCGGCGAGCGTGGTCTGCGTAACAGCGGCCCTTGGAAGGCCGGAAAAAGAGCCGTCGGGAAATCAGGCGAAAAAGGGCTGGAAATTTTCATAATTTACAGAATGTACTTGCAATCCGCCGTCTTCGCCGATATAATGTACCCGTATGATTGTGTGCGGCGAAAGCCGCTTCTCATAATTTTCAAAAGAACGGCAGAGAATACTGCGGAAAGTGCATGAGGTGGAGGCATGGCCATGGCAAGGGATATCGGTATCGATCTCGGTACCGCTTCGGTTTTGGTATACGTCAAGGGCAAAGGAATTGTGCTGAACGAACCCAGCGTGGTGGCGCTGGATAAAAATACGGGGAAGCTGCTTCAGGTTGGGTCGGACGCGCAGGCCATGCTGGGCCGTACCCCGGGCAATATCATCGCTATCCGTCCTCTGCGCGAGGGCGTGATTTCCGACTATGACATGACGGAGCGGATGCTCCGGGAGTTCATCCGGAAGGTGGCGGGCTTTTCCTTTTTCAAGCCCAGAGTGATTATCTGCATTCCCTCCGGCATCACGGAGGTGGAGGAGCGCGCCGTCATCGACGCGGGCATTCAGGCCGGCGCACGGAAGGTGTATCTCATTGAGGAGCCGGTGGCCGCGGCCATTGGCGCTGGCATCGACATTGCTAAGCCCGACGGGCATATGGTGGTGGACATCGGCGGCGGCACCGCCGACATTGCCGTAATTTCCCTCAGCGGCATTGTGGAGTCCGCGTCCATCAAGGTGGCGGGCGACCAGCTCAACGAGGCCGTGGTGAAATATATGCGCCGCAAGCACAACCTGCTGGTGGGCGAGCGGACCGCCGAGGATATGAAAATCAAAATCGGCTGCGTTTTCCCCAAGGAAGAGGAGGAGACGCTGGACGTGAAGGGCCGGTGCCTGCTGACGGGCCTGCCCAAGGTCATCACCGTCAGCTCCACGGAGATGATGGACGCCTTTGAAGAGCCGGTGGAGCGCATTATGGAGGCGATCCACTCCGTTTTGGAGCGCACGCCCCCCGAGCTGGTGGCGGACATTTCCACCAACGGCATTGTCATGACCGGCGGTGGCAGTCTGGTTTCCGGATTTGACAAGCTGGTGGCCGCCCGGACGGGCATCCACACCATGGTGGCGGAGGATGCCATCTCCTGTGTGGCCCTTGGCACCGGTAAAAGTCTGGAGGAGCTGAACAACATGCAAGACGGCACCCAGAATCTGAGCCGTCGCCGCCAGATGAACTAAAAAGCCGAACGGCTTTGCCGATCGGGCTTTTTAGACGGTTAAAGAATCAGCCTGCGTTTTTCAAACATAAGGTCCGCCGCCTCTGGGCGGCGCAGGGCAGGGCCCCGGGGAGTGAGTTTCCCGGGGCCCTGAATTTTTGCCCTTGACCGGGGCATGGCGGAAAAACGGCGGGGAGATAGATTTTAAAAAATAGGGTAAATATAAAAAAGTATCTTGCGAAATATACAATAGTCTGCTATGCTAAATAAGTTAAATTGTATAAATTCAACACTTTAAAGCAAATAAACGGAGGAAAACATGGAAAACGGATTAGAAAAAAAGTACGGCCTGCCCACGGCCATTTGCATGGTGGTGGGAATCGTCATCGGCTCCGGCGTGTTCTTCAAGGCGGAGGCGGTGCTGGTGCAGACCGGCGGGAACATGCCGCTGGGAATTCTGGCGTGGCTGATTGTAGGCGCAATCATGATTGTGTGCTCCTATGTGTTCGCCACCATGGCCACCCGGTATGAAAAGGTCAACGGCGTGGTGGATTATGCCGAGGCAACGGTGGGAAAGCGGTATGCGTATCTGATGGGCTGGTTTATGGGCACCATCTATACCCCTGCCCTCACCAGCGTGCTGGCGTGGGTTTCCGCCCGATATTTTTCCGTGCTGGTGGGCTGGGACATCACCGGCGGGTCCTGCCTTGTGCTGGCCTGCTTTTTCCTGTGCGCGGATTATGCGCTGAACGCGCTCTCTCCCCGCATCGCGGGAAAGTTTCAGGTTTCCACCACCGTGATTAAAATGGTTCCTCTGCTGCTGATGGGCGTGGTGGGCGTCGTCGTGGGTCTTGTCAACGGGCAGATGGCGCAGAACTTTGCCACCATCTCCGCAGCCACGGTTTCCTCCGGCGAAGGGCTGATGAAGGCCACCGTGGCGGTGGCGTTTGCGTATGAGGGCTGGGTGCTGGCCACCTCCATCAACGCGGAATTGAAGGATGCCAAGAGAAATCTTCCCCGGGCGCTGGTGCTGGGGTCCTTCGTTGTGGTGATTACCTATATCCTGTATTACATTGGCCTCAACGGTGCGGTGACCACCGAAGAGCTGATGGCCAGCGGGCAGGCCGCCGCGAAGATGGCCTATCAGCGGGTGTTCGGCGAGGCTGCGGGCACCGTGGTGTTCGTGCTGATTGTCATTTCCTGCCTTGGAACGCTGAATGGCCTGATGCTGGCGAACTGCCGCAGCTTTTACGCGCTGGCCGCCCGGGGACAGGGCCCCAAACCCGAGATGTTCCGGCAGGTGGACCCGGTGACCAACATGCCCAACAACTCCGCGATTTTCTCCTTGCTGTTCGCCGCGTTCTGGCTGCTGTATTTCTACGGGGCCAACCTGACGGCGGGCTGGTTCGGGCCCTTCTCCTTCGACTCCTCGGAGCTGCCCATTATCACGCTGTACGGCATGTATATCGCCATGTTTATCCAGTTTATGCGCAAGGAGCGGACGCTGGGCGCGTTCAAGCGCCTTGTCATGCCGGCTTTGGGGCTGTGCGGCTGCGGCTTTATGGTGTATGCCGCTTTTGCGGGCTATGGTGTCAAGGTGTTTTACTATCTGGTGGTTTACGCGGTGTTTATGCTGGTGGGCAACTTCTTTTACCGCAAAGACGCCTGAGTGCGGCGCCAATTTTAAACGGTTTCCGCCGGTCCGGGTAAAGGGCGCGCCGATTGGGCGCGTTTCACCGGGACCGGCGGTTTTGCCTTGCCATTTGCTGGGAATGAGGTATAATAATAACAAAGCGGCTATGATGCATGGATCCCACAATGGCAATGTGGGCCTGTGAGATAATTGATAAAAAGGACTGTGGGGGGATTTTGTGTTAAACACCACGCTGTGCTATCTGGAGCGGGGGGACGAATACCTGATGCTCCACCGCGTGAAAAAGAAAAACGACTTGAACCACGACAAATGGATTGGCGTGGGCGGAAAGTTTCTCGAAGGGGAAAGCCCGGAGGAGTGCCTTTTGCGGGAGGCGAAGGAGGAGACGGGGCTGACCCTGACCAGCTGGCGCTATCGGGGGCTTGTGACCTTCCTCTCCGATGAGTGGGAAGGGGAGTATATGCACCTGTTCACCGCCGACGCGTGGACGGGGGAGCAGACCGTGTGCGACGAGGGGGACCTGCAATGGATCGGAAAAAAAGATTTGCGCAGGCTGCCTCTGTGGAGCGGGGACAACATTTTTCTTGACCTTTTGGAGTCCGACGCGCCCTTTTTTTCCTTAAAGCTGCGCTACGAGGGACAGACACTGGCGGAAGCCGTATTAAATGGTATGCCCTTGGCGCTTTAACGAGGAAACGGGAAGGGCGCGTTCTGAAAAATCACCGGATTTTCCGGTGAAGGCTGAATTTGGAAAGGAGCAAAGGCATGGGTACGATTTTGCTGTACGGCTTTGAGGAGCTGAACGATATTCTGGTGATTAAGGCCGCCGTGGGACCCTTTGGGGCGGAGGTGAGGCCCGTCTTCCGGGACGGATGGCGTACGCCTGTGGGTGCGCTGGCTGGGCGGGAAACCCGACCTGCCCGGGAGGGCGTATTCTCCGGAAAGTTGGGGGGCCAAATGATGGTTTTCTGCGATTTGGAGCAGCAGTTGGACGGGCTTTTGACCGCCCTGCGCCAGGCGGGCGTGGGCGCAGGATGCTATAAGGCGGTGCTGACCAAATGGAATCAGGAGTGGGACGGCATCGCCCTGTTTACGGAGCTTCAGCGGGAGCGACGGGAGATTGAGGCCCGCAAGCGGGAGCAGGCGGAGAAGAAATGAAGCTACTGGTTTCTGCATGCCTGCTTGGCCTGCCCTGCCGGTACGACGGCGGGGCCAAGCGCCTTGAGGGGATCGGCGCGCTGCTGGAGCGGCACGAATGTGTTCCGGTCTGTCCGGAGCAGCTGGGCGGACTGCCAACGCCCCGCCTGCCAGCCGAATGTCGGGAGGGGCGCGTTTTCACCCGGGAGGGCGCTGATGTGACGGCGGAATTTGAAAGAGGAGCGCAGGCCGCGCTGGAGCTGGCGCGGCTGTTTGGCTGTGAGGCGGCGCTATTGAAGGAGCGCAGCCCCTCTTGCGGCTGCGGTGTGCTTCACGACGGATACTTTTCCGGCGGACTGACCGCCGGAGACGGCGTGGCTGCGGCGCTTTTAAAGGCGGAGGGCATTCCTGTATACGGGGAGTCCCGTTTGGAAGAACTGCTGGGCTGATGGGTGGAAAATTGGGGGAATCGGCGGATTTTTGCCGCAAATGGTTGACTTTTATAGAAGCTTTGCTATAATCAAACGTATTGCATGATAGAGGTGCGACAGTCAAAAGTAGCGTTTCCCAAACAGGCTTAGAGGGGGAGACGGGAAAGGGACTGCCGCCGAGGCTTTGTTTCCCGGGGCCTGACGGGGACGGAGTCGGTTCGTCGGAGAACATCCGCCGGACTGTCGCCCTGCGGGGCGGAGCGCTGTCGTGATTCGTACGGGTTTGAGGTATGAAGTCATGACGCTTGGTCATGACTTTATTTTTTTGGAGGAGCTTCCATGAGGAACAAACCCTGCCGAAAGGCGGCACTTCTTGCCGCCGCGGTGTTGGCCCTGCTGACCATTCCGGTTCTGGCCGCCGGGGAGGGAACCGGTGCGTCCCCCGTGTTTTACGAGACGATCTGGTCCCTGCTGCCCCCGGTGGTGGCAATTGCGCTGGCCCTTGTGACCAAGGAGGTCTATTCCTCACTGTTTCTGGGTGTTCTCACCGGCGGGCTGCTGTGGTCCGGATTTTCCTTTGAGGGGACTGTCACACACGTGTTTCAGGACGGAATCGTCTCCGTCCTTTCCGACGGCTATAATGTGGGCATCATTGCGTTTCTGGTGATTTTGGGAGCCATGGTGAGCCTGATGAACCGGGCGGGCGGCTCTGCGGCCTTTGGCCGCTGGGCGCAGAAGAACATCAAAACCCGGGCGGGCGCACAGCTTGCCACCATTGTTTTAGGGATTCTGATTTTCATTGACGACTATTTCAACTGCCTTACTGTGGGCAGTGTGATGCTCCCCGTAACGGACAGCCACAACGTCTCCCGGGCGAAGCTGGCCTATCTGATCGACGCAACGGCCGCGCCGGTTTGCATCATCGCACCCATCTCCTCGTGGGCCGCCGCCGTCAGCGGCTTTGTGGAGGACGGGTCTGGCCTTGCGCTGTTTATCCGCGCCATCCCCTATAACTATTACGCCCTGCTGACCATCGTCATGATGATCGGCTTGGTGGTACTGAAAGCGGATTTCGGCCCTATGGCAGTCTATGAGGCCAATGCGGACAAGGGAGATCTGTTTTCCGGGAAAAACCCCTACGCCGCGGAGGATGAAATCAACGTATCGCAGAACGGCACCGTGGCGGACCTGGTGGCGCCCATCGTGGTGCTGGTGATCTTCTGCGTCATGGGGATGATTTATTCCGGCGGATTTTTCTCCGGGGTGAGCTTTGTGGATGCTTTCTCCGGGTCTGACGCATCCGTGGGCCTACTGCTGGGCAGTGCCTTCGGTCTGGCGTTTACGATTGGGTTTTACCTGCTGCGCCGCCGGCTGAGCTTTAAGGAAATGATGGACTGCATCCCGGAGGGCTTCAAGGCCATGGTTCCGGCCATCCTGATTCTCACCTTTGCGTGGAGCCTGAAGGCCATGACCGATTCTCTGGGCGCGCGGGAGTTTGTGGCCGCCGTGGTGCAGAACTCTGCCCAGAGCTTCCAGCTTCTGCTGCCCGCCATTGTGTTTGTGATCGGCTGTCTGCTGGCTTTTGCCACGGGCACCTCCTGGGGCACCTTCGGCATTCTGATTCCCATTGTGCTGAGCGTGTTTCCGCTGGAAGGCGGCAATCCCCTGAGCATCATCTGCGTCTCCGCCTGCATGGCTGGCGCGGTGTGCGGGGACCACTGCTCTCCCATTTCCGACACCACGATCATGGCCTCGGCAGGGGCCAAGTGCGACCATGTGAGCCATGTGTCCACCCAGTTGCCCTACGCCGTCACTGCGGCGGTGGTGAGCTGCGTGACCTATATCGTGGCAGGCACCTTTGCAACCGCGGGAATTGCCCCGTGGCTGGCGCTGCCAGTGGGGATTGTACTGATGCTGGGGACGCTGGTTTTTGCGGCATATTTCAGGAAAGCTTAAAAAATCAGTTGACAAACCGCAGCGCGGCGGGTATACTACGCTTTAATTACAACAATTACAACAAACTGAAGCGCCGGAGTGAGTACCCATATCCGAGCCCGGTATAGAGAGCCGCTGACGGTGGAAATGCGGCGCGGGCAGATTTGGCGAATGGACCGGCAAGGGTGAACCGAACGGCGGAAGCTTAGTAGGGGAGACGGGGAGGGCGCCCCGTTAAAAAAGGCCGGCACATGACAGTGTGCTGAAAAGTGGGCGCGGATACCGCGCCAAGCCGGGTGGCACCACAGGAGTGAAATCGCTCTTGTCCCTGCAAGTATTTGCAGGGACAAGGGCTTTTTTTATTTTTTGTTTGGCCGATGATTCGGTCGAATGCTTCAGAAAGGAAGGGAACACTATGGAACGCAAAGTCCCGTACAAAACCTATTTGACCGAACAGGAGCTGCCGAAGCAGTGGTACAATGTGCGCGCGGACATGAAGACCGACCACCGCCCCATTCTGCACCCGGGCACGCTGAAGCCCGTGACGCCCGCGGATATGACGCCCATTTTCTGCGAGAAGCTTGTTGGGCAGGAGCTGAACGCCACCGACCGCTTTATCGACATCCCCGAGGTGGTCCGCGATTTCTACAAGATGTACCGTCCCTCTCCGCTGGTGCGGGCCTACTGTTTAGAGAAAGCGTTGGACACTCCGGCGAAAATCTATTACAAGTACGAGGGAGGCAACACCAGCGGCAGCCACAAGCTGAACTCCGCCATCGCGCAGGCGTATTACGCCAAGGAGCAGGGCCTGAGGGGCGTCACCACCGAGACGGGCGCGGGACAGTGGGGAACCGCCCTGTCCATGGCCTGTGGCTATTTTGGGCTGGACTTAAAGGTCTTCATGGTCAAGGGCTCTGCGGAGCAGAAGCCCTATCGCAAGGCCGTGATGGAAACCTATGACGCGTCCGTTATCTCTTCCCCCTCGGACACCACAGCGGTGGGCCGCCGGATGCTGGAGGAATTTCCGGGTACCTCCGGAAGCCTTGGCACCGCTATTTCCGAAGCAGTGGAAAAGGCCACCACCACAGAGGGCTACCGCTACGTGTTGGGCAGCGTTTTGAATCAGGTGCTGCTGCATCAGTCCATTATCGGGCTGGAGACAAAGGCGGCCCTTGAGAAGCTGGATGAATATCCCGATATCCTCATCGGCTGCGCGGGCGGCGGGTCTAACCTTGGCGGGCTGATGGCCCCCTTCATGGCCGATAAGCTGACAGGAAAGCAGGCCCCGCATTTTATCGCGGTGGAGCCTGCGTCCTGCCCCTCCCTGACCCGGGGCAGATTTGCCTATGATTTCTGCGACACGGGAAAGGTCACGCCGCTGGCTAAGATGTATACGCTGGGCTGCGGCTTTATCCCGGCGCCCAACCACGCGGGCGGGCTGCGTTACCACGGCATGAGCCCCATTCTCTCCCAGCTCTATCACGACGGATTTTTGGACGAAGCCCGCTCCGTCACGCAGACCAAAGTTTTTGAAGCGGCTAAGCTGTTTGCGAAGGTGGAAGGCACGCTGCCTGCGCCGGAGTCGGCCCACGCAATCCGGGTTGCCATTGACGAGGCCATCCGGTGCAAAGAAGCGGGGGAAGCCAAAACCATTGTCTTTGGCCTTACCGGAACCGGGTACTTTGACATGGCGGCGTATATGTCTTACCACGACGGCAGCATGACCGATTATATCCCCACCGACGAGGATTTGGCCCACGGATTTTCCTATATTCCCAAGCTGCCGGGGATTCAGGAGTAACGCAGGTTTAGTTCCCTTAGGCTATCAAGAACCGGCGATGTGCCCCAGACCATGAACGCTGGAAAAAGCCCCCTGCGCAACGAAAGCTGCGCAGGGGGCTTTGTTCTTTATTTTGTGCTGCTGGGCTGAGGAACGGCCTTATTTCAGCTTGGATTTGATTTTTGCCTTTGCCTCCGGGCTGAGGGCTCTGGCGGCAAGCCGTACCGGCAGGGAGGGCAGGCGGAGAAATTTCTGCCGCACCTGATCAAAGGGCTGCAAGGCGTAGGCCGCGAAAAACGCCGCCCGGTCCCCGGGCTGGGCGATGGGAGAGGCCAGCCGGGGATTTCCCGCCACGGCCCTCTCCGGTGAAAAGGGCTGCCGCCCAAGGGGAAGACGGTCAAAAATATGGCTGGCGTGGGCCGTATTCACAATCAGGAGAGACACGCCCTTTTCCTGCTGGTCGCAAAGCTCGTCGGGCCGCAGGCCCCAGAAGTCTCCAAGAGTGAAATCCCCCGTCCGGGACAGGGAGGTATACGGACAGCGGTGGCAGCAGGGGCGCAGAAACAGCGCCCTGCCGAATGCCCGGCCCCACTCTGTCTGGAACAGGGGGGAGGAATCCGCCGATCCGTCCTTATAAAGCAGGGTAAAGTGGCTGTTCTTCCAGCCCGCCACCTTGTTGCGAAAGCGCACAGTTTGCAGTGAGCGCCGCCGATGGCTTTCGATGGAGCGAACCATGTCCGCCCACACGCCGGGGGAGGGAACGCCCTGACACACCACGTCGCAGGTGGTGAGATTTTCCGGACGGTGGCCCAGAAAATGATACAGTCCGTCCACCTGGCAGGGTGTGCCGGAGAAAAGCACGGGCCGGGACTTTAAAAGCTCCCGAATCTCCCGGTATACGCCCCGCAGGTCGCTTTGTACGTATTTTGCCCCCCGGAGATAGCGCAGATCCTCTGGTGCAAAGCAGGCAATGTGCCGCAGGCGCTGTTTGTCGTCCAGCGCCGCGCCAAACACCACGCCGCCGCTTTCCAGTGCGTCCGCCGCGATGAGGGAGAACACGCCGCCGGAGGTGGAGTCCTTGCGAATCACGTCGTCCCGGTTCCATGCGGCGAACACCGCCGGGAGGGGGCAGCTCTTGGGCGGGTGAAGCGGCGGGCAGACCGCCGTGCAGCGCCCGCAGTGAATGCACTTTTCAGGGTCGACCAAGGGGTAAGAAAAGCCCTCCCGGTCCGGTTCCATGGAGATGGCGTCCTTTGGGCAGACGGAGGCGCAGGCGGTGCAGCCCGTGCAGTCCGCCCGACCGACAAGCTCCGGTAAATCCGAGCCACTTTCGGCCTTTTCTGGGGTGGGAATCGGCTCGTTCAGCAGCGCGGCGCGGAGATACTCCAGAGAAGCCTGCCGCTCTGCCTCCAGCCGCCCGGTAGCGGCGGACCAGTCCACGGGGTCCGCCAGCCCGGCGGAGTCACCCTTTCCGATAATGCGGTCTGCAAGGCCCAGTCGGTCCAGAAGGCTGAAAATCCGGGACTGCTCCGGCGCGGCCAGCTCCGCCGGGGAAACGGCGGTAAAAAACGGCTTTTGAAACTGCACGGAAAACACGGTTCCGTGGAAGGAGTTGGTACACACATAGGCCGCGTGGCGGAACAGACCGAGAAATTCTGCAGGCCCTGCGGAGAAGACGCACTCCGCCTTCGGGTGGACCTTTTGCCGCAGACCGCAAAGCTGGACCACGGGAAGTCCCGTCTCCTCCTGCAAGCGGCGGATATAGGGCTCCAGCGGGCCGGGGGCGCTGATGCAGTAGCACAGAATGTAGCCGGCAGGCTGCTTTGGCTCCGCCGAAAGGGCGGCCCAGTCCTCCTGCTGCAAAAGCAGCGTAGGGTCCAGCACCACGGGGGCCTCCCGCCCGCCAACCTCACGGAGAATGGCCTGACCACGGGCCTCCCGGGCGGAAAGGTGGGAAAAGTCATCAAGATACCGGCGAAGCTCCTCCTCCATCCCGTCGGGGATGCGGGGAATGCCGAAGGAGGGTGCGTAGGCAATTTTCCGTCCGGCTGTAAAGCGGCTGAAAAACACCGGGTCAAACCGCCCGTCGGGGAAAATTTTTGGGTTCCAGATCTGATCGCTGCCGGAGAGGTAGACGTCGCAATCAGGCGCGCTTTCGAGTTCCCGCAGGCTTTCGTACCGCCGCTCCGTAATCTTCAGATTGCGGGCGGAAAAGTCCTCAAACCGCTGATACCGCTCGCGCATGGCGGAGTAGTGAAGTGCGGTGTGCGCATTTGCCGCGGCGGAGGAAAGCCCCCCAGCGTGGCGGAACAGGTCGTTATTCTGATTAACGTAATAGTTAAAAATTTCGCAGGAGCTTCCGAGCTGTTCCACGGCCCGCTGCGTGGCGCAGGCCTGCAAAACCGCACCATAGTGATGGATATGAAAAAAGGTGACAAGGCCCGTTTTCAAGTGACGGCCTCCTTCCTGAAATTACTGCTGAGAGGACGGCTCCTCCATGGGGCCGAAGTCGGGAAAGTCATCCTCGGCGATCCAATCCTCCACGGGGACCATGTCGAACTCCGTTTCCGTCCGCCGGATGACCACCCGTTCAAGCCCGGAGTTAATCACCTGCCTGCGGCACATGGAGCAGGAGGTGGCGTCGCCCAAAAGCTCGCCGGTCCGGGCGTCCCGGCCCACAAGGTACAGTGTTCCGCCCACCATGTCCCGCCGGGAGGCGGAGATGATGGCGTTGGCCTCGGCGTGGACGCTGCGGCACAGTTCATACCGCTCGCCCCGGGGGACCTTTGCGGCTTCCCGGGTGCAGTAGCCCATGTCCACGCAGTTTTTCCTGCCCCGGGGCGCACCGTTGTAGCCGGTGGAGATAATCTCGTCGTTTTTCACGATGATGGCTCCGTATACCCGGCGCAGGCAGGTGGCCCGCTCCAAAACAGTCTCGGCGATGTCCAGATAGTAATTTTCCTTGCTGATACGATTCATAGATATCCTCCGTGAAGTCCGGCGCGTTCGCCGGAGATTGAAAAGGCCTGCTTAAATGTCGGATTCCCCCTGCCGCCGGAGGTCCAGCCCCGCCCGGACGGCGATCAGCTCCGCCGCCACGGAGATGGCAATTTCCTCCGGGGTCTGCGCCCCAATGGAAAGGCCGATGGGCGCGTGAAGCACGGCGTATTCCTCAGCAGTGAAGCCCTCGTCCAACAGGCGCTTGCGGCACAGAGCCAGCTTTTGTTTGCTTCCGATGCAGCCGATATACCGCGCGCCGGAGCGCAGGGTTTGAGAAAGCACCTCATAGTCTGCGTTGTGGCCCCGGGTCATCACAACCACATAGTCCCGGGGGGCAACGGGGATGTCCAGCCGTTCAAAGTCGCACACCTGAACCTGCTGGGCTGTGGGAAGAAACGCGGGGTCGGCAAATTCCGCCCGGTCGTCGTACACCGCGCAGCGAAAGCCGAGGGGATACAGCGCCGACACCAGCGCCCGGGACACATGCCCCGCGCCGAAGATGTGAACCCATCCTGATTGGGACACGGGGACGGAAAACCAACCGCCGTCCGTCAGCATAGGTCCGTCCCCCAACAGGGGGGCAAGCACGGGGTCAATTTCGTCCGCCCCGGAGAGGGCGCGGACCTCGGCCATGCGGCTATCGTCCAGCCGCAGGGCCAGCCATGCGTCCTGTCCCCGGGCGTGGGCCTCCTTGAGCGTGCGGAAAGCGGACAGGGCCGCTTCGTCCTCGGGGGAGATATAGTGGAGCTGCACAGTCACATCGCCGCCGCAGATCATTCCAAGGCTGTGGTCGCTGCCCTGAATGAAGCGGTAGTCCCGCCGCTGGTCCTCGCCTGATTTCAAAATCTCCACTGCCAGCTTCTGTGCTTCAAACTCCACGTTGCCGCCGCCGATGGTCCCGGCGGAGCTTCCGTCCGGGAGAACCGCCATCATGGCCCCGGCACCCCGGGGCGTGGACCCGGCGGAGGATAAAAGGCTTACAAGGCAAACAGGCTGCCCGCTCTCCAGTCCGCGGATCAGCGCGTTCCAAAACTCCCGCATAAGGCTCCTCCGTTTCGTCTCTGTGTATTTCGGCCAAATGTACCGCAGGGTACATCGCGGCCGTATCATCAGCTTCGTCGTATGCGCCCGCGATTCCGCGACCGGTGCGCCGCAGGCGCAGATTCAGGATCATATTATTGCCGCCCTGCACCAAGCGCGTTCAAGCATATTTAACATATGTAATAGTTGTCCTTGGCTATTATATCAGCTTTTTTCCCGTTTGAATATGAAAAAACGGAAAATAATCAAGTCTGCCTCAAACTTACCAGGCGGAGTGCGAAAAACCGGGAGGCCTGCGCTCTCGCAGACCTCCCCGTCAAGATTATGGAATTAGCGCGCAATCCTGCTTTGCGGATGATTATTTCGCGGCCTCGTCGCTCTCCAGCAGGGCCTTTGCGCTGGAGGCAAGCCCCGCCAGACTCTGAATCTCGGAGGGAATGATAATTTTTGTGGCCTTTCCGTCGGCCACCTTCACCATCGTCTCCAGCGAGCGGAGCTTGATGACCTGATCGTTGGGGCTGGATTCGTTCAGCAGGCGCAGCGCGTCGGCCGTGGCCTGCTGAACCTTCATAATGGCCTCGGCCTCGCCCTCGGCGTGGAGAATAGCCGCCTGCTTTGCCGCGTCGGCCCGCAGGATGGCGGACTGCTTTTCACCCTCTGCCACCAGAATCTGGCTCTGCTTCTGGCCCTCGGCCTGAAGAATGGCCTCGCGGCGCTCCCGCTCCGCCTTCATCTGCTTTTCCATGGCGTTCTGAATTTCCTTGGGGGGAAGAATGTTCTTCAGCTCCACCCGGTTTACCTTGATACCCCAAGGGTCCGTGGCCTCATCCAGAATGGCGCGCATGCGGGTGTTGATGATGTCGCGGGAGGTGAGGGACTGGTCCAGTTCCATGTCGCCGATGATGTTTCGCAGGGTGGTGGCGGTGAGGTTTTCAATGGCGTTCATGGGACGCTCCACACCGTAAGTATACAGCTTGGAATCGGTGATCTGGAAGTAAATAACGGTGTCGATCTGCATGGTGACATTGTCCTTGGTAATGACGGGCTGGGGCGCAAAATCCGCCACCTGCTCTTTCAGGGACACACGTTTCGCCACTCGCTCAATAAAGGGAATTTTAAAATGCAGGCCCACACCCCAAACGGTGCGGAACGCGCCCAGGCGCTCCACCACAAAGGCTTTGGATTGCTGAACGATGACAATGTTGCTGACGATCAGCAGTAAGACAAGAACCACCAGGATAATCAGGGCAATGCTTTCAATACGAATAGGCATTTAATTGACTCCTTCCAAAATTTTATTTTTCTCCACAAAGAGCTTCACACCCTCCATTTTGGATACGGTAACAAGACTGCCTACGAGAAAAATCGTGCCGTCGCTGCTGCGGGCCGTCCAGGTCTTGCCGTCCACATAGACGGCGCCGGTGGCGTTTTCATTGTCCACGGTTTCCGTCACCTTGCCCGTTTGGCCGATCACCCGGTCCAGATTGGTGGGAACGGCCTTGGTTACCCGCATTTTCCGCACCAGCGGGCGGGTGGCGGCCAGTGCGGCGGCAGATACCACAAGAAAAAGCGCAAACTGAACGGGCACGGACGCGCTCAGCATTGCCGCAATCAGCGCAGCCAGTGCTCCCGCCACGAACCAGATGGACACCAGCCCGGCGGTGGCGGCCTCTGCCACGCCGAAAAGCACAATGGCACCCAGCCAAATCCAAATCATCATTGTAAAAAACCTCCTTTGGAAAACATTGGATGGGGGTAGGGTCGATAAAAGAAAAATACTTCATAGTTCATGTGCTCATTGTATCACATATTCGGGAAAAATACCAGCCCCGTAAAACGGTTGATTCTGGGATGGACCCGAGAATAAATTGTTTTTATTAATTAGACGGATAAAGCGGCTGAAAAGTTTCGGCTTAGCCGCAATTTTTTACGGCAGCACGGAAATTTTAAATTCGCCGCGTTGCACATTTTTTGAATATCTGGTATAGTGATGCAGATATTTTAAACATTTAAAGGAGGCGCGGCCTATGACGCTGACGGTACCCTGCCTGTTCGGACTGGAAAGTCTGGTGGCGGACGAGATGAAACGGTTGAATTTGCAGGAGGTCCGGGCGGAAAACGGCCGGGTTCACTGCCAGGGGACTCAGGCGGACATTGCCCGGCTGAATATCGGCCTGCGCTGCGGAGCGCGGGTTTTGATGGAACTGGGCAGCTTTCCCGCCAAAGATTTTGAGGCCCTGTTTCAGGGCGTTTACGCCCTGCCGTGGGAAGACTATATTCCCAAGGACGGCGAATTTCCTGTAAAGGGCTATTCCTTGAATTCCCAGTTACACTCTGTTCCTGCCTGTCAGGCGATTGCAAAAAAGGCATCCGCCAAGCGGCTGGGAGAGAAGTATGGCATGGAGACGCTGCCGGAGACGGGGAGCCGCTATCAGATTCAGTTTGCCATCGTGCGCGACGTGGCTACGGTGTATCTGGATACCTCCGGTGAGGGGCTGTACAAGCGGGGCTATCGGGCGCAGGGCGTGGTTGCGCCGCTGCGGGAGACGCTGGCGGCGGCGCTGGTGACCCTGTCCCGTTACCGGGGCCGGGATCCCTTCTGCGACCCCTTCTGTGGCTCCGGCACCATCCCCATCGAAGCGGCGCTCATGGCCAAAAACCGTGCTCCGGGCCTGAATCGCAACTTTTCTGCCCAAAAGTGGAAAAACATGGACGCAAAGCTTTGGCAGGACGCTGCGCAGGAGGCGCGGGACCGCGAGTTTCATGGGAGCTACGATATCTGGGGCGGGGACATCGACCCGGCGGCGGTGGAGCTGGCGCGGCACAACGCAGAGCTTGCCGGTGTGGGGGACTGCGTCCGCTTTGAAGTGTCCGACGCGTCGAAATTTCACCGGGACAGCGAATACGGTCAGTTGGTGAGCAACCCGCCCTACGGCGAGCGGCTGATGGAGCGGAGCGAGGCCGAGGCGCTGTACCGCGCTTTCGGCGCTGCCTGCCGGGACTTGCCGCCCAAGTGGCGGGTGCTGGTGCTTTCGTCCCATACGGAGTTTGAGCGGTCCTTTGGCAAGCAGGCGGACAAAAAGCGCAAGCTCTACAACGGAATGCTGAAATGCGATCTGTTTATGTACGGAAAGTGATTTTTCGCCAAGAAAATACAAAATGTATAACAGTCTCCGGCGTTAAAAACGCCGGAGACTGTTTGCATCCATCAGTATAGTGGGAAACTGGGTTGTCCCGGTAGGGACGCCGCTCTGCGCGTTTACTCTGCGCCCGCTTCGCGGTTTTCGAGGACGCGAAGCATCGGCCATACCCGCCGTATCAGCAGAATTTTCAAACCCAGCAGCACTGCCGCCGCGGCGCAGCGGAAAAAACCGCCCAGCAAAAAGACCACGAAAGGCATGGCGGCGCTGAATAAGACCTGCGGAAGGAACAGCGCCAAAAACCAACCCCCGGGCTTTGGCTTTAAGGCCGGATTTTTCCCGCGGGCCCTCGTCCCATCCTGAAATATCATCGCATAGCCAAGGCTCCGGCTCAGCAGCAGGTAGCACAGCCATCCCTGGTACAAAAAGTAGGGGAAGGCAACGCGGCCTCCCGCCATCGCAAATGAGGCCAACAGTACGACTTCCGCCACGCCAATCAAATCAATCAGCGTCAAGAGTGGGTTCGTTCCATTCAACAGCTGTTTTAGTTTCATAAAGAGCCTCCTCAAAAAACACCCGCATATTTTAAAGCAAAGCATCCCGTGAGTGTGCCGACGCGAAGACCGGTCTTTATTAAAGCATACTCCACAAAGGCTTTTATGGCAAGCCACGTTGCAAAATCCTGCCAATTTCGCTTGCTTTAAAGTTTTGCGCCGCTGCTATGGGGAAGTTCACAAAATTTTCACAGATTTTCCCTGCCTACCCCCTTTACAAACGGGCGGGGATGTACTATGATAGCACCGTTAGCACTCAAAGAGATGGAGTGCTAACGCTGATTTTATAAATTTTTTAATATATTAAAGGAGGCAGTTTTTATGAAACTCACACCGCTTGCAGACCGTGTCATCCTGAAGATGGTGGAAGCCGAGGAGACGACCAAGGGCGGCATCATTCTCACCGGCTCCGCCAAGGAGAAGCCCTCCGTGGCTGAAGTGATTTCCGTGGGCCCCGGCGGCAACGTGGACGGCAAGGACGTGGTCATGACCGTGAAGGTCGGCGACAAGGTGATCACCAGCCAGTATGCCGGAAGCAAGGTTACGCTGGAAGACGAGGAGTACACCGTGGTGCGCCAGAGCGAGATTCTGGCCATCGTGGACTAAAGCAGTCTCAAAAACAACTTCTTAAATTTGGAGGTAATGCAATATGTCTAAACTGATTAAGCGCGGCGAGGATGCCCGCAAGGCCCTGCAGGCCGGTGTGGACACTCTGGCCGATACCGTCAAGGTCACTCTGGGCCCCAAGGGCCGCAACGTGGTGCTGGACAAGAAGTATGGCGCGCCCCTGATTACCAACGACGGTGTGACCATCGCCAAGGAAATCGAGCTGCCCGATCCCTTCGAGAACATGGGTGCGCAGCTGGTGAAGGAAGTCTCCACCAAGACCAACGACGTGGCCGGCGACGGCACCACCACCGCAACTCTTCTGGCGCAGGCCATGATTTCCGAGGGCCTGAAGAACCTGGCCGCCGGTGCGAACCCGATCGTGGTGCGCAAGGGCATGGCAAAGGCCGTGGAAGTTGCCGTGGCCGAGATCAAGAAGCAGTCCAAGAAGGTGGATGGCACCAAGGATATTGCCCGCGTGGGCGCTGTCTCCTCCGGTGACGAGGAAATCGGCAAGCTGATTGCCGACGCCATGGACAAGGTTTCCGCCGACGGCGTGATTACCATTGAAGAGTCCAAGACGGCCGAGACTTACAGCGAGGTCGTGGAGGGCATGCAGTTTGACCGGGGCTACATCACCCCCTATATGTGCACCGACACCGAGAAGATGGAGGCCAACATCGACGACGCCTACATCCTCATCACCGATAAGAAAATCTCCGTCATTACCGACATTCTGCCCCTGCTGGAGCAGCTGGTGCAGTCCGGCAAGAAGCTGTTGATTGTTGCTGAGGACGTGGAGGGCGAGGCCCTGAGCACCCTGATCGTGAACCGTCTGCGGGGCACGCTGAATGTGGTGTGCGTCAAGGCTCCCGGCTTCGGCGACCGCCGCAAGGAGATGCTGCAGGATATCGCCGTCCTCACCGGCGGCACCGTGGTTTCCGAGGAAGTGGGTCTGGAGCTGAAGACCGCCACGCTGGATATGCTGGGCCGTGCCCGTCAGGTGAAGGTCACCAAGGAAAACACCACCATCGTGGACGGCGCGGGCGACAGCCAGGCCATTAAGGACCGTGTGGGCCAGATTCGCGCCCAGATTGGCAACACCACCTCCGAGTATGACAAGGAGAAGCTCCAGGAGCGTCTTGCAAAGCTGGCTGGCGGCGTTGCCGTCGTGAAGGTCGGCGCGGCCACCGAGACTGAGATGAAGGAAAAGAAGCTCCGCATGGAGGACGCACTGAACGCTACCCGCGCGGCTGTTGAAGAGGGCGTGGTCGCCGGCGGCGGCACCATCTTCATCAATGTCATTTCCGCTGTGGAGGCTCTGATTCCCTCCATGGAGGGCGACGAGAAGACCGGCGCGCGTCTGATTGCCAAGGCGCTGGAAGCCCCCATCCGCCAGATCGCGGCCAACGCCGGACTGGACGGCTCCGTGATTCTGGAGAAGGTCCGCGATTCCGGCAAGGCAGGCTACGGCTTCGACGCCTATAAGGAAGAGTACTGCGATATGGTCACTGCCGGTATCATCGACCCCGCCAAGGTGACTCGCTCCGCTCTGGAGAATGCCGCCAGCGTGGCTTCCATGGTGCTGACCACCGAGTCTCTGGTGACTGATAAGCCCGAGCCTCCCGCGCCCGCGCCCGCCGCACCCGACATGGGCGGCATGTACTAAGAGAAATTCTTGCGCCGGGGGCGTATTCACGCCCCCGGCGCATCCCTCTTTTGCAAAAACAGATATTTTATGAGAGATTTTCCCGAAAACCTCTTGACAAAAACAGGCGTTATCTGGTATAGTAATCCTCGCCCGCCACACAGGCGTGCAGATTTGGCGGCATAGCTCAGTTGGCTAGAGCATGCGGTTCATACCCGCAGTGTCCCCGGTTCGAATCCAGGTGCCGCTACCAGAATTCCCACGGGACACGCCGTGTCCCGTGGGGGTTCCCGAAAAGTTGATATGGCCCGTTGGTCAAGTGGTTAAGACACGGCCCTTTCACGGCTGTAACATGGGTTCGAATCCCGTACGGGTCACCAAACCTGTCTGGCTGGAATATCCGGTCGGTGGGTACCAAAATTGAATATTTGATGTGGAGGCTTAGCTCAGCTGGTTAGAGCGCCTGCTTCACACGCAGGAGGTCGAGAGTTCGAGTCTCCCAGTCTCCACCAAGAAAGCCCTAGAACCGCAATGGTTCTAGGGCTTTTCTTTTGCCCGATCCTTTAGCATGGTCGCAATGTGGTCGCAACCGTTATTCTACGTATTCTCAATCTTCGTGGGAATCCAGCTTTGACATCTCCTGATGCAGTTTGCTGATGTCAGCCTGGATATAGATGTCACTGGACACATCAAAATCCGCGTGGCCTAGAATTTTAGACAAGGTATCATCATCAATCCCCAGACTATGCCCCCGTGTGGCCAGCGTGTAGCGGCAGCTATGTGGATTCATCCGGCGCTGCGCTGTGCGGATGCCCAGACGCTCCAGCGTTGGATAGTAGTCACGCTTGCGGAAGTTGTTGCCGTTAATATTCCCATCATATCCGGAAAGGAATAGATATCCAGTTGCCCGCTCATGGAAATACTCCACAAACGGACGTATCACACTTAGAATGGGGACAATGCGATTTTTCCCGGCCTCTGTCTTTTCGCCGCCGATAAAGACCCAGCGCACCATATCTACGCCGCTCATGGGTATGTCCAGCAGCTCCTGGACCCGGAAGCCAGTGTACAGAAAGATGGCGATGATCTTAGACGTCTCATTGACTGCGGCATCGGCCAGCACCAGTTTCATTTCCTCCAGAACAGCCCAGCGGAAGAACTGCCCTGTTGCCTTTCGGCTCAGCGTTAACCGCCTTATGTTCTGCGGGTTCCTCTCCATAGGCGTCTTCTTCTTTTGGACCTTTGATAAGAAGTATGAGGGGCAGCGCATGAGGCTCACTGCCTTAAACCTCTAGCGTTTTCATCCAGTCTCTCCGTAAGCCTTATAGACCAGACCGTTGGTGTCATCCTTCAACAATTTCTTCGATCTTCTGGTAGATGTCTTCTGCATCCATCTCTCCGAGACTGTGAATGGCCTCTTCCATGATGTTGATGTACTCCTGCATTTGCTCCCACGCTCGCCCTCCTGAAAACTTTCAGGAAGATTACCCAGAGCTTCATCTTCTTCGTCCAGAAACGGCTGCAAATTTTTTTTCAATTCCTCAAGTATAGCGGTTAGCTCGTCCATATTTCCTAGAGCCAGTTTTAGATTCTTACGTCTCACCCTATTCATGTATTTTCCTTTCTGCCCTCGTGACCTCCGGGGCAGGATTCTCAGATAGTAGTAAAATATGTGTTGTTTATCTTTCCTTGCCTTTTACTCCAACAAGTTATTTCTTTTATGATTACATTGTAAACATTTTAAGTTATATCGCCAAACAACGTTTTGATTATTTTACAAATTTTTATGTTAGCATAAGTAATCAAATACATTATATTTATTTAAAAAGAGGTTTATTGTATGGCAATTTCAGATAAGCTGTACGCGCTTCTTGCTTTAAGAGGAAAAAATCCACTGACCTTGCGGGTTACTTTGGTATGTCCCCGCAGGCTATGAGGAATAAATTTAGCCGAGGAAGTTTCTAAGCTGACGATCTAATTAAGATTTCCGTATTTCTTGATTTAGACCTTTCATTCCGCATAGCTGACAACCAGATTATTACACTGGATGAAGAAGACCTTCAGGGATATTCTGATGAAAAAAGCACGGACACGAATGATTGAGACTTACCAGCGCGCAAACAAGCCGGCCTCCGGGAACATTTCCCGGAGGCCGGCTTGTTTGAACTTTATAAGCATAATGCGTAGTACGTCGGTAGTTTATAAAAAATTATTAGCCAAAACTGTTCATCATTGTATATTGACCAAAAGCAACTGTTTCAAATGCGCTGATAAAGCTATGAAAGAATGATAAGCCCGGAAGAAAGGACTGATAGTACTCATTTCGCTGCAAACAGTTGCTTTATCATGGTTTCACCTTGCGCACGAGTCGGAGCAACCGAGAAATCGCCACTTTCCGGCAGCAGCCCCCACCTCCACGCTTTTTCTACAGCATCTTTATTCCGCGCTGTGGTTTCCAGTGTATCCGGTACAGTGTCGCTTCGCACGGACGCAGGTTGAATAGCCAATGCATCGGCAGTACGAACCAAAAATACAGCGGCATCCTGCCAACTGACAGCGCGTGCAGAGGCAAAATTGCCCGAGGTGTCTCCCAGCGCAATTTGTGTTGCTTTTCCCCAGCTTAGCGCAGGCAGATACCATTCAATCCCCAGGAGGTCGTCAAACGGCTTGCTTTCAATATTTGATTTGGGCGTACCTGCCTTTTGGAACAGCAGACCTACAAAACGTCCACGGGTCATGGGGACATCCCCGCGTTCCGCAGATTTTAAAATCTCGGGATTTTCCAGTATTTTTTCTACGCACGTATCTCTGCCTGCCAAAGAATCACTGAGGGTCTGAACAATTTTAACGTCGGGCTGGAGCGGCTCTACGCCTTTTCCGGAGGCGGCGTCAAAATAGCCGCTCATTGAAATGAACTTTGAGGAAACACCCATTCGCATACCGGAATTGGGCAACTTAAAAGACCGCACCGCGCCAAAGTGGTCAACGCTGCCGCCGGTAGCCTCTCCTGCCAGCGCGAAGCCCATTTCCTGAAGTTCCACGGAATTAATAATGGCAGACGAAAAGGTTCTTCTCCCAATCAGCCCGGCTACCTGGACGCCCTGCTCGCGCTGCTGCGCCAGCAGCCGCAGCAGCGGCATGATCACACCGTCCGAGCCGCCTCCGTTATTTCGCAGGTCTACCAGAATTAAGGAATAGCTCCCTGCATCCAGCGCAGACTGAACCTGCTGGCAGAACTGCTTCATTGGCAGAGCCTCATCCTCCGCGCATTTGTTATATTGGATGTAATAGGTGGTGTTATTCAATTCCTTTGCAAAATAGGTCTTTGTTTTGTCATAAACGGTGGCTGCGGAGCCTGTCTGCCAGTCGTTCAGCGTCGCCAGATCCTCAGACCGAAAGGCACTCTGGCTTACCGAGGAAACCGTCAATGTATTAGTTTTTCCCGTGGAGTCCTGCACCTCTATGCGCATGGGCTCGCCTTGCTTGGCAATTCCCAGATACTGATACGGCTCCAGCACATAGCACATCTGCCAATAGGAATACCGCAGCTTCACCAAATTGTCCGCGCTGAGGATGGTTCCGAATCTTTCCAGAACCTGCTCCATGGAATATCCATTGATGGATACAATCTCGGCGCCCAGAAGCTCCTGATGGGCACGGTCTATCGCACGCAGTCTCCATGTTCCATCGTATAATTCCATGTCAAACAGGCAAATGTGAAGATTGTATCCGCTGCTGCCCAAAGACACGTTGGTATGTGAGTCCTTTGCCAGCGCGGCCAGACTTGCGCAATCCAGCGCAAAATCAAAGCTGCTTTCCGTGCTAAGCCGTTGTTCTATCTGGGCTTTCCTCGCTTCAAAAGCGGTCTCCGGCGTGTTGGCAAACAGGTTGGGATGATTGGTTTTTAACGTTGTGTACAAATAGTCAAGATCATCTTGACGGGCGGCTGACTCCGTCTGGTCGACAGCTCCCGCGCCAATGCTCAGCAGCAATGTCGCAATAAAACAGCAAGTCAGGAGTTTAATCCAGACACTTTTCATCGTCTTCATTTAGTTTCTCCAATCATTAATGTGTGATTATATTAATACATTAATGCTCTGGCGGTTAAATGTCAAGGGAAATCTCACATAGCATTATGGTGCTTTTAGTAAAAATTTTCCTATACGCCATAACTTGACAGATATAAGCGCAGGTGCTATGATGCTTTTGAAAATTGAATCAGGATCTTCAGGGCGGGGTGCGATTCCCCACCGGTGGTAAAGCCCACGAGCCGCAAGGCAGGATTCGGTGAAATTCCGAGGCCGACAGTATAGTCTGGATGAAAGAAGATTGTGTTACAGCGGGAGTGATTGCGCCTGCGTACATAAGTATGCTCTGGAATGGTTTCATTCCAGAGTTTTTTGTGTATGCGGGGCTTATTCGCCGTGTCCAGATGCCTTGAACGTTTTGATTCAAGGCATCTTTTTATTTTGGAGGCGGCAATGGAAGACACGCAATTTATGCGCATGGCGTTGGAGTTGGCCCAGCGCGGATGCGGCAGAACCAATCCAAATCCTATCGTGGGCGCGGTCATTGTCAAGGACGGCCGGGTCATCGGACAGGGCTATCATGACCATTACGGTGGCCTTCACGCGGAGCGGGCGGCCCTGCAAAGCTGCACGGAATCGCCCCGGGGGGCGGTACTGTATGTGACGCTGGAGCCCTGCTGCCACTTCGGTCGGCAGCCACCCTGCACGGATGCCATTCTGGAGGCCGGAATCGAGCGGATCGTCGTTGGTTCCTCCGACCCCAATCCCCTTGCTTCCGGCAGGGGAGTAAAGCAACTTCGCTCAGGTGGCGTTCAGGTGGAAACGGGTATTTTACAAGCGGAATGCGACGCGCTGAACCCCATGTTTTTTCACTTCATTCGCGCGGGAACGCCCTACGTCACGATGAAATATGCCATGACGATGGACGGCAAAATCGCCACGCGCACCGGCGTTTCCCGCTGGATTACAGGCGAGGCTGCACGACAGCGTGTCCATGCCGACCGCGGTCGTTACGCCGCCATTATGGCGGGCGTTGGCACTGTGCTGGCGGACGACCCTCTTTTGACCTGTCGGTCGGAGGGCGGGCGCAACCCCCTGCGGGTGATCTGCGACACGCATTTTCGTATCCCGCTGGAAAGTCAAATCGTCCGCACGGCACCATCAGTTCCCACCGTAATTGCGGCTGGAAACGGCAGCAATGAAAAGAAAAAGCAACTGGAAGCTGCGGGCTGCCGGGTATGGGAGCTGCCAACGTCGGCCGGGCATGTGGATTTGCGGGCGCTTATGAAGCGGCTGGGGGATAAAAAAATTGACAGCGTGCTTTTGGAAGGCGGCGGTACCCTGAATTGGGCGGCGCTGGAGGCCGGAATTGTACAAAAGGTGCAGGCCTATATCGCGCCAAAACTATTTGGCGGTGCGGCGAAAACGCCGGTCGGGGGCCTGGGCGCGGCGCTGCCGGAGCAGGCGTTTCTGTTGAAGAATACAAGCGTCACGGCGCTTGGTGAAGATTTTCTGCTGGAAAGCGAGGTGGCTTACGATGTTCACGGGAATTGTTGAGGAGATTGGTACCATCCGTTCCATCCGCAGCGGCAGGCACTCTGCGGTGCTGTGCATTGGCGCCAGGGCGGTGCTGACGGATTTGCGACCCGGCGACAGTGTGGCGGTCAATGGCGTATGCCTGACCGCAACCGCGAAATCGGCGGATTCCTTCACTGCCGACGTAATGCACGAAACGCTTCGGCGCTCCACGCTGGGCGCGCTGACGCCGGACAGCCGGGTCAATCTGGAGCGCGCCATGCCCGCAAGCGGACGCTTCGGGGGGCATATTGTCTCCGGACACATTGACGGCACGGGGACCATCGTTTCTCTCCGGCAGGACGGGATTGCCCTGTGGTTCACCATGCGCGCCGCGCCCGAATTGCTGAGGTTTGTTGTGGAAAAAGGCTCCGTAGCCATCGACGGCATCAGCCTGACCGTGGCGGAGGTGATGGGGGACACGTTTTCCGTCTCCGTGATTCCCCACACGGCCGGCGGGACGATCCTGTCTGAAAAGATACCCGGCAGTGAGGTCAACCTCGAGACCGACATTCTGGGCAAATATGTGGAAAAGCTGCTGCGCTCCGCGCCGCAAGTTGCCCACAAACCTGACATCAGCAGAGAATTTTTATTGAAAAACGGATTTTAGGAGGAAGCATTATGTTTCAGTACAGTACCATCGAAGAGGCGCTGGAGGAACTGCGGCAGGGCCGCATGATCCTCTGCACAGACGACCCCGACCGGGAGAACGAAGGCGATCTCATCTGTGCCGCCCAGTTTGCCACCACCGAAAACGTCAATTTTATGGCGGTACATGCCAAGGGGCTCATCTGCATGCCCATGTCAGCCGCCCACGTCCAGCGGCTTTGCCTGCCCCAAATGGTCACCGACAGCACCGACAACCACCAGACTGCGTTTACCGTCTCAATTGACCATGTCTCCACGACAACCGGTATTTCCGCTGAGGAACGCGCTGTTTCGGCTATGAAGTGCGCGGATACCGGGTCTAAACCGGAGGACTTCCGCCGGCCGGGGCATATGTTTCCGCTTTTGGCAAAGCCCAACGGCGTATTGGAACGCAGCGGCCATACAGAAGCCACAGTCGATCTGCTTCGGCTGGCCGGACTTGTGGAATGTGGCCTTTGCTGTGAGATCATGCGGGAGGATGGAACCATGATGCGCACTGCCGAGTTGCAGAAAAAAGCCACGGAATGGGGGCTGAAAATGATTACCATCCGCGATCTGCAATCGTACCGTAAGCGCTGTGAAAAGCTGGTAGAGCAGGTGGCCGTCACGCATCTGCCCACAAAATTCGGCGATTTTAATGCCTATGGCTATCGCAGCCTGCTCAATGGCGAGCATCATGTAGCGCTGGTCAAGGGCGAGATCGGAGACGGAGAAAATCTGCTCTGCCGAATTCACTCCGAGTGCCTGACGGGCGACTGCTTCGGCTCGTTACGCTGCGACTGCGGCGAGCAGATGGCAGCGGCTATGCGGCAAATCGAGAGCGAGGGCCGCGGCGTGCTGCTCTATATGCGTCAGGAGGGACGCGGCATTGGGCTTTTGAACAAGCTCAAGGCCTATGCCCTTCAGGACGAGGGAATGGATACGCTGGAGGCAAATCTGGCATTGGGCTTTGCAGGTGACCTGCGGGAGTACTATATCGGTGCGCAGATTCTCCGGGATTTGGGCGTTAAAAGTATGCGGCTACTCACCAACAATCCGGACAAAGTCTATCAGCTTTCGGATTTCGGTCTGACAATTACGGAGCGGGTGCCGATTCAGATGCAGGCCACAGCAAACGACCTTTTTTACCTGCGGACCAAGCAAAAACGCATGGGCCACATTTTAAATTATTGAGGAGAATTTTATTATGAAAGCATTTGAAGGAAATCTGGTATCGAACGGGCTGCGCGTGGGCATTGTCGCGGCGCGCTTCAACGAGTTTATCGTATCCAAACTGCTCAGCGGCTGTGAGGACACGCTTTTGCGCCACGGCGTCAACGCGGAAGATATTTCGGTGGTGTGGGTGCCCGGCGCATTTGAAATTCCACTGGCGGCCTCCAAACTGGCGTACAGCGAAAAGTACGATGCAGTGATTGCGCTGGGTGCTGTGATTCGTGGTTCGACCAGCCATTACGACTATGTGTGCAGCGAGGTTTCCAAGGGAGTGGCCAGCGTGGCGCTGGGCAGCGGGGTCCCCGTGCTGTTCGGCGTACTTACCACCGACACCATTGAACAGGCGATTGAACGGGCGGGCACCAAGGCCGGAAACAAGGGCTCCGAGTGCGCCGAAAACGCCATTGAAATGGCAAACCTGCTGTGCACGCTGAGGTTGTCCGAAGTCTGACTAGCCTTACCCCTTGCCGGTATCGCGAATTAAAAGACGATGCCATATATTCATACTACCCCCAATACATAGGGCTTAAATTTTTCATGCCCACCAGCAACTGCGCCAGGACCGATTTTTATTGATCAGATCAGGCGCAGTTGCTGTGTTGGGTTCTTACCGCAGTTTGGACAGGGCTTTACTGTTTGTCAAGCGTACGCGCTGTATGTTCCTCCGACAGAATAATCAGTTAAAGGAATCTAACTTGTTATTCGGGCATCGTGAAATGATTTGCTTTCATAAATGCTCTGAGTTTCTGTCCGATATCCTCGCTCTTCTGAACAAACTCCAATAATGCCTGAATCCTGAATACGGTTGAGGAACATAGCACATGCTCGACTAATTCTGTTTCCTCCAAGGGATTGGGGCTGCCGATTAAAGAAAAGAATTGCTCCACAATATGATGACGTTCCAATAGATAAGCGCCGGTTACCGTGCCTTCCTCTGTTAGCCGGATACTGTCCGGCCGATCATAGGTCAATAGCCGAAGATCTACAAGCCTGGAAACCATCTTCGATGCGGAAGACGGTCTGACATTCAGGCGCTCAGAAAGCTTATTGATGCGCGCATAGTTTTCTTCCTTGCATAACCGATAAATCATTTCGAGATAGTCTTCCAGAGCAGGCGTAAGCCTGCTCTCGTTTTGCTTTTTCAGCTGATATCCTCGAACGGTATAGAATTCATTGTCTGTGGGCTTGTTCATAAGCGTTCGTCCCCAATGTAGCATTGTTTAAGCCGATCAGTAACACCATATGTCCGGTTCTCATAAATTAGTCATGGGAAACGGTGTTTCCCGCCCCTAACGGCTAAGATCGTAAATTTATTGAATGACGAAAAAAGCACTTGCATTTTTTCTTGTTTAGGCATAAAATATAAATAAATTTAGGTATACCTAAATTTAAAACGCATATGGAGAAAATGATGAATGACTATACAAATCGGCTGTTGCGCCGCAAGATACCAACTCTCATTTTTACAGTGCTGATTCTGCTGATTGGAGCAATTGTAAAGGCATTTGCAGGATAAGACTACGAAAAAATATTGAAGTATACTGCGCGCTGTATAACCGTCGGGAGTTCTGTTTGCATGATAGAAGCGGCAGCCTGTGAAGAGCCGCTTACGCTTGACCCTGTGGGCACGCATGCTCAAATCAGTTATAAAGCCGCTTGTCAAATCTATGTGGATCAGACGGAGGGGCGATAACACCAAATATATTACTTTTAGGAGGTTTCTCATGAATCACAAGGTGAAAGGTATTTTAGGGGCGGCCCTGAGCTTCTCTATCCTGCTTGCGGGCTGCGCATCTCCCACAGGAAACACGGATCCTACGCAAGACAATCAATTGAATATTGTCGCCACCACTACCATGTTGGCCGATTTATCCTCGGTAATTGGCGGAGAGAGGGTTACTGTGGACGGCCTGATGGGTCCGGGAATCGACCCCCACCTGTATCAGGCCAGCGCAGGCGACGTGTCCCTGATGCAGAAGGCGGATGTCGTCGTATACAATGGGCTTCATCTCGAAGGCAAAATGGGGGAAATCTTTGAAAACCTGTCCAGGCAAGGGTCGGCGGTTATTTGCATTGAAGAAGGCCTGGATGAATCCAAGCTACTGGCTTGGGAAACAGACAGTTCCGTCCACGATCCCCACATCTGGTTTGATGTTTCCCTGTGGGAAGCGGCAGCCAAAACGGTGGCAGAGGGATTATCCCAAGCGGATCCGGACGGGAAATCGGATTATGACGCCAATTTAGACGCTTATTTGAAAGAGCTGGAGGAAACGGATACTTATATCCAAACCCGGGCGGCGGAGCTGCCGGAGGGGCAACGCGTATTGGTGACCGCCCACGACGCATTCCAATATTTTGGCAAGGCATATGGATTTGAGGTTCGTGGTTTGCAGGGCATCAGCACCGATGCGGAAGCGGGAACAGCCGATGTAAGCGATCTGGCGAACTTTATTGTAGAGCGGCAAATCAAAGCCATTTTTGTGGAATCCTCCGTACCGCCTAAGACGATTGAAGCGCTCCAGGCAGCGGTAAAAGCAAAGGGCTTTGACGTAGCCATTGGCGGGGAGCTTTACTCCGACTCGCTGGGCGATGCGGATTCGGGTGCCGGTACCTACACCCTGACCGTCAAAGCCAATATTGATACCATTGTAGATGCTTTAAAATGACGGGAGGTTCGAAAATGGAGAAGCAGCAAAAGTATGCGGTGGAGGTGGAAGACCTCACCGTTGCCTATGATGCCAAACCTGTTCTCTGGGATATTGACCTGAAAATTCCCAAGGGACAGCTGATGGCGGTGGTTGGCCCCAACGGAGCCGGAAAGACAACACTCATTAAGGCGATGCTGGGGTTACTCAAGCCGGTTACCGGGGCAGTTCGCTTTCTGGATGGAAGCGGCGATATCCGCACATTGAAAAACAGAATCGGGTATGTTCCCCAAAGCGGCAGCGTGGATTGGGACTTTCCGGCCACGGTGCAGGATGTGGTACTTATGGGCTGCTACGGAAAACTGGGCTGGGTTCGCCGCCCCCGCAAATCCGATCTGGAGCTGACGAAACAGACGCTTCAAAAGGTTGGAATGCAGGATTACGCAACCCGGCAGATCAGCCAGCTCTCCGGCGGCCAGCAGCAGCGGGTATTCCTTGCCCGCGCGCTGGCGCAGGAGGCGGAGGTTTACTTCATGGATGAACCCTTCAAGGGCGTGGACGCCCAGACGGAGCGTGCCATTGTTACATTGCTGAAGGACTTGAAGGAACAGGGAAAAACGGTCGTCGTCGTTCACCACGATTTGCAAACAGTACCCGATTATTTTGATTGGGTCACTCTGATTAATTTGCGGGTGGTTGCCAGCGGACCTGTGAAAGAGGTGTTTCACGAGGAAAATTTGAAAAAGACTTATCACAGCGCCGGTGCGCTTCTAAGGAGCGTGGTGTGATATGGACAGCGTGCTTGCTTTGTTTTCCGACTATACCTTTCAGACAGTGGCGCTTGGTTCTGCGCTGTTGGGGCTCATCAGCGGTGTGCTGGGCAGCTTTGCGGTTCTGCGCAAACAGAGCTTGCTGGGTGACGGGGTATCCCACTCCGCCCTGCCCGGTGTGGTAATGGCCTTTGTATTATTGGGCAGCAAAAACACGGAGGTTCTGCTGCTGGGGGCGCTTCTCTCCGGACTGCTGGCAACGCTTCTGATTGTGGGAGTGGTACGCCATACCCGGGTGAAGTTTGACAGCGCGCTGGCGTTGGTGATGTCTGTATTCTTCGGGCTGGGGCTGGTGCTGCTCACCTATGTGCAGAAAATCCCCAACTCCAATCAAGCGGGGCTCAAGCGCTTTATCTTCGGGCAGGCATCCACGCTTTTACAGCGGGATATTGTGCTGATGACCATTTGCGGGCTGATTTTGCTGGCACTGGTGCTTTTATTCTGGAAGGAATTCAAGCTGTTTACCTTTGATGCGGATTTTGCCCAGAGCCTCGGCTTCTCTCCCAAAAAGCTGAATCTGCTGCTGTCGTTTATGATCGTGCTGGCCATCATTATCGGGTTGCAGACAGTGGGGGTGATTCTTATGAGCGCCATGCTCATTACGCCTGCGGTCGCCGCGCGCCAATGGACCAACAAGCTGTGGGTGATGGTGACGCTCTCTGCCTTGCTCGGAGCCGTCTCCGGCATAGCGGGCACAGCCGCCAGTTCATTGGTCCCCAAACTTCCCACAGGCCCTGCAATCGTCGTTTGTGTCAGCCTGATTGTCATTGTCAGTGTTCTTTTTTCGCCGGGACGCGGCGTACTGCACCGGATTTATCAGCAAAGAAAAAACCGAATCTTATATCGGCTGGAAGGAGGCGGGACAGATGCTCCCACAAGTTGAAATTCAAATCATAGCCGTGATTGTAGCAGTGGCCTGCGCTCTTCCGGGTACCTTTCTCGTGCTCCGAAAAATGTCCATGATGTCCGATTCCATCACCCACACCATTCTGTTGGGAATCGTACTCGCCTTTTTTGTCACCCATGACCTTTCCTCTCCGCTGCTGATTGCCGGGGCGGCGCTGATGGGCGTGGTGACGGTCTGGCTGACAGAGATGCTCAGCCGCACACGGCTTTTGGCAGAGGATGCGGCCATCGGCGTGGTGTTTCCGCTGCTCTTTTCCATCGCGATTATTCTGATTACCCGCTATGCAGGTTCCGTACATTTGGACACCGATTCGGTGCTCTTAGGGGAGTTGGCCTTTGCGCCCTTTGACCGTATGATCATTGGCGGCACAGACATTGGCGCCAAAGCGATCTATACCACCGGAATCCTGCTGCTCATCAATTTGGCGGCCATTATTATCTTCTTTAAGGAACTCAAGGTGGCGACCTTCGATCCTATGCTGGCGGCAGTGCTGGGATTTTCTCCGGCGCTGGTGCATTACGGGCTGATGACGCTGGTGTCCCTTACCACAGTGGGTGCATTTCAGGCGGTAGGCTCGGTGTTGGTGGTGGCCTTTATGATTGGGCCGCCGGTAACGGCGTACCTGCTGACGGATAATCTCAAACATATGCTGATATTGAGTGGAATCATTGGCGCGGTAAACGGGATTCTCGGTTATCAGGCGGCGGCGCTGCTGGATGTATCCATTGCCGGAAGCATGGCGGTCGTGACCGGGCTGGTTTTCCTGCTGGTGTTTGTGTTTGCTCCCCACAGAGGTTTGATCAGCTCGCTGCTTCGGCGCAGAAAGCAAAAGCTGGAGTTTGCAAAAATGACGCTGCTGTTTCATTTATATAATCACGCCGACAGCGAGGAAGAGGCATCGGAATGCGGAGTGGATACCATCCCCGCCCAGCTGCACTGGGAAAGCGCCTATACGGTCAAAATGATCCGCTTTCTTGAGCGAGACGGTTATGTTCAGCTTTTAGATGGGTTGGCAAAACTGACAGAGAATGGGCGAAACGCCAGTATTCAAAACTATAACGCACTTTTTTCAAGATGAAACTTCTTGAAAGAAGACCGCATCTTCCAATGCGGAAGACGTGGGTTTCTTTTTTAATATATGGATGTCCAATGCTTTAGGAACGGTGAGGACGGAGCAGGAGGCTGGCTCGGCCAGAGCGTCAAGACTGCTGGTGCATTGGCCAAGGCGGTTGCGGGGGCTGTACGGGGCGACCCCCATGCAGCGCGGGCTGTGAGGGTGTTTTTCAGAATAAAAGCCATCATGAAGTCTGCCGCTGTTACCGCGCTCAAAACATCTCAGGGACGTTTCTTGAGACGGCCTTCCGTCGTTCCGCGAACGCACGAAAAGATAAGTCATTCATACGAAAAGAAAGCATCACCAGCCTGCCCTAAATACCAAGGGCGGGCTGGTGATGTGCTTACGCCGGACGCTTGCCATGAAATAAAGGCAATTCAAAGCCTGTGACTTTGCGGTTGAGCTTTAAAATGGGGGGAGAATCATGGTTCAGGAGATTCTCACGTTGCCTTGTCCGCATGGATGCGGTCTTTGTTGATCTCCGTCCATATCTCGCAATTTTCAATTCCCACCTTGTCGGGATCGAAGTAAGGATCTTCCACGCCGGCCTTGCGCTGCGCCATGTAGTCGTCATAGACCTTCTTGACCTTGGGAAGAAGAATTGCAAGGGTGACGAGGTTGAACCAGGCCATCAGAGCAAACATGATTTCGCTGATGGCCCATGCGGTAGACGCTGTGACATTTGCCCAGATAAGGAAGAAGATCGGCATGATGATACGGGTCGCCCAGATCAGTTTTCCGCGGGTTTTCTCGCTCATATTTCTGCAAAGATATGCAAGGCCCGACTCCCCTTCGTAATAATACGCGATGCAGGTGGAATAGGCAAAGAAGAACAGCGCAAGTGCAATAATCATGCCGCCGATGCCGTTGGGAAGGGCAGTGTTTGCGGCTTCCTGCACCCAAACAACGCCCGCCGTCATGGTTTCGGCCTGGGCTGCCATTTGCGCGGAGCCCTGCCCAATGTGCATAAAGGTGCCGTCGGGCCCCAGCACGTTGAAGCAGTCGGTGACAAGCGCCATGATGCCGGAGCAAAAGCAGACCGCTACGTCAATGTAAACGGAGAAGGCATTCACAAGGCCCTGCGTGGCAGGATGCGCGGTTTCCGCCGCGGCCGCTGCGGAAGGTGTTTCGCCGAATCCGGAGCCGGAGGAATTTACCGCGCGCTTGACGCCATAGGAGAAAGCGCCGCCGATCATTCCGCCAAACACGGAGTGCACATTGAACGCGCTTCCGATCATCATGGAGAATGTATAAGGAATTGCGCTGGCATTGTGTACAAGAACCGCAATTGTGACAATCAGGTAGCCAATGGTCATAAAGGGAACAATAATGGTGGAGAACTTGGCGATGCGGCGTACGCCTCCGGAGATGACGAGGAACAGCAGGACGGCGACAATCACGCCGGTGAGCCCACGGCTCATGCCAAAGCTGTTTTCAAAAGCCATGGCAATGTTGTTGGCGCTGGGGCCAGTGACCAGCAGGGGAACGCCAACGGTGGCAAACAGGGCAAAGATAACTGCAAACGCCTTGCCAAGCCCCTTCCAGGGGATACCTTTTTCCATATAGAAGTACGGGCCGCCGCGGTACTGGCCGTCCATGCGGACCTTGTAAATTTGACCGAGACTGTTTTCGGCATAGGCAATCGCGGAGGTGACGAGCGCGGTTATAATCATCCAAAAAACAGAGCCCGGTCCGCCGTACATGATTGCAACCATGACGCCGCCAATGTTGCCTACCGCAACACGATAAGCGGCAATGGAGCAGAAGGTTTCAAATGCGGACAAACCCGTTTGTGAACCGGAGCCCGATCGCAGAAGCTTCCATTGCAGCCCCGTTTTGGTGACGTTGCCGAATTTCATCGCAATGCAGTAGATGATGGCAAGTCCAAAGGTCAGCGCGATCAGGGGAGTTGCCCAAAGCAGGTTATTGATGGTCATAATAAATGATGAAAAGTCCATAGTTTTCTCCCTTCCTTTACCTTAAAACCTTAAAATATGGGGCCTGTAAGAGATGCGGCCTTGGCAAGGTTCCTCTTACTTGTCAGCCGTGATTCTCTGTGGTGGCGGAATCCCGGGTGGAGATCAGCGTCCCTTGATGCCAATATCCAGAACTTCGTGCATGAATTTAATGGATTTGCGCATGGCAAGAAGTTCTTCCTTGCGGCCTTCTTCCAGCGAATATCCGCTGAGTGGGAGCTCAATTTCCAGGTCAATGGTGTCCAGCTCGGCGGGTGCCTTTTCCCGCAAGACTTTCATGATTTCAACAACATCCACCTGGCCGTCGCCAATGGCGCAGCCAAGGGAGTGCGTGCCGTCGGGGTCGGCAAATATGCGATTGTCGCAAAAATGTACGCAGTAGCAGTATGGAGCCATTTTATCCACACAGTCCTTGATGCCTTCTGCCAGAACCATAGAGTTGATAGTGTCGCAGCAAGCGCCGACCAAGGGATGATTGATCTGCTCGACCATCCAGATTACCTCGTCGGAAAACAGATCGCAGTGGTTTTCGATCGCAATTTTCATTCCGTAC
This sequence comes from Oscillibacter sp. GMB15532, assembly GCF_041020825.1. Lineage (NCBI taxonomy): Bacteria > Bacillati > Bacillota > Clostridia > Eubacteriales > Oscillospiraceae > Oscillibacter > Oscillibacter sp. GMB15532. Next base: position 143,519 of record NZ_JBEVTO010000010.1, read on the forward strand.
TTTTCAATCGTGGACAGATTTTTTTGGAAGTCCATGACAATGTCCGCCATTTGCTTAACCGCTTCCGGGCACATACACGCGTGGGTCAGGCGATGAGGGTGTTCCACGTCCGTGCTGTATTTGACCAGCTTGCAGCCAAGCTTATGCGCAATCTCCAGCGACTCCGCAATGGTGCAGTTGACACGAGGGTCGGACGGGGCGTTAAAGGAAATGTTCAACTCCAGGTCCAGTCCAAGACGTTGCGCTTTTTCCCTGACTGCCGCCAAGTGTGCGTCGGACAGGTCGTTGTCCAGGTCCACCAGCGTCATGTGGATGACCTCAATTCCCTCCTCCACGCACAGATCCATTAGCTTATCCAGATTAATCACTTTTTCAAAAGCAAAGGTCTTTCCCTCGCTCTGGAAGCCCCAGCTTTCGCCCAGACCGCTCAGGTGCAGAGTATAGGTGTGCATCCCCAGTTTGAATTTACGTGCAGCTCCGGTTTCTGTAATGTGTTTCATTTGCTTTTCCCCCATTTAAGATTTCATGCGTCCGTCCGCTGTTGTCCGACCGACTGGCTTGCGGACAAAAAATGCCCGCGTCAATATAAGAAAGCAACTATCGTGCCAGTGTTAAATTACAACAAATAATTTAAAGGTTTAATTTAATTTTTATTGGTATTTACAGAATGTGCTTGCTCAAATTTGTGTAAATTGCTTAAATTTTTTCGCGGTGAACTGCCATATTATTTGCAAAATTTAATAAAGGGCAGGCTTGTTTATGGTTTTTCAACAACGATGATTATTTTTCATCATAGCTTTTCATAGAAAAAACCAGCCTCTCCAAAAGAAGAGGCTGGCTTGCATAGATGGAGGGTTCCTTTTCAGGGAAGCCTCCGGCCCGGGCCACGCCTATTTTGCGGATGCCTCCGGCTCTATTTTATAGCGATTAATTCTGTATTGCAGCTTTTGCCGGTCAATTTGCAAAATGCGCGCCGCCTCTGACACATTGCCGCCCGCATCCTTAAGAGCCTGAAAAATGGCGTCATATTCAAATTTCCTGATGATGTCATCCAGTGGTCCCAACAGGCGGGGAGGAGGCTGCAGTTCCTTGACAATCTGCTTTGCCGTGTCCTCGTCCAGGATATGCCGGGGCAGATATTTTGGAGAAATCACCGACTGGGTATCCGGCAGGATATTCATCGCATGCTCAATGGCATGCTGCAATTCGCGCACATTGCCGGGCCAACTGTAATTTTGAAACAGGCTGAAGGTTTTTTCATCGATACCGCTGACCTTTCTGTGAAACTCCTCGTTGTATTTCAGGCAGAAGCTGTTTGCCAGCAGCCGGATATCCTCTGGCCGCTCCCGCAGAGGAGGCGCCGTAATGCTGACGACGCCCAGACGATAAAACAGATCGCGCCGCAGCTTGCCCTCTTCAATCGCCTGGTATGGAGGAACGTTGGTGTTGGAAATCACGCGCACATCCACCTGAATTTCCTCTGTACCCCCGACGCGGCGGATGCGCTTATCCTGCAAAACGCGCAGCAGCTTGGCCTGCAGGTTGATATTCATGGAGTTTACCTCATCCAGAAGAAGCGTGCCGTGGTTGGCCTGCTCGAACAGGCCCGGCTTGCTCTCCGCGCCGGTGTATGCGCCGCGCTCCGTGCCGAATAGCAGACTTTCCAGCAGATTTTCCGGAATGGCTGCGCAGTTGATGGCGAGAAACGGGCCGTCGGCCCGGCTGCTGGCGTTGTGGATGCTGTGGGCAATCAATTCCTTCCCGGTCCCTGTCTCTCCGTATATCATCACGGAGGAATTGGAACGCGCCGCCTGCTGACATTGGGCGATCAATTCATCCATAACCGGGCTGATGTGGATGATGTCGTGAAAACGATAGTGCGCTGAGAGGGGCTTTGCCTTGGTGGGCCTGCCGTTCGAACTCTGCTCCACCAGCTGATCCTGAAGATCAATGATTTGCTTGCGCAGCAAATCCAGCGTGCGCCAGTCCTGCATGATGCTGGACGCACCCAGAACTTGCCCGTTCTGGACAATTGGATACATATTGACGACGATGTCCACATCATGTCCGAACCGCGTGGTGTAGGACTGCCTTCTGTTCAAAATGGCCTGCGTGGTTTTGAGGACCTGCGGAGTTCCGCACTCCTCGCCGTCCCGCATAAAATATACCTCAGAGACGGGCATTCCCCGAACATCCTGCGTTACCAGGGCGTCCATCTTTTCCGCCGCGTCATTGACAAGGTAAATGCGGCCATGCTCATCGCATAAAATCACGGCCTCTTCCAGTTGATTGACCACGCTGATCAACATATCATGGCAGGCGTCGTCCACTGCGTTTCGGAATACAATCAACTGTGCGCCGTCGGGAAGGCCGTCTGCCTCCGGGGTGGTGCAGCGCGTGACATAATGGTCAAACTCAACGCAGGTGTATACCGGCTTGTTGGATTCCTGTCCCAGCTCACCTGCAATGTCAATGAGCTGCTGCCCCACAAGCTTTCCCTGGCCGCACAGCAGCCGGTCACCCGCCTCGTTCACCGACAGGATGACACCGTCCCTCGACAAAACCAGCGCGCCGATTCCGGACTGTGAAAATGCCGTCATGATTTCCTGATAGTTCATCTGTCGTGCCTCCTCATGTCCCCTCTGATTGAAACTCCTTGGCGTAGTTTCTCAACTTCCTCTGAAAAAACAATACAGGCTTTATTATACCACCCCAGTAAAGCGCCGACGACCGGTGAAGTCAAACTTTATCCCATGCTCCACTTTAAGCTTTTTTGCACAAAATTTCTGTGCGGGGGATTGCCGCTTTTTTGCAGTTTCTCATCTCGGCGGAATTTGCCGCGCCGCGGCAGGCACTTAGCGGCGGTTTCCACAAAAAAGTACCGCGCGGGAAGATTCCCGCGCGGTGTGGCGGAGCCGCCTTTTTCAGGGGCTCTGGTCCAAAGCCTTCAGCCCGAAGCGCCAAATGGAAATCAGCGTGGATATGATGCCGAAAGTCTCGCTGATAACGCCGCCGTAGGAACGGACAAGAAGATTGTAGACGATCCAGGGCGGGCCCACCAGGGTCAGCTTTCCCAGCCGTATAACGCGCCCGTTCTTCGTCCATGTGGTGAGAATAAAGGACACCTGTCCCACCAGTACGAAAAAATCATACGGCTTGCTCCAGGTCAGAAGGCACGCTGCAACAGTGAGCAGAGCGAACACCCATCTCCAGCCCCTCCACTCCGCCCAGGCGTGGCCCTCCAGTCCGATGAAAAGGCTGCTTGCGGCGCCGAAGGCCAGCGTGGCGCAGCCGCTGTATGCGCCCAGCATCAAGAACTGAACCACAAACAGAAGATTCCCCGCCATCTGGCACAGAATCATCCACCGGCTGCTTTTAATTTGAAAGCAGCCGATACAAAAAGCCATTCCCACAAATCCGATAAGCTGTACCGCAATAGTGTACATCCGTCCATCTCCTCCGACAATCGGCTCTCAGCGCTGTTGGTTTCTCGCCCACCGTTTCCTTTTCAGACACAGGTTGTATAAAACGCGGATACGGAGCAGAGGGAAAGTTGCTTCGCTTTAAATGCGGGCGCGCAAAAATTTTGCGGTTTCGGAAGCTTCGCAGTTCAACAACGCCGCGGGAACACCGGCAAACAGCACGCGGCCGCCGCCGCGCCCGCCCTGGGGCCCCATGTCAATCACCCAGTCGGCCGCTGAGATCAGCTCCATGCGATGTTCCACCACCACCACGGTGTTGCCCTGCGCCACAAGGCGGCGCAGCAGCGCCAGCAGATGCATGACGTCTTGATGGTGCAGCCCGGTGGTGGGCTCGTCAAGCACATAGATATTGCCCTCTTTGCGCAGTTCGCCTGCAAGTTTAAGGCGCTGCACCTCGCCGCCGGAAAGCGTACTGGTGGACTGGCCCAAGGTCATATAGCCAAGCCCTACCTCCTGCATGGAGCGGAGGGGTTTTTGTATCTTAGGCAGCGGAAAGAATGCAAGGGCCTGAGAAATCGTCAGATTCAGGACCTGTTCAATATTCTTTCCGCGATAGGTATAGCTCAGCGCGGTGGGATTAAAGCGGCGGCCCTGGCACTCCTCGCACAAAATGGACACAGGATCGGCGAAAGCCACGTCCGGCGTAATCTCTCCCTTGCCTTTGCAAACGGGGCAGGCACCCTTGGAGTTGGCGCTGAACCATTGTGCGCTCACGCCGTTGTCTTTGGCAAATAATTTTCGTATTTCATCCATCACGCCCGTGTAAGTGGCGGGGGTGGAGCGGCTGGAGGTACCAATGGGTTTTTGGTCGATGACCACCGCCTCGGGATGGCGGGCAACAAACTCGTGGCAAATCAGGCTGCTTTTGCCGGAACCGGCCACGCCAGTGACAGCGGTGAGAACGCCCTTGGGAATGGTAACGGACACATCCTTAAGATTGTGCACGCTGGCATGCTGGATCGGAAAACCCTCCGCCCAGTCCAGAGGGTGCAGGTTTACAGAGAGCTTCTCCCGCATGGAGCGGGCCGTGGGCGTGTTGCCGCGCAGCATACCGTCCATGTCGCCCTGGTATACGATTTCTCCGCCCTGCTCTCCTGCCAGGGGACCCAACTCCACAATGTGATCCGCTAATTCGATCATCTGCCGGTTGTGCTCCACAACGAGAACCGTGTTATGCTTGCCGCGCAAGTCCAACAGCAGCTTCCCAATGCGATTCGCGTCCGCCGGATGAAGGCCGGCGGTGGGCTCGTCAAAGACGTAGGTGATGTTGCTCAGGCTGCTGCCCAGATGGCGGACAATTTTCAAGCGCTGTGCCTCGCCGCCGGAGAGCGTGTCCGTGCGGCGGTCCAGATTCAGATATCCCAGCCCCACATCTACCATATGCCGCAGGCACACGCCAATCTGGTCCGCCAAAGACTGCCCCAGCGGATCTGCGATGTCGTCCAGAATTGCCAGCAGGTCGCTGACCTGCATCTCATAATAATCGGCGATATTGTGGCCGTTGATTTTTGACTCCAGCGCCAGGGGGTTGAGACCGCTTCCGCAGCAGGCGGGGCAGGGGCAGCGCCGGACGAATCGCATTGCCTCGTCTCGCACCTGCTTTTTCAGGTCCGAGATGTCCCGGTTGAGATAAAGCCTGTTAAACCGTGTGACCACGCCCTCGTAGGGGAGCTTGGACACCTGCCCGGTATTGTTGCGGATAAAGTCCATCACCAGCGGTACGTCGGGCCCGATGCGCAGGATTTTCCATTCCTCTTGGGAAAAATCCCGCAGCTTTTTGTCAGGGTTTAGCAGCGGGTTGCAATGATAGTAAAATTCCTGCCAGCTTCCGCCGGAGAATTGACTGAAGCGAATGGCGCCCTCATGGATGGATTTGTCCCGGTCGAACATCAGCGTCTCGTCCAGCTGCACCTGTTCTCCCAATCCCGTGCACTCCGGGCACATGCCGTGGGGATGGTTGAAGGAATAGGCCATGGACCCGCCTGCGCTGGGGTGGCCCACTCTGGAAAACAGCAGGCGGATAAGAGGCGCGACGTCTGTCGCCGTACCCACGGTGGAGCGGGCATTGGCGCCGATGGCCCGCTGGTCAACCACAACGCAGGGCGTTAGGTTCCGGATATTTTCCACTGCGGGACGCTCATACCGGGGAAGACGGTTTCTCAGAAACAGCGGATAGGTGGCCTGCCATTGGCGGCTGCTCTCCACTGCAATGGTATCAAAGGCAAGGGAGCTTTTCCCTGAACCCGAAACGCCCGAGAGCACCACCAGCTGCTCCTTGGGAATGCACAGACTGATGTGTTTCAGGTTGTTTTCGGATGCGCCTGTAATTTCTATGCTTTCTCGTGTGAACTGATTTTTCATACGTACTCCTCTTGAGGGCTGACGAAAAGATTAGACGGAGCCTTCCGACAGGCGTTGGCGCCGCCGCAGCAATATCCAAAACACACTGAGGGCTGCCATAGTCAGCGCCCAGCTAATGGGATAGGAGAGATAGACCCGCTCAATGCCCGCGCTGCGGGTGTCCAACAGGGCAATCCATGCCACCCGGAATACGCAGGTGCCCAGCAGATTGATAATTACCGGGGTCAGGGAAAAGCCACAGCCCCGGAGAGCACCCACCAAAACGTCTGCAATGCCGAATATCACATAAGGACCCGCCACAATCCACAGCCTGAGCATGCCCGCTTCGATCACAGCCGGGTCACTGTTGTAAATGGAAATGAGCTTTGGGGCGAAGCCCGTGACAGCCAATCCCAGGACGGTTCCCAGAACCACCGTGTATAAAAGGCAGGTCCGCACAATGCGGTCAACTCTGTCGTAGCGTCCGGCTCCGATGTTTTGGCTTGTGAAGGTCTGGCAGGCGTGGTGAAAGGAATTCATGGAGATATACAGAAAGCTTTCCACATTTTCGCCCACGCTGCAGCCTGCAATCACGGTGCTGCCATAGGTGTTAACGGCGCTTTGAATGACCACATTGGACAGGCTGAACAGGCAGCTTTGAACTCCGGCCGGAATGCCGATGGCCGCCATGCGCGTAAGGCTGGCCCGGTCCAGACTCAGACTGCGCCAGGAAAACCGCAGGACGCCGCCGCTTTTCACCAAATAGCACATAATCAGGACGGCGCTGAAGACTTGGCTGATTACAGTGGCAAGCGCCGCGCCCGCCACCCCGGTGTCCAGGAGCACCACGAACGCGAGGTTTAAAATTACATTCAACATGCCGCTGCACAGAAGGAACAGCAGGGGACGTCTGGTGTCTCCGGTGGCCCGCAGGGCGGCGGCTCCGTAGTTGTAGAGCATCAGCGCGGGAGTACCGGCAAAGCAAATCCGGATGTAAGCAAGGGCCAGGGGGCGAACGTCGTCTGGAGTGGAGACCAGGGCCAGAAGATGCCCGGAGGACAGAATGCCCGCCGCACCCAGAACCGCGCCGCCCACCAACGCCATCAGCACAGACGTGTGCAGCGTGCGGGAAATTTCAGCTTCCCGGTTTCCCTCTCCAAGATAGCGCGCAATCGAGACGTTTACGCCGACGGAAATTCCGATCAGAAGGTTGAGAATCATATGGATAATGGGAACGGTACTGCCCACGGCGGCCAGACTGGCGGGACCCACAAAGCGCCCCACCACCACAATGTCCGCGGCGTTAAACAGCATTTGCAGCACATTGGAGGCCATCAGGGGCAGGCTAAACATCAGAATTTTTCCCGGCAGTGCGCCGCAGGTCATATCCAGAGCATTCTCTCCGCGCATGTCGATCTCACCTTTCCATTATTCTCTGGCGGCCGTCATACGTTTTTTAAGAACGGGCATTATGCCGATTAAACTCAATGATACTTGTGCCTGATAGGAAACGCAAGCTGGAAGCGAAAAGAGCAGAGTTTGCGCAAAGGTTTTGCTGCTTTTGGCAAAATTCCGTCGTCTGCTTCACACAAAAAAGGAGCGGCGCTGTGAAATCAGCGCCGCCCCTCTTAAATCCGGAGCGTTTTTAATAGACTGGATAAGCTGCGGAGGTTTCAAACCGGGGATTAGCGACCACTTTCA
>NZ_JBEVTO010000011.1:0-127287 GCF_041020825.1 Oscillibacter sp. GMB15532
GTGACATAATTTGCGGTGACTGCGCACAGATTGCGAGCTGCCATTCCACTTACGACAGATTAAGACTGCTACCTTGAAAAGCTAAAAGGTGTTTTGGGAATTCATTAAAGATGTACTTTGTGTCTATTCGGGATTACCTTTCAGTATGCTTATGGTAAGACCGTCCAGTCTTTCGCTTTGTGTGCTTATCTCTGGATTTTTTTGGATTTTTAGCCCCGGTCCTTTTGTAGTTGCGTCGCAGGGGGAGTTGTGTTAAACTAATGACTGCACATTGCCTTGCGCAGCGCGGGAGGGGGGAGCCGATGAAATATGGAACAGTGCTTCCCGGTTGCTTTGCGGAGCGACCGAACCGCTTTATCGCGCTGGTGGACACGGCGGAAGGGCGGGTAGTGTGCCATGTGAAAAACACGGGCCGCTGCCGGGAACTGCTTCTCCCCGGGGCAAGGGTCTATCTGGAACGGGCGGAGAATCCTGCCAGGAAGACCGCCTATGATTTGATTGCGGTGGAAAAGGGAAGCCTGCTGGTCAATATGGATGCACAGGCTCCGAATCGGGCGTTTGGCGAGTGGGCCGCGAAGGGCAGTTTTCTGCCGGATGTCCAGACGCTGAAGCCGGAGTATGCCTACGGTGCGTCCCGCATCGACTTTTGCCTGGAGACAGCCAGAGGGCCTCATCTTGTGGAGGTAAAGGGCGTGACACTGGAGGAAAACGGCCACGCGCGGTTTCCTGACGCGCCCACGGAGCGGGGTGTCAAGCATATCCATGAGCTGCGCCGCGCAGTGGAGCAGGGGCTTGTGGCTACGCTGTTTTTTGTTGTGCAGATGGAGGGTATGCTGGATGTGTCGCCCAACGACGCGACGCACCCGGCCTTTGGTGCCGCACTGCGGGAAGCGGCGGCAGCGGGCGTTTTTGTGCGGGCATTTGACTGCACGGTGACGCCTGACAGCATTGCGATTCGCAGAGAAATTCCAGTGCTTTTATGATTTACGAGGATGGGAGCGGGATTTTTTGGGACTTTTTGAACTGCTACTGGTTGGCGTAGGCCTGTCTATGGACGCATTTGCAGTAGCGATTTGTCAGGGGCTTTGTATGCGGAAGCTTCGCTGGGGCCATGCGTTTGTGGTGGCTCTGTTTTTTGGAGGATTTCAGGCGATAATGCCTTTTCTGGGCTGGCTGCTGGGGTCCCGGTTTGCGATGTATATCCAGAACGTGGACCACTGGATAGCCTTTGCCCTGCTTGCGATCATCGGTGGAAACATGATACGCGAGGGCTGCGGTAAAGAGGAAGAGGAGGCGGCCTGCGCCGTGGCGGAGAGAGTGGACCTCAAGCAACTGACGGTGCTGGCCTTTGCCACCAGCATCGACGCGCTGGCGGTTGGCGTGACCTTTGCATTTTTAAGTGTGCGCATTGCCCCGGCGGTTTCTATCATCGGGTCCGTGACCTTTCTCCTGTCCTTAGCGGGCGTAGCAGTGGGGAATTACTTCGGGGCACGGTACAAGCGCCGCGCGGAGCTGAGTGGTGGAATTCTCCTCATTTTGTTGGGTGCAAGAATTTTAATGGAGCATCTCGGCTTTTTTTCCTGAATAGGCAGTACATACCGGACGGGGGCAGATGGAATCGGCCCCTGCCCGGTCTTTTTTTCTTCTGAGCTCATATCCTGCTTTCAGGAGAAGAGGGGGGAAGGTATGGAGAGCCTTTGGATGATGCTGGGCGGCGTGGTGCTGTTTTTGTTTGGAATTACGCTGCTGGGGGAATATCTGCGGGAATTTGAGGGCGGACGGGCAGAGCGTTTGCTGCGCCGCGCTACGGACGGCCGGGGCCGGGGCTTTTTGCTGGGATTTTTGGTAACGGCAGTGGTGCAGTCCTCCTCGGCGGTGACGGTAATGACCGTATCCCTGGCAGATGCCGGGATTCTGACCCTTGGACAGATTATCCCGGTGATGATCGGAAGTAATCTGGGGACTACCGCCACGGCGTGGCTGTTATGCTTCCGAACAGAGACTTCCGGTGCGCCGGGGCTGACGGTAATTTTGGCGTGTATAGGGCTTTTAATTTATCTTGTGGTTCCCAGACGGAGGGTATGGGGTGGGCTGCTGCTGGCTCTGTTTTTGCTGCTGGTGGGGATGGAGCGGATGGCTGTCGCCGCCGCGCCGATCGCGGAGACAGAGGCTTTCCGCCGACTGACAGAGATGGCGGTCAACCCGCTGACAACGCTTCTGGCGGGCACGATCTTTACCGGCGTAATCCAAAGCTCCAGTGCCTCCATCGGACTGTTGCAGGCGTTTTCAACCGCAGGCTCGGTAACTTGGGGAATGGGAGTGCCTTTGGTGCTGGGAGGGAACATCGGCACCTGCGTTACAGTCCTGCTGGCCTCCGTGGGCTGCGGTGCAAACGCCAAGCGGGCTGCGTTTGCACATCTGAAATTCAATGTTCTGGGAACAGCGGCCCTCCTGCCACTATGGCTGCTGTTTGGCGGGCCGATGCAGGACCGTATTATCAATCCGGTGGGGATTGCCGTGGTACATACTGCGTTTAACCTGCTCTCCGCCGTATTTCTGCTTCCGGTGTTTGATGGTCTGACCGGCTTTTTTACGCTTCCGACGAAAAGAAGACGGAGGCTGTCCCCAAGTCTCCCGGCTTCAATTGGAAAGCGTACCGCAGGGACAGCTTTCAAAGAAAAAAAACCTGCAAGAAAATAAGGAACGGCTCGCGGAACCAAATCGGTTCCGCGAGCCGCGTTTATGAGATGAAGAAGAATTTTTTAGAACTGACCCTGCTGCATCATGGCTTCGGCAACCTTCTTGAAGCCCGCGATGTTGGCTCCGGCCACCAGATCATAGCCCAGACCATACTCTTCGGCCGCTTCGGCGGACATGCTGTGGATGGTGACCATCATCTTCTTGAGCTGTGCGTCAACTTCCTCCGCAGTCCAGACCAGACGCTCGGAGTTCTGAGACATCTCCAGAGCGGAGACGCCCACGCCGCCGGCGTTAACAGCCTTGGAAGGAGCGACGACCATGTGCTTCTGGCCGCGCAGGAACTCCAGGGCATCGTTGGTGGTGGGCATGTTGGCGACTTCGATGTAATACTTCACGCCGGACTCGGCAATCTTCTTGGCCCACTCCAGATTGACGTCGTTCTGCATAGCGGCGGGCATGAGAATATCCACGTCCTTGTGGCCCCAGTGCTTGGTGCCTTCCACAAACTCGCAGCCGAACTTCTCGGCGTAGGGCTTGCAGTGCATGGGGTCCTTGGCGCGCATGTCAAGGATGAAGTTCAGCTTCTCGTCGGTGTCGATACCGTCGGGATCATGGACGTAGCCGTCGGGGCCGGCCATATAAGTAACCTTGGCGCCAAGCTCGGCAGCCTTCTTCATGATGCCCCAGGCCACGTTGCCGTAGCCGGAAACTGCGATGCGCTTGCCCTCAATGGAGTCGTTCTCATGCTTGAGAACCTCGCACAGATAATAAACCGCGCCAAAGCCGGTGGCCTCGGGACGGATCAGGCTGCCGCCGAAGCTCAGGCCCTTGCCGGTAATGACGCCGTTCTCCCACACGCCCTTCAGGCGGCGGTACTGGCCGTACAGATAGCCGATTTCGCGGGCGCCCACGCCCATGTCGCCGGCGGGAATGTCAATATCGGGCCCGATGTAGCGATACAGTGCGGTCATGAAGCTCTGGCAGAAGCGCAGGACCTCGGCGTCGGACTTGCCGGCGGGATCGAAGTCGGAGCCGCCCTTGGCGCCGCCGATGGGCAGGCCGGTCAGGCTGTTCTTAAAGGTCTGCTCAAAGCCCAGGAACTTGATGATGCCCTCGTACACGTTCTTCTGGAAGCGCAGGCCGCCCTTGTAGGGGCCGATGGCACCGTTGAACTGGCAGCGCCAGCCGCGATTGGTGTGCCAATTGCCCTGATCGTCTTCCCAGGTCACGCGGAAGGTGAACATCCGCTCCGGCTCGACCATGCGGGTAAGCAGGTCAACCTTCTCATATTCGGGGTGCTTCTCGATGACGGGCTCCAGAGAAGAGAAGACCTCCTCCACGGTCTGGACGAACTCAGGCTCGTTGCCGTGCTTGGTCTTTACATTTTCCAGTACGCTGGCAAGATATGCATTCATCAAAAACTTCCTCCTTCATTTTTTACAGCGATTTTTGCATAAAACAACTGAAATTTTCCTATTTGCGCTTTAATTATTTTAGCACTTTCCATGTATGGAAGCAAGCCTCCTTTTCTTCATATGGGTCATTTTCTTTCTGTATGACGGAAAAAATTCATGCAGGTTTTTGTGCAGTTTACCAAAGAAATGCAAGATATGCGTCTTTTGATGGAAAATTGGGACTTTACATTGACTTTTTAAGATAGGCCTATATAATAAATATGTTTGGGACCCGGGGAAAATCGGAAATTCGACTGTGTTGTTGGAGGAGTTTTACTATGCGGCAAACCTATAAAACAAACATCGCGGGGCTGGAGCGGGAGCTGCCCATCTGCAAGGTGACGGACGATTTGTACATCGGCGCGTTTATCTGCTTCGGCGACGCGGAGATTACCGTCGCCTGCGCCCGGGAGCTTTTGAAACTGGTGCCTCAGGCCGACTATGACTATATGCTCACGGCAGAGGCCAAGAGCATACCTCTGATTCACGAGATGGCCCGACAGTCCGGCGCGAAGCGTTATTTCATTGCTCGGAAGGGCCCCAAGGCCTATATGCCGGACCCCATTTATGTGGAGGACCGGTCCATCACCACCGCTGGATCCCAGCGGCTGTATCTGAGTCGGGACGACGCGGAGCTCATCCGGGGAAAGCGGGTGCTGCTGATGGACGATGTGATTTCCACGGGAGGCTCCATGCACGCCATGGAGGCGCTGGTGGAGCTGGCGGGAGGAGCTACCGCGGGCCGTATTGCGGTGTTTGCCGAGGGAGACGCGCAGGCGCGGAGCGACATCCGGTATCTGGCGCCCCTGCCCCTGTTCAACCCGGACGGAACCGTAAAATGCTGAAAAAATGAAATGCGGGAGACGGCTTGCCGTCTCCCGCTTCTTTTTTTGAACCGCCTCCGGGATAAAAGCGCGCACCCCACGTTGCCGCTGCGTATCCCTGATGACCGGGTTTTGGCAGCAACCCGACAGACCATGGCAACTGTGAACGCTCGAACCGCTGTTTCACGGCAAAATGCACTTTACCTTTATTTTACATAAACACCATAACCTTCAAACACAAAGATGCTATCGTTTGATATATAAAAAATATGATAGTAATAAAGAGGAAATAAACGTATGAAGGTTTCCATTCAGTCGAAGGTTCGCAAAGCGATTGCATATAACGTGGTCGCCACCTGCGTCGTCATTACCGCCATTACCTGCGTGCTGATCGGGCGGTATTCTCTTGAGAACCATAAGGTGTTTGCGCAAAGCCTTGCGGCCTCTTATTCCATGAGCATTACCGAAGCGGTTGCCTCCATTAAAAACCAGATACAGAATGTTGCCGCCGATGAAGCGGTCTGCGATCCCACGCTGGACGCGGCTGATCGCAGGGCCTATCTCAAGGTAAGGACGCGGGGCACCGCCTTTTCCTCCTTTTCCGTCAGCAGCAAAACCGGTGTTACTTACGAAGGGGAAGATATTTCAGGCACCGAAAGCTTTCAAAGCGCCATTGCGGGCGTTTCCTTTCTGTCCGCGCCGGGCCTGTTCCCGGGCGAAGAAGCGCCGGTCATTCTGGCCGCTACGCAGATTACGGCCATAGGCCCCACGGGCGTGGTGACCGGCAGCTTGCCCGCCGATTACTTTAATCAGTACATTCGCCAGATTTCCATGGGAGAAACCGGATACGGTTTTATTATGGACCGCAGCGGTACGATTGTTTCCCATCCGGATGACGCGATGCTGTCGCTTAATCTGCCGGAAAGCGTGGACGCTGCCGCGCAGCCGGAGTGGGCGGCGCTTCTTGCGCGTATGTGTGCGGGAGAGTCCGGCGCGGAGGTTGTAACCGACGCGGAGTCGAAAAAGCTTGTAGCCTACGCGCCCATAGCCGGTGCGGAAGGGTGGGTGCTCGCCGTCAGTCAGGACTATGACGAAATTCTCGCCATGAGCCGCCAGCCAATCTGGATTTCGCTTGTGGTGATGGTGCTGGCCGTGGTTTGCTCGTCCGTTTTCTCCGCCCGTACGGCATCCTCCCTGGCGCGGCCCATCGCTGCGGCGGTTACGCGGTTGCAGCAGCTTGAACAGGGTGATCTGGAATCTCCCGTTCCCACCGACGCATCGGTCAGGGAAGCAGAGGCGTTGCTGCAAGCGCTGGAGCACACGGTTTTTTCCCTGCGTGGCTATGTATCGGAAATCTCCACCGTGCTTTCCTGCATCGCAGACGGAGATCTCACCGTAAAAAAAGAGAAAGAATATCTTGGAGATTTCGCCCCCATCGGCACGTCGCTGGAGACAATTTTGCAATCCCTGAACGGGGTGTTTTCCGAAATTGAGACGGCGGCCTCCACCATCCATCAGGGGGTCAATCAGGTTTCTTCCGGCTCGATACAAATTTCCGAGCGCGCCTGCACGGAAACTGAAACGATGGCCAGACTGGACGACCGAATTGGGTCTGTCACGGACAGCATCAAGGTCAATACCGAAAGCGTGCAGACTGCCGGGGCGCTGTTTGATCAGATGCGCCAGCAGTCCGCCCATGCGGGGGAAAGCATGACGGAGATGCTGGCGGCAATCGGCGGCATGGAGCAAACTGCAAAAAAGATTACCGAAGTGATTCGTGTCATTGAGGACATCGCCTTCCAGACCAATGTGCTTGCGCTGAACGCCGCCATTGAGGCGGCGCGCGCTGGCGGCGCTGGAAAGGGGTTCTCGGTTGTAGCCGGGGAAGTTCGCAACCTTGCGCAAAAAAGCGCAGAGGCAGCCGAAAGCACCCAGGCCCTGCTTGGGCAGTCCGTTGCATCCGTGCAGGCCGGGCGCATCCACGCACAGAAGACCGAAGAGGCCTTGTACGAAATCATGGACTTCGTAAAGCAGGTGACGGACGCGATTCAGCAGATATCAGGCACATCCTTGAAGCAGAAGGAGGCCGCCGTGGAGATGCAGTCGAGCATGACGCAGATTGTGTCCTCCATAGCCTCAAACAGTGCCTTTTCCGAGGAGTGCGCCGCCACCAGCCAGAGCCTGCTTGAACAGGCGGAAGTTTTGGCGCAGAGAATGCGGCAATTCCGCCTGATCGAATCTGCGGATGATTCTGCTTTGTCGGACGATGCCGCCATTACGCCGCCGGATTGCGGGGACGACGCGCCTGCATCATCCATCTGAGCCATCGCGAAGTTTCCAGCAAAAGTGCTCAGCAGTCCGCAGTCTTGGGAGCTGCTGCCCATACACAGGAAAAATCGCGCCATCCCAACGGGCTTTTCCTGCATGACGGTAAAGTCTGCGGCCCTGACATCCCCGCACATATAATTCAAGGGTGGAAACCGATCACTATCGGTTTCCACCCTCGATTTTTGGTATTCAGGCTGGGGGCTGCCGTCTCCCGCTTCTTTTTGTGAACAGGGCGCATAGAATCATACGTTCTCTGCGTATTTCTCCCGGTCGCGGCGAATCTGCTTTTGATAGCGGTCCGCCTCGGAAAAGACGCAGCCGCAATATTTCTGCATATAAAAGCCCAGCTCCCGTGCCTTTTGGTTGCCCTCGCGGAAATTGGCCCGGAAGTCTCGGTATAAAAACGCAACGCCATATTGCTGACCAAGCCGCTCTGCCGCCCGGGCAATGCCATCGTGGTCCTGATAAAGGGAGGCCAGAAGCGTGGAGGTAAAAGCTTCGTACCCGTGCGCGGCGGCATAGCGTGCCGTCTCCTCCAGCCGGTGCTCGTAGCACCAGGCGCACCGGTGGTCGATGTCGCCTGCCACATGGCAGACGAAGTCCCGCAGGCCGTATTCCTCCCGCACAATCAGCTTCATGCCGATGCTGGGCGCATACTCCGAAAGACAGTCCCGGCGGGCCTCATATTCCTTCCACGGATGAATGTTGGGATTATACCAAAAGGCCGTGGGCTCCAGCCCCTCCGCCCGCAAAGGCTCAATGCAGGAGAGGGAACAGGGGGCGCAGCAGCAGTGCAGCAAGACGGATTCCATAAAACGCGTCACCTCGCCGTCAGTATAGCAGATTCGCCGACTTTGCGCAAGGGCGCAGAAAGACACGGAAAAGCGCGGGAAATTCCTCTGTTTCCAATGTTTGTTTTAACGTATCATTAACAGAGGAAAACGTTTTTACAATTGAAAAGTTCACAAAAACAGAGTAAAATGAAAACTGTTTAACAGGAGGTGCGGTGCGAATTTTCGCGCCGTTCGGACATTCTTAGGAGGAATCTGTTTTTGCGTGTTGGACTGGATGTCGGATCCACCACCATCAAATGCGTGGTGCTGGATGACGACGAAAAAATTATATATTCTACTTACGAGCGTCATTACAGTCACATTCTGGAGAAATCTGAGGAGCTGCTGCGGCGCATGGCCCAGTGGCATGTTCCCGGTGGGCGGGCCTTGCTCTCTATTTCCGGCTCCGCCGGGATGGGCATGGCGCAGAGTGTGGAGGTCCCCTTTGTGCAGGAGGTGTTTGCCACCCGCGTAGCGGTGGGGCAGTTTGCCCCCGGCACGGATGTGGTGATTGAGCTGGGCGGCGAAGACGCTAAAATTCTCTTTATGACCAATGGGCTGGAGGTCCGGATGAACGGCTCCTGCGCCGGCGGGACCGGTGCGTTTATCGACCAGATGGCGACGCTTTTGAAGCTGACCGCTGAGGAGCTGGATACTGCGGCCCTGCGGGCGGAGAAAACCTATACCATCGCGTCCCGCTGCGGCGTGTTCGCCAAGAGCGACGTGCAGCCCCTCATCAATCAGGGCGCAAAGCCGGAGGACATTGCCGCCAGCATCTATCAGGCGGTGGTGAATCAGACCATTGCGGGACTGGCACAGGGCCGTCCCATCAAGGGAAGGGTTTTGTATCTGGGCGGGCCGCTGACCTTCTCTAAATGCCTGCGGGAGAGCTTTGACAGTACGCTGGGTGTTGCGGGCATGTGTCCGGAAAACAGCCTTTTGTTCGTGGCCCTTGGCGCGGCGCTGTATTCCGATCAGGAGTTTGACCTAGCGGACGTGGCCCGGCATCTTCGGGAACGGGGCGCGTCGGAAACCTACCGGTCCCAGCCGCCCCTGTTCGCCGACGAGGAAGCGTATGAGAAATTCCGCGCGCGGCACGCAAAGGCATCCGTTCCCCAGGTCCCTTTCGGGACGGATTATGCCGAACCGGTGCACATTGGGATCGACTCCGGCTCCACCACCGTGAAGGTGGCGGTGATTGACGAACAGGCCCGGCTGCTGTTCACGGACTACCGTCCCAACGAGGGCAGCCCCACCACCCTGATCCGGGAGGTGCTTCTGCGGCTGTACGACGAGCACCCGGCTCTGCAAATTGCCTCCGTCACCACCACGGGATATGGAGAGGATTTGGCCAAGGCTGCGTTTCACGCGGATTTCGGCGTGGTGGAAACCGTGGCCCATTTTACCGCCGCGCGGCATTTCCTGCCGGATGTGGATTTCATCATCGACATCGGCGGGCAGGACATGAAGTGCTTCAAGATTGAAAACGGAGCCATCGGCGACATCTTTTTGAACGAGGCCTGCTCATCCGGCTGCGGCAGCTTTCTTCAGACCTTTGCCCAGGCGCTGGGCAGGGACGTAAAGGAGTTTGCAAAGCTGGGCCTGTTTGCCCGGCGGCCTGTGGATCTCGGCAGCCGGTGCACGGTGTTTATGAATTCCAGCGTGAAGCAGGCCCAGAAGGACGGGGCCTCCATTGAGAACATTTCGGCGGGCCTTTCCATCAGCGTGGTGAAAAACGCCATCTACAAGGTTATCCGCGCCGCTTCTCCAGAAGAGCTTGGACAGAACATTGTAGTGCAGGGCGGTACATTTTATAACGAGGCGGTTTTGCGGGCCTTTGAAAAGGAGATGGGGACGGAGGTCATCCGCCCCGACATCGCGGGACTGATGGGGGCTTACGGCGCGGCACTGCACGGTATGGAAAAGGCGGAGCCGGGACGGCAGAGCACACTGCTGACGGCGGAGCGCCTGCGCGGCTTTACGCAGGATACCCGCAGCAGGCTGTGCGGCCTGTGCGGCAACAACTGCCAGCTCACGGTCAACACCTTTTCCGACGGCTCTGTCTTCCTCAGCGGTAACCGCTGCGATCGCCCCGTCACCGGCAAGGCGGATACCGGCGTGCTGAACCTCTACGAATACAAGCGCAGGCTGCTTTTAAGCTACAAGCCTGTCCCCGGAAAACGGGGAAAAATTGGCCTTCCGCTGTGTCTGAACAATTACGAGCTGCTGCCTTTCTGGCACGCGTTTTTTACAAGCCTTGGCTTTACCGTATACCATAGCCCACTCAGCAGCCGGGATCTGTACCTGAAGGGGCAGGCCAGCATCCCCAGCGACACCGCCTGCTTTCCGGCGAAGCTGGCCCACGGCCACATCCAATATCTGAGCCGTCTGGGGCTGGACGCGATTTTCTACCCCTGCATGACCTATAATCTGGACGAGGGTAAGGGCGACAATCACTATAACTGCCCCGTGGTGGCCTATTACCCGGAGGTCATCGCCGGGAACTCTCCGGAGATTAAAAACGTCAAATTTATATACGATTACGTGGGGCTTCATCATCCCAAGGAATTTGCCCGTAAAATGCATGGGATTCTCGAAACGTATTTCCCCGGCATCGGACGGGGCGAGGTCCGGCAGGCGGCGGACGAGGCCTATGCCGAGTATGAAAAGCACATGGCCCAAATCCGCGGAGAAGGCCAGCGCATCATCAAGCAGGCTCGTGAAGAGGGACGGCGCATCGTCGTTCTGGCGGGGCGGCCCTACCACGCGGATCCGGAGGTGAACCACGGCATCGACACGCTGCTGACCCAGTTCGGTGCGGCGGTGGTGACGGAGGACGCCGTTTCCGAGCTGGTGGACCCGTTTGAAACCTCCGTGCTGAACCAGTGGACCTACCACGCCCGGCTGTATGCCGCCGCGAAATACTGCACACAAAGCAGCGATATGGAGCTGGTGCAGCTGGTGTCCTTTGGCTGCGGTGTGGATGCCATCACCTCCGATGAGACGCGGGAAATTTTGCAGGAGGGCGGAAAGCTCTATACCCAGCTTAAAATTGATGAAATTACGAATTTGGGCGCGGTGCGTATCCGGCTGCGGAGCCTGTTTGCCGCATTGGAGGAACAGGAAGACCGACGGCGGGTTGCCGCGGGGAAGGAGGACTGAGCCATGGAGATGAATTATCCGAAATTTACCCCGGAAATGAAAAAGACCCATAAGATACTGATTCCCAGCATGGCTCCCATCCAGTTCCGGATTCTGGCCGCCGCCATGGAAAATCAGGGCTACACCTGTGAGCTTTTGGGCAACTGCGGTTCTCAGGTGGCGGAAAACGGACTGAAATACGTCCACAATGATACCTGCTATCCGGCGCTGCTGGTCATCGGCCAGTTTTTGGACGCGCTGGATTCCGGAAAATACGATTTGGACCACACGGCCCTCATTATCACACAGACCGGCGGGGGCTGCCGTGCGTCCAACTATATTCACCTGCTGCGCAAGGCTCTGGAGCGGGCGGGTTATGGGCAGGTGCCCGTGGCCAGCCTGAACTTCTCCGGCCTTGAAAAGGATTCCGGCTTTCCCATGACGCTGCTTTTGATGCGCCAGCTGATGGCGGCCATCTACTATGGGGACTTGCTGGCGACCCTGCGGGCCCAGACCGTTCCCTATGAGCTGAACCGGGGCGACGGGGACGCGATGCTTGAAAAATGGCTGACCCATATTTGCGATGGCATTCGGGCGGGGAAGGGCTATACCAATCGCGAGGTCCGCGCCCTGATGCCGAAAATCGCCGCCGATTTTGCCACCATCCCCGTCCGCCGTACGCCCAAGGTAAAGGTGGGCGTGGTGGGGGAGATCTACGTGAAATACTCTCCCCTTGGCAACAACGATTTGGAGAAGTTTCTGGAGTCTCAGGACTGTGAAGTGAATCTGCCGGGATTGATGGGCTTTGTGCAGTACTGTGCCTATAACCCCTCGGAGACGGCGCGGCTGTACGGCGGGGGCTTTTTTGAAAAGCACATTTCCGATGTGGTGCTTGGGTATCTTGCGGGAACGGAGCGGGTGATGCACAAGGCGCTGGAGAGAAACGGCTATCATGCGCCACTGCCCTTTAAGGAGCTTAGAAAGCTTGCCGAGGGTGTCATCGGTCTGGGCAATAAAATGGGAGAGGGTTGGCTCCTCACCGCCGAGATGATTGAGCTGGTACGTGCGGGATACGAAAATATCGTCTGTGCGCAGCCCTTTGGCTGCCTGCCCAACCATATTTGCGGCAAGGGCATGGTGAATAAAATCCGGGAGCTGTATCCCCAGGCCAACATTACCCCCATCGACTACGACCCCAGCGCCACTCGGGTAAACCAGGAAAACCGCATCAAGCTGATGCTGGCGGTGGGCCGGGAGCGGCTGGAGGGCGGCACCGGTGGTAAGGAACAGGCCCCAAAGCTGAAACCAGCCTTGGAAATGGACAGCGAACCCGTGCGGGAGCCGGAGATCAGGCTGGCCCCGGAGACGGAAGAGGAAGAGAAGCTGGAACCGGTGCTGGAAAAGAAGGCCGCTGGCCTTTGAGGCCGGGAAGCTTATCATACAACAAGCGCCGCCCGCGATTGCGGGCGGCGCTTGTTTGTCTTTTGTTATGCCTCAACCGAAAGGCTCGGCTTTAAAGGTGATTTTTCGGTAAAGCCCCGCGGGAGAAGACGAAAGAAACATCCCAACAAGAAAGGTCCTGAAAGAAATTCCCCGCAGTCTCATTCGGCCATTTCCAGCTCCGGTCCCCAGAGAGAGACGCCGCCCCGCTGAACGCGCTTGGCGCGGTAAAGCGCTGCGTCGGCCCGATTCATAAGGGCCTGAGGGTCTTCACCGGGGTCGCAGGCCGTCAGCCCGATGCTGATGCCCGAGGGGATGGGCCCCGCATCCGCCTCCACAACTTCAATAAAGTCGGACTGAATCTGGTGGCACAGGGAGGCTGCGTCCTCCAAGCTTCGGGTCTGAAGAATGGCGCAAAACTCATCTCCGCCGAAGCGGAAGGAGCGGAACGCATCGTCCTCATAGCGCTGAAGAATCCGCCCCAATGACTGCAAATAAGAATCGCCCCGTATATGCCCCAGCTTGTCATTCACGTTTTTGAACTGATCCACGTCCATCATGGCGAAAAACCACTGGGAACGGCTCTTGCGGGTGACTTCGCACAGGGCAATTTGAAGGGCCCTCCGGTTTCCAACGCCGGTAAGGCTGTCGGTCCTCGTTTTCTCCCGCAGCCGGTGCTGCTCCAAAACGGCGTTGACGCTGAAGTCAATCTGCCGTCGGCAGAGCCGCACCAAAAGACTGGAAATCAGGCAGCAGGTGGCAAGCACCGAGAGGGAAATCAGTTGATTCAAAACCTCCGGTCCGCTCAGGCGGAAAGGGGGGACGTCGGCAAACCAGCTCAGGAATAAGTCTGAGACGACTTTTCCCGCAATGCAAAGCACGCCCACCAGCGCCGTCAGGCGAATCCGCCCGTACAGAATGGTCAGGATCACCGGCAGCATCAGGGCCATATCCATGGCGGGAAAGAAACGGTGCACCGTGTAAAGCACGAGCCCGATGCCCGCCCCGCAGAGGGAAATGATCACAATGTGCGCATCCTGACTCAGTTTTTTGCTGTGTCGGGCCAGCAGAGCGGCGGACAGAAGAACAAGGTTCACAATCAGAGGCAGCGCGATAAACCGGAGCATATACCGCTCGGCAGATGCAATGGGGAGTCGGAAAAAGTCGGCCGCAAAAAGGACCAGACTCTCCAACGCCACGGCGATAAAAACAGCGGCGGACATAATCAGCAGGTGAAGCTTCATCCAGACGCCGGAAATGTCTCCGGGCGTTTGCCCCGCGCCCTGATGCTCAGTCGAAGGTTGTTCCAATGTCCTGCGCCCCCGTTTCTAGAATGCGAACCTTACCGCGTTAAAGATGCCCCATTTGCCCTATTAATGAATTAAATAGTAGTTATTATTATAACAGGCAGGCTTTTGTTTGTCATCAGCTTTTTCACAAAATTTTCCAAATTTTCCAATTTGCACAAAAAAGCACCCATAATTGCACAGACAGTCTCCGACAAAGGGTCGGGGAAAGAGGGGTACTGCCTTTTTCTTGCGTTTTTACAGCGGGTATGCTAAAGTAAGGAAGCCGCTGTCCTCCGCCGGTCACACCCGGCGAATCCAAAGGCGGCAAAGGAATTGAAAAGCTTGAACAATCAGGATATGTATGAGGCCCTGGGCGTAAGCCGGGCCGTGTATAAAGTTGGAGAGGCCGTGCTGACCGCCCAGCGGGAGCGGTTTGCGGAGATTGACGCGACGGCGGAGTATAATCAGGGCAAGGTGCTGCTGGCCATGCAGAAAAACAGGGTCAGCGCCGCCCATTTTGCCGCCACCACCGGCTATGGCTACAACGACGAGGGCCGGGACAATCTGGAGCGGATTTATGCCGATGTATTCCACACCGAGGCGGCGCTGGTGCGCCCGCAGATTACCTGTGGAACCCATGCGCTGGCCGTAGCCCTGTCTGCCAATCTCCTGCCGGGGGACGAGCTGTTATCCCCCGTGGGCGCGCCCTATGACACGCTGGAGGAGGTCATCGGCATCCGGGAGAGCAAGTGCTCCTTAAAGGAATACGGCGTGACCTATGCGCAGGCCGACTTAAAAGAAGACGGAAGCTTTGATTATGATGCCATCCGGGCCGCAATCAATGACCGGACAAAGTTGATCACCATCCAGCGCTCCAAGGGCTACGCCACCCGCCCCAGCTTTTCTGTCCCTCAGATCGGGGAGCTGATTGCCTTTTGCAAGTCCGTGAAGCCGGACGTGAAGTGCATGGTGGACAACTGCTACGGCGAGTTTGTGGAGCTGGTGGAGCCTTCCGACGTGGGAGCCGACATGGTGGTGGGCAGCCTCATCAAAAACCCCGGCGGCGGTCTTGCACCCGTGGGCGGATATATCTGCGGTACGAAGGAATGCGTGGAGCGATGCGCTTATCGGCTGTCTGCTCCGGGACTGGGACAGGAGGTGGGCGCGAATCTGGGCCTGATGCCTGCGCTGTATCAGGGATTGTTTTTGTCGCCCACGGTGGTGTCCGGCGCGCTGAAGGGTGCGATTTTTGCCGCCAATATCTATGAAAAGCTGGGCTTTGCCTGCGTCCCCGGCGGGGCGGAGGACCGCCACGACATTATTCAGGCGGTCACGCTGGGGAGCCGCGAGGCTATGGTGGCCTTCTGCAAGGGCATTCAGTCTGCCGCCCCGGTGGACAGCTACGTCACCCCGGAGCCATGGGCCATGCCGGGCTATGAGTCCGACGTGATTATGGCGGCGGGGGCCTTTGTGCAGGGCAGCTCCATCGAGCTGTCTGCCGATGGACCTATCCGGGAGCCCTACGCCGTGTATTTTCAGGGCGGACTGACGTGGTATCACGCCAAGCTGGGCATTCTCATGAGCCTGCAAAAGCTGGTCGAGGCCGGTATCGTGAGGCTGTAAGAATGTCTACGCCCAATCATTTTTTCAGGAGGAGGCCGCCTCCGGTCCAAAACCGATAAACCTCAAAAAATTTTAATACAGGAGATTTATCTACATGTGGTTTTGGCTTTCTATGATTACTCTGCTCTGCTGGAGCGGGTCGGACCTTTTTTCTAAAATCGGCTGCCGCGATCAGGACAAATATGCCCACCTGAAAATGGTGATGGCTGTGGGCCTTGTGATGGGACTTCACGCAGCCTATGAAGTATTTATTGGCGGGGCGGAGATTTCCGTGTCCATCCTGCTGACGTATCTCCCAGTCTCCGCGCTGTATATCCTGTCCATGACCATTGGCTATGTGGGTCTGCGGTACATCGAGCTGTCGATTTCCTCGCCCATTTGCAATTCCTCCGGGGCGCTTGTGGCGGTGCTGATTCTGGTCACCGGCGGCGCGGGCGACGTGGGCGGCTGGCAGCTTGCCGCCGTGGCGCTGGTATGCGCGGGCGTGGTGGGCCTTGGCATTGTAGAGGCCCACGAGGACGAGGACCTGCGCGCCCTGCGGCAGGAGGCGTCTAATTACAAATACGCAAAGTCTGCGCTGGCATTGGTGCTGCCCATTCTCTATTGCCTGTTGGACGCGCTGGGTACCTTTGCGGATTCTCTGGTGCTGCGCACGCTGAACGAGGACTCCGCCAACGTTGCCTATGAGCTGACGTTTTTCGTCTGCGCCGTGGTGTGCTTCATTTACGTGGTGCTGGTGAAAAAGCAGCCGCTGGTTCCCAAACAGGAGGCGCCCAAATACGTGGGCGCCCTGTGCGAGACGGCAGGCCAATTCGCCTATATCTACGCCATCGGAGACGAGGAGCACGTGATGATGGCCGCGCCCATCATCTCGGCCTACTGCGTGGCCTCCGTGGTGTGGAGCCGCATTTTCCTGAAGGAGAAGCTCTCCGTAAGACATTATGCGGCAATTGCCACGGTCATCGTAGGCATTGTGATTCTGGGCGTGTTCGACGCGTAAGCCCCGGCAATATCGTTTGAAAAAGAACCCTCTTCCCGTGGGAAGAGGGCTCTTTTCAGCTCCTGACAGAGATAAGGTGCGGCGCAGGGCGAATCACAGCCGGTCCGCCTTGGTTCCGGCGAACCAGAAATTGTAGGTCTGCCGCCAGATTTTTGCGGCTTCCTCCGTATGGCAGACGATCCGCACGCTGCGGGGAATTTCATTTTCGTATAAAAAGTCCATCATTGTCCGCAGGGCGACCGTTGCGGCCTGCGCCATTGGATAGCCGAAAACGCCGGTGGAGATGCAGGGGAAATCCACAGATTCGATTCCGTGCTCCTTGGCAAGATGCAGGCAGGAGCGATAGCAAGAAGCGAGCTGCTCCGCCTCACCAAACTGTCCGCCCCGCCACACGGGGCCGGGTGTGTGGAGCACATACCGGGCCTTCAGCCGATAGCCTTTTGTCAATTTCGCCTGCCCGGTAGGACAGCCGCCCAGTGTGCGGCACTCCTTCAAAAGCTCCGGACCCGCAGCGGCGTGAATGGCCCCGTCCACGCCGCTGCCGCCCAAAAGCGACTCGTTGGCGGCGTTGACAATGGCCTCTGCGTCCGATTGGATAATATCTCCCACAAGAATGGAAAAACGGTCCATAAAGGTGCCTCCTTTTGCAATTTACTGCATATTTTTTCCGGTTAAACCGCAGGTCAAATATCCGGCGGCAGTTGTCCCGCAAGGGTTGTCAGTTCCGCCGGGCGGTGCATGACGCGCCTGACTGCCCCGGGCTGCGCCGTTTGCCCGTGCCTGCCACCCCGCGCTGTAAGGCGGGCCTTTTACAGCGCTTTTACTTGCGTTTACGGCGGTAAAGTGATAAAATACATCCCATAATATTAGTTTCATTGTATCGCAAAAGGAGGTCATCCATGCCCAAACACATGCCTACCTATACCGGGACGCTGCGCAGTCACACGCTGGCGCTGCCCCAGTGCGTCAGCGAGTGCGGAGGCATCCGCATTTTTGGCCGGCGCATCAAGTCCCTGGCCTTTTCCACAGATGTGGCCATTGTCAAAAACATCAACGCCGACGCCATTATCGCTGTATATCCCTTCACGCCCCAGCCGGTGATTTCTCAGGCCATCATCAGCGTATCGGACGTGCCGGTGTTTGTGGGGGTGGGCGGGGGCATCACTACCGGGGCCCGGGCCGTCCGTCTGGCCATTCAGGCGGAGCATCAGGGGGCCTACGGCGTGGTGCTGAACGCGCCCACGGACAACTCCATCATCCGCCAGATCAAGGAGGAGGTGGATATTCCGGTGATTATCACCGTGGTGTCCGAGCAGACGGATGTCCGCGCGCGCATTGATGCCGGGGCCGATTTTCTCAACGTGTCCGGCGCCGCCAGAACCCCGGAAATCGTGGCCCACATCCGAAATCAGTTTCCCGAGGTGCCCATCATTGCCACTGGAGGGCCCACGGATGAAACGATCCTTAAGACGATCCGGGCAGGAGCCAACGCCATCACCTACACACCCCCCAGCACCGGTGAGCTGTTCGCCAGAATCATGGATAGGTATCGGGACACACTTTAAGAGCAGGCGCTCCTCCAACGCCGGGGGAGCGCCTTTTCATGGCCTTACGCCCGGGCCAGATACGCCCCGCAGACCCGCCGGGCTTCGGCCGCCACGGCGTCCTCGTCCACAGTGACCAGCTGCCCGTCCCGGACCACGATCTTTCCGCCCACCACAGTCATGTCCACCGGGCCCCGCAGGCCCATGGTGGCCAGAACGGCGGCAGGGTCATATTCGCCGCCCACCAGCTCTAAGCGGCGGGAGTCCACTAAAAAGAAATCCGCGCATTTGCCAACCTCAAGAGAGCCGATGTCGGTTCTTCCGAGCAGGCGGGCGCTGCCCCGGGTGGCCAGCTTTAAAACCTCATACCCCGAGGGGGCAGCGGCGCTGGAGCTGAGCCGGTGGAGCAAAAATGCCACCCGCAGCTCCTCCATCAGAGAAGATCCGTCGTTGCTGGCCGAGCCGTCCACCGCAAGGCCCACCGGAACACCCAGCTTCATCATCTCGGGAATCCGGGCAATGCCGGAGCTAAGCTTCATGTTGGAAATGGGGCAGTGGGCCACGCCCGTGCCGGTGCGGGCAAGCTCTTTCAATTCCTCCGTGTTAAAATGGATGCCGTGGGCAAACCACACGTCCGGTCCTGTCCAGCCGAGGGAGGCCATGTATTCAAGTGGGCGCATTTGGAAACGCTCTAGTGTGTAGCGCTCCTCGTCCTTCGTCTCGGCCAGATGCGTGTGCAGCCGCACACCGTACTGCCGGGCCAGTACAGCGCTCTGGCGCAGCAGCTCCGGTGACACAGAGAAGGGCGAGCAGGGGGCCAGAGCCACCTGACGCATGGAGCCAAACGACCCGTCGTGATATGCCTCGATACACCGGGCGGAGTCACGCATGATTTCGTCCACCGTCTGCACCACGCTGTCCGGCGGCAGGCCCCCGTCCTTTTTGGACAGGTCCATGCTGCCCCGGGATGCGTGGAACCGGATGCCCAGCTCCCCCGCCGCCGCAAACTGCACGCCCATCAAGTCCCCCGCTCCGGAGGGGAAGACGTAGTGATGGTCAAACACAGTGGTGCAGCCGTGCTTTAAAAGCTCGCCGCAGCCGGTCAGAGTGCTCAGACGGATGGCCTCGCCATCCAGCCCCTTCCAGATTTCATACAGGGCGGTGAGCCAGTCGAACAGCTCCAGATTCTGCACCTGAGGCAGATTTCTTGAAAAGGTCTGATACAGGTGGTGGTGGGTGTTCACAAGCCCGGGATAGCACCAGAAATGGGCACCGTCCAAAACCTCGTCGGCAGACTGGGGCAGTGCCGTTCCCATGGCGCGCAAAACGCCGTTTTCACAGTAGAGATCGGTGTTTTTCAAAACCCGATCCCCGTCGTCACAGGTCACCACGGCGGACAGGT
This sequence comes from Oscillibacter sp. GMB15532, assembly GCF_041020825.1. Taxonomy (NCBI): domain Bacteria; kingdom Bacillati; phylum Bacillota; class Clostridia; order Eubacteriales; family Oscillospiraceae; genus Oscillibacter; species Oscillibacter sp. GMB15532. The sequence continues at coordinate 19,579 of NZ_JBEVTO010000011.1, forward strand.
TTTTAATCAGCAGAGAGGACATGGCGCAGCTCCTTTCAACATCGAAACAGGTTGCATCGTTTTTTACGACTATTCTAACAGAAGTATCAAAAAAATCAACTTGAAACCTCATAAAATTTGTAGTAAGCTAAAAGAAAGTTTTGGAACAGGGAAGGGAGGGGCCTTATGCTGGATATTTTTGATATCCTGGGTCCCATTATGGTGGGGCCGTCCAGCTCTCACACGGCGGGGGCGGTTCGGATTGGCAACATGGCCCGGTCACTGCTGGGCGGCGAGCCGAAAACGGCAAATATCGGGCTGCACGGCTCTTTTGCGGAGACGGGGCCGGGACACGGCACGGACCGGGCGCTGGTTGCGGGGCTTCTGGGGATGAGGCCGGATGATCTGCGCATTCCCCGCAGCTTTGAGCTGGCGGAAAAAGAGGGGCTGGAGGTATCCTTCCGGAAGGTGGAGCTGAAAGAAGCCCATCCCAACACGGCGGTGCTCCGTGTCTCCGACGGAAGTGGGCGGACGCTGGAGCTTCAGGCTGCCTCCACCGGCGGCGGACGCATCCGGGTGGACGCGCTGGACGGCATCCATGTGAATTTCACCGGCAGTTTCAACACGCTGATTATCCGCTCCGTCGATGTGCCGGGAAAGCTGGCGGAGGTGACATGGATTCTGGAGCACGGAAACGTGAACATTGCCAACATGAACCTCTGGCGGGCAAAGCGGGGTGGCAGCGTGCTGATGGTGATTGAGACGGACGAGAAGGTGTCCCCCAAAGTGCGGACGCTGATTGGAGAGCTGGAGGATGTGACCGGCGTGACGTATTATGAGAGGGAGGACGCGTAATGGCACTGGATTCCATGCAGGAGATTTTTGATGCCGCCGAAGCGGGCGGCAGGGAGTTTTGGGAAGTGGTGCTGGACACCGACATGGAGGAGCGGAGCGTGACGGCAGAGGCGTCCATGGAAAAAATGCGGATTGCGTGGCGGGCCATGCTGGAGGCGGTGGACACCTACCGGGGCGACCGGCTCTCCGCCAGTGGACTGGTGGGCGGCGACGGAAAGAAGATGCGCAACTACGCGGCGGAGATGAACACCCTTTCGGGGCCTTATCTTGCGGCGGTGATTGCCTCCGCCCTTTGCACCGGCGAGTCCAACGCCTGCATGCGCCGGATTGTGGCGGCGCCTACGGCGGGGGCCAGCGGCGTGCTGCCTGCCGTGCTGATTCCCCTCTATCACCGGGGCGACATTGACGAGGACGCCGCCGTCCGCGGACTGTATGTGGCGGCGGGCATCGGTGCGGTGGTGGGCAGCAGGGCCTGTATTTCCGGTGCCTCCGGCGGCTGTCAGGCAGAAATCGGAACGGCCTCCGCTATGGCTGCGGGCACGCTGACGGCTTTGCGGGGCGGATCCTGCCAGCAGATCGGACATGCGGTGGCTATGGCGCTGAAAAACCTGTTGGGCCTTGTGTGCGACCCCGTGGCGGGCCTTGTGGAGGTCCCCTGCGTAAAGCGGAACGTGGTTGGGGCGGTCAACGCCGTAAGCTGCGCGGATATGGCCCTTGCGGGGGTGGAGAGCCGGGTTCCTGTGGATCAGGTGATTGACTGCATGGGCGAGGTTGGCCGCAAAATGTCCGAAGAGTTCCGGGAGACGGCGCTGGGCGGTCTTGCAGATTCCCCGTTTGGCCGGGAGGTCAAGGAGCGGATGAAAAACCGGGTGTAATGATAAAAGGTCCGGCCGTACGGCCGGACCTTTTTGCGCGGAAACGTTAAAATAGCTATTGCTACGGTGCTCCTCCTGCGCAACAATGCGTGGGTATACGGCCCGTCCGCTGTGTACGGATGTGCCGAAGGCGGCTGCTTGCGCTTCTTCCAATGGGACGACAAAAGTGTCAGTCGTCCCACTTCACGCCGGCGGCTTTGGCCGCCGCTTCAATGACGTGTCCGGCCAGCACGGTGGAGGTCACTGTGCCCACGCCGCCGGGAACCGGCGTGATGGCGGCGACAATCGGTTCCACACTTACAAAGTCCGCGTCGCCGTGCATGGAGCCATCGGCGTCCACGTGGATTCCAACGTCAATGACAGTCTGGCCTGGGGCTACACACGCGCCGTCCACGGCCCCGGCTTTTCCGGCTGCCACAATCAAAATCTCGGCCCGGCGGCACTCTTCCGCCAAGTCTTTCGTGTGGGTGTGGCAGGTGGTGACGGTGGCGTTTCGAGCCAGCAGCAGCATAGCCACGGGCTTTCCGATGACAAGGCTGCGCCCCACCACTGTCACCCGTTTTCCATCCAAATCGCAGCCATAGTGATCCAAAAGTTCCATACAGGCCTGGGCGGTACAGGGGGGATAGCCTGCGCCCTTACCGGTGAATACCCGGGCAAGGGATCCGCCTGTGATGCAGTCCACATCCTTTTCGGGAAGCAGGGCGTCGCAGGCCGCCTGCTCGTTCAGTGTTTTGGGAAGGGGGCGCAGCATCAATAGGCCGTGGATGTCCGCAGCCCCATTGACGCTCTGGACGGCCTCCATCAGCTCCGTCTGGGTGCAGTCGGCGGATAAAGTTAGTTTTTTGACCGCCACGCCAAGCTTTTCGCAGCGCTTCACCGCGCCCCGTTCGTAGGCCAGGTCGTCGGGCCGTTCGCCTACCCGCAGAATGGCCAGCGTGGGCTTCACGCCTTTTTCATCCAGCGTCCGTACCCGCTCCGCAAGACGAATGCTCAGAGCCTCCGCCACTTCTTTTCCGCTTAAAATCCTTGCCATATACGCTCTCCTCTCACTTTCCCCGAAGCTGGACCCGCACTGCGCCGGCCACGGCGGAGGCCCGCGCACCGTATTCGCGCAGCAGCTCGTCCGTCCGGTGCTCCAGCGCCGCCGCAGTCACCCGGTTTTTCATGGTCTTTGTATTGATAAACACATTCAGCGCGGCGCATTCCATGGCCGCCCGGCAGCAGGTTGCCCCGCAGCCCACGTCGGAAATCAGCATTACGCTGCTCTTTTCCAGCAGTCCCTCCAGCAGCTCCACGGCCTTGGCACACTGCTCCAGCGTTTCCATCGGCGCGGCGCAGGCCCGCTTGGTGGCCTCCTCCAAAACCTCGTCCCGGGTGGGGTCGTCCTTGGGGATGGAATAAGCGCGGGACAGAGGCTCGAAGGCCGCCGCGTCCGCGTCCACCAGCTCTAAAAGGCGCTTTTGAATCTCCGCCCCTTTTTCCAGCAGGACGCGGAGGTCCTCTTCTACGGCGGCGTATTTTTTCCGACCCAGAGTCATATTCCCCGCCATAGAGCCCAGAGCGGAGCCCAGCGCGCCCACCAGAGCGGAGGCGCCACCGCCGCCCGGAATCGGGACTTTGGCCGCGAGGAGGGAGGTAAACTCCCGGCAGGTTCGATCAATCAGCTTTTCGGGCATGGGCAAATCCTCCGTTTTTCTTTTTTACAGTTTTTGGAGCGTTCACTGCAAAGTAGTATACCCCCATCCCGATAAAAATGCAACGCTGACGCAGGCTGCATAAAATACGGATGAAAGCGGCAAGGGCGCGGCAAAATCTGATATCTTAGCGTTGCCGGTGCAATGAAAAGCGCCCTCCGAGACTTCGGAGGGCGCTTTTTGGAAAAGTAATCCGTTATTTTACCCGGACGATGCAGGTCAGGCTGTTTCCGTCGTAGGACATGGTGACGGTGGCCATACCGGCGGACACGCCGGTGACCATCCCGCTGCCGTTGACGGTGGCTACGCTGGGATTGCTGCTGGACCAGGTCTGGGCGGTGGTGATTCCGGTGTTTTTAAGCTGGAAGCTCTCGCCCACGCCCAAGGTAAAGTCCTCCCGGTTCAGCTTCACATTGCCGCCAGAGGGTGTGACGGTGTTCCCGGAGCTGCCGGAAGAGCCGGAGCCTCCGCGCACCCGCACGATGCAAAGGCCCTTTCCGGTGCCGTCGGTGGCATAGACGTTGATGATTCCGGCGGAAATGGCCGTCACCGTGCCGTTTTCGTCCACGGAGGCGATTCCGTCGTCCTCGCTGTACCAGGTGTAGCTTCCGCTGCCGCCGGAAACGGTCAGCTTTACCGCCGGATCCCCCACCGGGAGAGTAAAGTCTGTATTAGAGAGGGTCAGAGTGTCGGGCAGGGCAGCCACCTGTTCCACTGTCAGCTCGGAGGCGTCCGTTTCCGTTCCGTTTCCGGGCTCTATCACGCTTCCCGGTTCTTCACCGGCGGAGGAAGAAGAATCCCCGGAGGAATCTCCGATCCCCGGCAGACTGGTGTCCCCGGAGGAGCTGCCGCTTTGAGACGGATCGACTTCGGAGGAGGAGACGCCGGGCGTTGTGCCGCCGCCCAGCTTTTCCTTGATGCTGTCGCCAAAGAACAGCCAGCCCAGCGTCACTGCCAGCACCACAATTACCACAACCAGCACAGGTGTCAGGATGCTGGGCTCCTTTCGGCAGGCGGAGCGCCGCGCACCCTTGCGGCGGAAGGGGCGCTCTTCCTGAAGTGCGGCTTCCTCCTCACAGAAGGGACAGCACTTATATGTATCGGAATACTTTTCCCCGCAGTCGGGGCAGCGTTTCATGGCCATGAATATCCTCCTTCGGAGCGGTGGGTGTTTTTTTGATCAATTGACATAATATCGGGTTTTTCCGGCACAGTCAAGGCCGTGGAGACGAATTTTGCGGAATTCTGTTTTTTTCCTTGGTTTTTACTTGCATTTGGTAGTTGCCGTCCCTATAATATTCTGAGGTTCTTCCCCCTTTTCCTTGCGGGGAATTGCCGATGGCGGGCGGCGCGTGCCCCCGCGGAGAGGGGGAAATGCCCGATGGATATTATTTTGATCGGCGTGGCGGGGGGCACCGGCTCTGGCAAGACCACCCTGACCCGGCGGCTGAAGGAGCATTTCGGGGACGACGTGACCGTTGTGGGCCACGACAGCTATTATAAGCTGCAGGAGGGCGTCTCCTTAGAAGAGCGCACGCGGCAGAATTACGACCACCCCAGCGCCTTTGACACAGACCTTTTAATTGAGCACCTGCGGGCGCTGAAACGGGGGAAGCCCATTGAATGTCCCGTGTATTCCTTTACGGATTTTAACCGCACCGAACGGACGGTGACGATTTTCCCTGCCAAGGTCATCATTGTGGAGGGGGTTTTGATTTTTCAGAATCCCGCGTTGCGGGAGATGTTCGACATCAAGATTTTCGTGGAGACGGACGCGGACGAGCGCATTTTGCGCCGCGCCCTGCGTGACGTGGAGGACCGGGGAAGAAGTCTCCAGTCCGTTGTCAAGCAGTATCTCACCACTGTGAAGCCTATGCATGAGCAGTATGTGGAGCCCTCCCGGAAGTACGCGGACATTATCGTGCTGGGAGGCGGGCGCAATCTGGTGGCGCTGGAAATGATGATTCAGAGGATTCAGGCCCACATCGACAAGAATTAAAAGACAAGGGACCCGCTACTGAGCGGGCCCCTTTTTTGCGGACGTTGGACCGGAATTGCGGGTTTAAAACGCTCTACTTAAAAAATTAACAAATATTGTATTTACAATTATCATCAGCAGTCCTTATAATGATAGCAGTTTAACAGGCAGGAAACCGAAAAAGAAGCAATGCTGCCCGGCTTTGCGCCCAGAAGGATGGGCACTGGGGCCGGGATCCATAAAATCAAGCGCAGTCTCAAAAAGTCCCAAACGCAAAGGAGGAGGCGTCATGTCGGTGAAGCTGGAGCTGTATCGTGTATTCAAGGAGGTGGCGGAGGCGGGGAACATCTCCGTGGCCGCAAAAAACCTCTATATTTCCCAGTCGGCGGTAAGCCAGTCCATTAAGCAGTTGGAAACGGCTTTGCAGGCGCGGTTGTTTTCCCGCAGCCCCCGGGGCGTTTCCTTGACAGGGGAGGGGCAGCTGCTCTATGACTATGTCCGCTCCGCGCTGGGTCTTCTGGCCACAGGGGAGGATAAGCTCTCTCAGGCCCAGCAGCTCATGCTGGGCACGCTGGTGATCGGCGCAAGCGACACGGTGACGGGCCAATTTTTGACGCCCTATCTGGAGGCGTTTCACCGGCTTCACCCCGGTATCCGGCTGAAAATCATCAGCGGGCGGAGCGCCAAGGTTTTGAGCCTGCTGCGATCCGGTTCTGTGGACATCGCCTTTGCGTCCACCCCGGCGGAGCGGGAGCGGCTGGAGGCATGGCCCTGCTTTTCCACCCACAGCGTATTTGTGGCGGGCAGCGGCTACGGCTGCGATTTCGACCATGTTTACACCCGGGAGGAAATTGCGGCCTTCCCCCTGATTCTGCTGGAGCGCAAGGCCAGCTCCCGTGGCTTTTTGGAGCAGGATTTTCTCCGCTGCGGCGTGACGCTGACTCCGGAGATTGAGCTGAGTTCCCGAAGCCTTCTGGTGACGCTGGCAAAAATCGGGTTAGGCGTGGCGGGTGTGACGCTGGAATTTGTGCAGGATGCGCTGAACGCGGGGGAGATTCGGGTTTTGAAGACCGACTTTACCATCCCCGCCCGCAGTGTGGAGATGTGCACCTTGCTGGACGTGGCGCCCACTGCGGCGGCAGGGGCGTTTATGGAAATGGTGAAAGACGAGGACCTTCCCTCTGAGGAGACAGCAGAATGATTGCCTGAGAGAAGCGGAATAATAGCCGCCCGGTAAATTGAAATAATAGCCGCCCAAAGCGGTACACAAACGGAGTGGAGGCCTTTGGCCTCCACTCCGTTTTTATTGTCGTTATCAAAAAATCGGCCAAGAAACGCCGCCGCTTTCCATAAAAAAGCGGCGGTTATCCGTCGTTTGCGGAGGTCACAAAATGAATGGCCGAGAGCAAAGTTCGTTCGTCTCCCACAATATAGAGAATATCTCCGCTCAAGAGGGAAGAATAGGGACCGGGGGAAAGGATAATCTGCTCCCCGCGCTCGATGGCAATGATGGTGGCCCCCGTTTTGTGCCAGAAGTTCAGGCCGCTGATGCTCTTGCCCGCAACCTGAGAATTGGCGGGCACAGCAACCTCGTAGGGCACAAAGGGTGTGTTTTTTCCGGCGCGCCCCTCCGTGTTGAGGACAAACAGCAGCTTTTCCATGGCGGCGGAGGTTTCGGCAATCTGGCGCTCCATCCAGGAAAGCAGCTCGCCTTTTACGTCGGCCGCGCTTTGCAGTTCCCGGCTTTCCTGAATAAACTCTGCGGCCTTTTGCGAGGAGAGAATCCACACGCCGCTGTTTTTCTTGATGTCGAGAATCTCCACATCCTCCAGCAGATGAACCGCCTTGCGAATTGTTTCCGGAGAGACGCCGTACTGAGAGGAGAGCACCGTGCGCCCGGACAGCTTTTGTCCCTCCACATATTTGCCGCCCACAATATCCTGAGCGATGGTGACCGCAATCTTGCGGTAAACAGGCAGGGTAATCCCCTTGCTTCTTGCCATAATGATTTCACCGTAATTCCGTTATAATATTTATTTGCGCTACAATACTGCCAGTCTATCACAAAGTTTAGATTTCGTCAAAATAAATTGCGCTTTCTGTATAATCAGAGGAACAGCGAAAAAGCAAACCACCGGCCTGTATCCAAATTTGCTTGATAATATCGCCAATTTTGCAATAAACTTCTCCAAAAAATGCCATTATTTTTCCGGCAACTTATACAAAAACTAAGATGTCAGTTTGACAAAGTGACAACTTGTTGATATAATATGCAATGTCAGTATTGTTATGTACAAGAAAGGAGTCAGATAGTTTATGAAGAAAACGATCCGGATTGCAGGATTGCTTTTGGCAACGAGTGTGCTGGCCGGCAGCCTTGCGGGCTGCGGAGCGGGGGAGCAGAAGCAGACGAAAACGCTGCGCTTTGCCGACGTTGGCTGGGATTCCATCCTGTTCCACAACGCTGTGGCGGGAACTGTGGCCGAAACGGTGTTCGGCTATGAGTGGACGGAGGTTTCCGGCAGCACCCCCATCACCCACGAGGCGGTAAAGAAGGGTGAGATTGACGTACACATGGAGGTTTGGTCTGACAACCTCCCCGACTATAACGCCGACATCGAGGCGGGTACGCTCAAAGAGGTGGGCGTAAACTTTGACGACAATGCACAGGGCCTGTATGTGCCGCGCTATGTCATCGAGGGGGATCCGGAGCGGGGGATTGAGCCCATGGCGCCGAACCTGAAGACCGTTGCAGACCTCAAGGACTATGCTTCCCTCTTTAAGGACCCCGAGGATTCCTCCAAGGGAATTATCTACGGCGGTATTGCGGGCTGGGAGATTACGCAGATTATCCACCAGAAATACTTGTATTACGGGCTGGACAAAACCTATAACTATATCGAGCCGGGCACCGATGCCGCCACCAGCGCTGTGCTGGTAGCCGCGTATGACAGGGGAGAGCCGGTGGTGGCTTATTATTGGGAGCCGACCTGGCTGCTGGGCAAATACGACTTTGTCCTGCTGGAGGATGAGCCCTATGACCCGGAGCTGTTCCTTGAGGGAAAGACACAGTGCCCGTCTGTGCGGGTCACCATTTGCACCAGCAACGATTTTTATGACAGCGACCCGGAGTATGTGGCGTTTTTGTCCAAGTATCACACCACCTCCGCGCTGACCAGCGAGGCCCTTGCCTATATCGAGGAAACCGGCGCGGATTATAAGACGGCGGCAAAGTGGTTTTTAAATGAGCACCGCGACATGGTTGAAACCTGGCTCACCGCGGAGCAGGCCGATACGCTGTATGCGGCCATTGGATAAGGAGGCTGCATGGATTGGCTGTTTAATTTTCCCTTTACAATCAGCGTTGACACAAACGCAATCGACAATGCCGTGCGCGGCTTTGCCGCTTCACACTCTGCGTTTTTTGACGGAATCAAGTCCGGGCTGACGGGCTTTGTGGGAGCCATCAACTGGATTTTAGGCTATATTCCGTGGTTTGTTTTGATTGCGCTGGTCTTTTTCCTTGGCTGGAAGGGGCATAAGAGCCTGCGTTCCGGCATTACCTACGCGGCCCTGCTGTGCGTCATTGGAATGCTGGGATTGTGGGACCTGATGAACCTGACGCTTTCCATTGTGCTGGCAGGCGTGATCATCGCGTTGGTACTGGGGCTGCCTGTCGGTGTGCTTCTCTCCGGCTCCGACCGGGCCAACCGGACGGCGCGGCCGCTGCTGGACATGATGCAGACCATGCCGGTGTTCGTGTATCTGATTCCGGCGGTCATTTTCTTTGGCATGGGCTCTGCCTCCGCCGTGATTGCCACCGTAATTTATGCCATGGTGCCGGTGATTCGCCTCACCAGCCTTGGCATCCGGCAGGTGAATGCCGAGGTGGTGGAGGCTGCGCGCTCCTTTGGCTCCACAAAGCTGCAAATGCTTTTGAAGGTCCAGATGCCGCAGGCCCTGCCCACGATTATGGCGGGCATCAACCAGACCATGATGATGGCGATGTCCATGGTGGTGACCTGCTCCATGATCGGCGCCCGCGGGCTTGGCAACGAGGTGCTGATCGCCGTCAACCGGGTGGAAATCTCCAGAGGCTTTATGGCCGGCGGCTCGGTGGTCATTCTCGCCATTCTTTTGGACCGCCTGACACAGGGCTGGTTTTCAAACCGGAAGGAATCGGGGGATGAATGACGATGAGCGATATGATTATCGAGACGAAGAATCTTGCCAAACTGTACGGAACGCGCCGGGAAGAGGCCATGGAGCTGCTGAGCCAGGGAACTGAAAAGGCAGAGGTGCTGAAAAAAACCGGCGTGACCACCGCGCTGTACGACATCAATCTGCAAATTCCCCGGGGCAAGATTTTTGTCGTCATCGGACTGTCCGGGTCGGGAAAGTCCACCCTGGTGCGCTGCTTTAACCGGTTGCACCGGCCCACCTCCGGCTCCGTCACCTTTGACGGAGTAGACCTTCTGAAGCTGAATAAGCAGGAGCTTCGGGAATTCAGGCGGAGGAAGATGGCCATGGTGTTCCAGTCCTTCGGCCTGATGAGCCACCGGAATGTGCTGGGCAACGTGGCCTATGGGCTGGAGGTGTCCGGCATGGGCCGGGAGGAACGGGAAAAGCGCGCAAGAGAGGCCATTGCACTGGTGGGTCTGGAGGGCTGGGAGGAATCCATGATCGGAAGCCTTTCGGGCGGTATGCGCCAGCGGGTGGGCCTTGCCCGGGCGCTGGCCAACGATCCCGAGGTGTTGCTGATGGACGAACCCTTTTCCGCGCTGGACCCGCTGGTGCGAAACGACATGCAGTTTGAGCTGCTGTCCATTCAGCGAAAGCTGGGAAAGACCGTCATTTTCATTACCCATGACATTGACGAGGCGTTTCATCTTGGTGACACGGTTGCCATCATGCGGGACGGACGGCTGATTCAGGTGGACACGCCCGAGGGCATGAGCACGCGCCCGGCGGACGACTATGTGCGGCGCTTCATCGATTCCGCAGACAAATCAAAGGTGCTGTCCGTGCGTAATATTATGATTACGCCGGTGAGCCTGATCAAGCCCGGCGACGGCATTGACCATGCGCTGCGGCTGATGCGGAAAAATGCCATCTCCTCGGTGTACGTTGTGGATGGGCAGATGAAGCTTCAAGGAATTTTGACGCTGGCGGACGCCATGCGAGCCAAGCGAGAAAACCTGGATTTGACCGAAATGATTATCAAGGACGTTCCCTCAGCAGGGCTGGACGCCTCAGTGGAGGAGATCATGCCCCTGTCGGCGGAATCGCCCTATCCTCTGGCGGTGCTGGACGAGGGGGGGCGCTTGCAGGGAATTGTCACAAAAGCAAGCGTTCTGTCCTCTCTGGTGTAAGACAAAAAATCCCCGGCAGAAATTGCATTGCAATTTCTGCCGGGGATTTTATCTGCCGTTTTTTTGCTCCGCAGGGAGCATAAAAGTCACACCGCTTGCTTTGGAAACAAGGTTCCCTCGAAAAGCCGGACTTCTGTTTTCGGCTTAGAGCTTCTCCTTGACCTTGGCCCGCTTGCCCACACGGTCACGCAGGTAGTAAAGCTTCGCACGGCGAACCTTACCGTTGCGCACCACCTCCACATGGTCGATAGAGGGAGAGTGAACGGGGAACACCTTCTCAGCGCCCACGCCGTAAGAGATACGACGGACGGTGAACGTCTCCTCGATGCCGCCGTGCTTCTTGGCGATGACGGTGCCCTCGAACACCTGAATGCGCTCGCGGGAGCCTTCTCTGACCTTCACGTGCACGCGGACGGTATCGCCCACATTGACCTCGGGCAGCGTCTGCGCCAGCGCTTCTTTGTTCAGTTCCTTAATGAGATCCATGGATTTTCCTCCTAAATTATAGGCGTTCTTACCGCTGTTCATGGCACGCCGCCAAAAATGGCGCGTATGCGGCAGAGGACCGCCCTTTGTAGCCTGAATAGAATACCACGCCGTTCCCCTAATTGCAAGGGTTTTTTCAGGATTTCCCCCTGAAAGACGAAAATTAAGAACAAATTGGGCAATTGAGAAGGCTTTTGGAGCGTGAGGTTCATCCGCCGCCGCTTCGCTGGGAGTACCGCCAGGCGGCGGAATAAGGACAAGCGGTGAAATACGGTTAGGCCGAAATAAGCGCTGAAAAAAATCTGAAACTGCTTGACAAATTGCGCCCCGACTGATAATGTGATAATTATGTTATCGATAATTTAATTATCAATTAAGCAAGGAGGTGGGTGACACAAATGGCAACGCCGGATCATACCATTGATCCACGTATTCTGGACAGTGCAAAAAAGGAATTTCTGGCTCATGGATTTGAAAAGGCTTCCCTGAAAGTGATCTGCGAGGATGCAGGAGTGACTACCGGGGCGCTGTACAAGCGATATAAAGGAAAAGAGGATTTATTCTGCGCCGTGGTGGGGGATGCGGTGGAGGCGCTGTATGACTTTGTGGAATTAAGAAGTTCTGTTCCTGCCAGTACGCTATCCGACGATGCGCTGATAAAGGCGTGGGAGATGGGGGAGAGCATGATGGAATGGTTCCACTTTCTCTACCAGTATCACGATGGGTTTACGCTTCTGGTTTCATGTGCGGCGGGAACCCGCTATGCCAATTTTCAGCATAATTTTGCCGAAGAAATGGCCGTTAAGACCTATGAATACTTTCTGGAGGCAAAAAACAGGGGGTTGACTGAGGCTGACATCTCCATCGAAGAGATGCACATTTTGCTCTCGGCCTTCTGGACCACCGTTTACGAACCGTTTATTCACAACTATACGCTCCAGCAGATCGAGGCCCACAGCGAGCTGATGTGCAGATTGTTCAACTGGTATTCCGTGCTGGGCTTTGACTCAGCCAAATAAAATTCCCTTCGAGAGAGGGAATTTTATTAAAGTTAATAGTTAGTGTTGGATAACTTGAAAAGCCGTCTCTTTATGATAAGAGGCTTTTGTTTCTCTAAAGTTAGGCAAATCTAACTGCTGCGTGTTTTATAAAGGAGGGGTTTTGTTTGTTCAAAAAAATACTGGGATATGCGGGCGAGTACCGAAAAACCACCTACAAAGCGATTGCCGCCATGCTGGTGGGGATGGTGATGCAGGTGCTGCCTTTTTGGTTTATCTACCAAATTATCCGGCCGCTGCTTTTGCGGGAAGCCGTTTCGGCGGAGTATGTGATCTGGAGAGTGGTGGGAATTGGCCTCAGCACGGTTTTGTATGCGGTGTTTTATATCTGGGGCCTTTCCCTGTCCCACAATGCGGCCTATAATACGCTGAAAAATCTGCGCATTTCCCTGCAAAACAAGCTGGAAAACCTGCCCCTTGGCGTGATTCAGGAAAAGGGCGTGGGCTCCATCAAAAAAATGTTTATTGACGACATTGAAACGATTGAATTACCGCTGGCTCACGCCATTCCCGAAGGGGTTGCCAACATTACAATTCCGGTACTGGTATTCGCGGGCCTGTTTCTGACGGACTGGCGGCTGGCCTTGCTGGCACTGGCGGCGCTGTCTTTTGGAATGCTTGCCATGGCGGTGATGTACCAAAGCGGCGTGGGCAAAATGCGGGACTACTATGCCGCGTCCCATAAAATGAACCGCACCATCGTGGAGTACATCAATGGCATGGAGGTCGTCAAGGTATTCAACCGGGACGGCGAATCCTACCACCGCTACGAAACCGATATTAAAAGCTACCGTGATTTTACGCTGGCGTGGTACAGGGTCTGCTGGCCGTGGATGGCCATTTATGAGTGCCTTGTGCCCTGTGTATCTCTGTTTGTGCTGCCCGTGGGCGCGTATCTGGTCCTGCGGGGATACTCCACCTTGCCGGACCTGGCGCTGGCGCTGTGCATGTCCTTTGGAATCGGCGCGCCGCTGCTGCGCGTGATGAGCTTTTTCCCCAACATGGCGCGGCTTAACTTCGTCGTGTCCAACATGGAGCAGATGCTGGAGGAAGAGCCCCTGAAGCAGGCGGAAAAGCCCTTTTCCGGCAAGAACTACGGCGTGGCGTTTGAAGACGTGCACTTTGCTTATAAGGAAGCGGAGGTGCTCCACGGCATTACCTTGGAAATTCCCGAGGGAAGCCTCACCGCGCTGGTGGGCGAGTCGGGCAGCGGAAAATCAACGCTTGCAAAGCTTCTGGTGCACTTTTACGACGTGACCGGCGGCTCCGTGAAAATCGGCGGGCAGGATGTGCGGGACATGAGCCTTGAAGCGCTCAACGAGCAGATTTCCTATGTGGCGCAGGAGCAGTTCCTGTTTAACATGAATCTTCTGGAAAATATTCGGTTGGGCAGGCCCGGTGCCACCGATGACCAGGTGCTGGCCGCTGCGGAAAAGGCCCAGTGCGGCGAATTTTTGAGCCGACTGGAAAAGGGGATTTACACGATGGCGGGAGACGGCGGCAAACAGCTTTCCGGCGGAGAGCGCCAGCGCATTTCCCTGGCCCGGGCCATTTTAAAGGACGCACCCATTGTGGTGCTGGACGAGGCCACCGCCTTTATGGACCCGGAGAACGAGGAAAAAATGAATGCGGCAATTGCCGAAGTAATCCGGGGAAAGACGGTGGTAGTCATCGCCCACCGGCTACATTCCATCGTGGACGCAGATCAAATCTGCGTGCTGGACGCGGGCAGGCTTGCCGACGCCGGGACCCATGATGAATTGCTGGAGCGCTGCCCGGCCTATCAAACGCTGTGGCAGGCAGCCGAGGGCAGCGCCAGATGGAAAGTCAGCGCCGTAAAGGAGGGGGAGACACGATGACCGCTTTAATGAGCCGCATTTTCAATGCCTCCGGAAAATACCGGGGCAGAATCGCATGGGCCTTTGTATTCTCTTTTTTGAAGGGCATCCTCAAAAACGCGCCCATCGCCCTTGGTTTTTTCGCACTTGCCGCGTTTTATCACGGGACGGCCACGCCAAAGTTCTGCCTTCAAATCGGCGTCGCGCTGGTTGGTATGCTTTTGGCCCAGATGCTGTTCCACCACATTGCCGACCGGCTGCAATCCGGAGCGGGCTACCTGCTTTTTGCCGATAAGCGGATGGAACTGGGCGCGCACCTGCGGAAAATGCCTATGGGTTATTTCACGGAGGGCAACATCGGCAAAATCAGCTCGGTTCTCTCCACCGACATGGTGTTTATTGAGGAAAACTGCATGGCCGTGTTGGCCGATCTGATGAGCTATCTTTTTGCGCAGGGTATTTTGGTGGCCTTTCTCTTTTTCTTCAATGTATGGATTGGGCTGGCGGGACTGATTGTCGTTGTGCTGATTACGCTGTTGGGTCGGGGCCTAAAAAAAGAGGCCGTGGAGGATTCTCACATCCGTCAGGCCCAGCTTGAAAACCTCACGGAATCCGTGCTGGATTTCACCGAGGGCATCGGCATCATCAAAACCTACAACCTGCTGGGGGAAAAGTCCGAGACGCTTACCGGCAGCTTTGAGGAAACCTGCCGGGCCAGTCTTGCGTTTGAGGAGAATCATACCCCGTGGCAAAGAGGGCTGAATCTCATCTACGGACTGGGAACCACCTTTGTAGTCGGTCTTTCCGTGTTCCTGTATTTTAAGGGTATGCTGGACGTGACCTATCTGGTGGGTACTATGCTTTTTGTGTTCGATCTGTTTGGCCCGCTGAAAGCACTGTACAGCCAAAGTGCGCGGCTCACCGTCATGAATAGCTGTATGGATCGTATTGAGGAAGTGTTCCGGGAGCAGGAGCTGCCCGACACAGGCGCAAACCATATTCCCGCAAGCAGCGACGCGCCCGAGGTGCAATTTGAAGATGTCACGTTTGCCTACGGCGAGAAAAACGTTTTGCAAAATGTGTCATTCAACCTCCCGAAAAACCGGATGCTGGCGCTGGTCGGCCCGTCGGGCGGCGGAAAATCCACCATCGCAAGCCTGCTGGCCCGCTTTTGGGATGTAAAAGCGGGACGGATTCTGGTGCGGGGGCAGAATATCCGAACGGTCCCCCTCAGTGAGCTGATGGATCAGATCAGCATGGTGTTTCAGCGGGTCTACCTGTTTCAGGATACTATATATAATAATATCAGCATCGGCAGGCAGGAGGCCAGCCGGGAGGAAGTGATGGAAGCGGCTAAAAAAGCCCGCTGCTACGATTTCATCATGGCCCTGCCCGAGGGGTTTGACACCGTGGTGGGCGAGGGCGGCGCCAGCCTTTCCGGCGGTGAGCAGCAGCGGATTTCCATTGCCCGGTGCATTTTAAAGGACGCACCCATTGTCATTTTGGATGAAGCCACCGCCAGCGTGGACGCGGACAACGAGAGCTATATTCAGGAGGCCATCAGTGAGCTGTGCAAGGGGAAAACGCTGCTGGTTATCGCCCACCGCCTGAATACGATCCGCAACGCCGATCAGATTCTGGTCATCGCCAGCGGGGGGATTGCCCAGCAGGGAACCCATGACGAGTTGATGGAGCAGGCGGGCATCTACAAACAATTTGTCACTGCCCGGGAAAACAGCCGGGGCTGGAGTCGGAAGAGCGCGTAAGCGCTAAATTGACTGACCGGGTAAATTTCGGTGGAAAACGGCGGCGGGAAAATGCAGAGTCCATGGTCGGTCTAAGCCGTGGGGATGCGCAAGGCGCTTGCCGAGACCGAAATCAACAAAACGCTCCGGGAATAAGACGCTGCAACGGGCGGACGGTTTTTAAAACCGTCCGCCCGTTTGCGGAGTGGAGCGCATCTTCCCAGCCGAATATTTCAAGATTTGCGTAGTTTTTTGTTTTGTTGTCTTGACATTAATTTTAATTGTATGCTATACTAACAAATAGCTTAGTTTCAACTAACTAAAGGCATATAGGAGGCATGCTGAAATGCCGTATCACACAGAAAACAGCCCGGGCCGATACTATGAAACAATGCGCCGGTATCAGGAGGCGCAGTTGCTGTTCGCGGCCATTCGCCTCAATGTATTTTCCCATCTGGACACGCCGCAGACTGCGCAGGATGTTGCCAAGGGGCTGGACTGCGACCCGTGTCAGGTTCGGCTGCTGCTGCTGACCCTGACTTCCTGCGGCTGGCTTGGAAAGCTTGGGGAGTATTACATGAACACGCCGGAAACGAAGGACTTTTTATCCCGGAACAGCGACGTGTTTTTGGGGGACGCCCTGCTGTTCCGGGAAAACATGACCTCGCTGGCGCAGTTGGAGCAAAAGGTGAAGTCTCCCGAAGCCCTGCCCAAACCGGCCTACAATTTTTCAGAAATGGCGCGGGTGTCCATTCCCGAGCTGTACGCCGGGCGCGTGCAGGCGTTTTTAAAGCAGATGGAGGCCCTGTATCCCGACCCGCTGCGCCCCCTCCGCCTGCTGGACTTGGGTGGGGGAACCGGGATTCAGGGAATTGAATTTACAAAGCAGTTTCCAAACAGCCGGGCGGTGATTTTTGAAGCGCCGGATGTGGCCGCGGTCACAAAGGAAATTGTACGCGAACATGACAAAGAGCAGCAGGTGGGGGTTATTGCCGGGGATTTTAATACGGATCCTCTCGGCGGCCCTTACGATGTGATTGTCGCCTCCGGCATCCTGAACTTTGTGCGCGGCGACCTGTCGGACTTTATCAAAAAGCTGTCGGCAAGCCTTGCGGAGAATGGAAAGCTGCTGATTGTGGGGCAGTTTGCGGACGAGGAGGACAGTGTGTCGCCCAATATGGTGGGATGGCTGTCCGGCTTTTTAGACGGCCTGCCGCTCCCGCCCGACGGGGAGGCGCTTACAAAGGCGGTGAAAAATGCGGGACTGACCCCCATGAAAGCCACAGGGGCTGACCGATACGAAGGGCGGCTTTACCAAAAGGGAGGCGCTGAGTCGGCTGTTTCCTCCGGGGACGTCATCCGTTCCTTTATTGAGCTGAACGAGCGCATTGCCAACAGCCGGACCAATGTCCTGAATTTTGGCAGCGAGGAGATGACCTTTTACCGCGGGGAAATCCACATTCTGAAAATGATCGGTGATTTTCCGGGGATTCATAGTGCCGAGCTGGCCCGGAAATTTGGAATTACCCGGCCTGTGGTTCATAAAACCTTGCAAAAGCTGACGGAGCGGGATTTGATTCGCAGAGAGGACGACGCCGCAGATAAAAAGCGCGCCCTGCTGTACCTGACGGATAAGGGGCAGACGGCCTACCGGGAACACGAGCGCTACCACGAAGAAAACGACAGGGCGCTCTTTGCCTTCCTCGCGGATATGCCCGGCGATAAGCTGGCCGCCATCAACGGATTTTTAAACCATGCCATCGGCCTGATTGCAAACCATGCGTAGGCGGCGTAGGTGAGGTTTCCGAATGGAACAGAACGAATGGGTATGCTGTCCCCTGTGCGGACAGAAAACGCGGGTGCGGATTCGGGGAGATACAGTGCTGATTCGACTGCCGCTTTTTTGCCCCAAATGCAAGCGGGAAAGCTTGATCAATCTACGCGACGGGAAAATTTCCGTTGTCCCACAGCCAGACGCCAAGACGCAGTGCTGATAAAACAAACGTGTTTGTTTTATCACGCCTGCGTCTTTTTTCTTGCAAAGCAATTGCTAAAGTTTTTAAAAAATTATAAAGAACATCTTAATTATTATTAAGGAGAAATGGTATATGAACAGCAAATTAATTGCCGCCGCCTTGACGGCCGTTCTCTGCCTGTCGCTGGCAGCGTGCGGGCAGGCGCCTGCTTCGTCAGGCGCGTCCGGAGCCGCAGCTTCGTCTCCAGCGGAGGAAAGTGCCGCGCCCGGGGAGCCGAGAACCATCACAGACCTTGGCGGGTATCAGGTCACCGTTCCCGCCGCCGCAGACATTCAGAAAATTGTCATTTTAAGCCCGCCCGTCATGTCCTTTGTAATCGGGGCCGTGCCCGATACCGAAATGATTGTGGGCATTAACGCCCGGTCCTTCCTGACCTCAAATCCGAAAATTGTGGAAAAGACTTTTCCCAATTGGCAGTCGGTGGAATCCTCCTTTGTGGATGTGAATTTTGCCGTAAATACCGAATCTTTGCTGGCGCTGGAGCCGGACATTATTTTCTATTACGGAGATTTCCAGAAAAAAGGCATTGAGGGTCTTGCGATTCCGGCGGTGGACTTTCTGATGAAGGGCGTGAACAGCCCGGAGACAATGTCGGTTGCATGGGACGGGCAAATCAGAGAGCTGTTGGGGTCGGATACCTCCGTGGGAATCCAGCAGGAATGGGACGCCACCAACGCAAAGCTTGCAAAGCTTCTTGAGCAGGTGGGCGACGAGAAGAAAACGGGGCTTTGCATCAAGCTGAATCAGGCTGGAAGCCTGATGGTCATGGGGTCGGACTCCTTTGACGGCTGGGCCCAAAGCTTTTTCTCCCTCAGCGGAATTGAAAACGCCGCCGCGTCCATTGAGGGTACCGGCGAGGTCAGCATGGAGCAGATTTACCAGTGGGACCCGGATTTTATCATGTGCTTTCAGGATGCCCCGGCAAGCTATATTCTGGAAAATTCCATTGAAGGACAGGACTGGTCGCTGCTGAGCGCCTGGAAAAACAAGCAGGTTTTTGACGTGCCCAGAACCACCTATGCCTGGGTCACGCCCTGCGCGGATTCCCCGCTCTTTCCCCTGTGGCTGGTTTCCAAGGCGTACCCGGAGCTTGTGAGCGACGACGAGGTGCGCACGGAAATCAGGGAGTATTACCAGCGGAATTACAACGTGGAATTGACCGAAGGGGAGCTTGACTCCATTCTTGGATATCGGGAAGCCACAGGAATATGAAAACCACCCATCACGCAGGCTATCGCAAAACAATGTTGCTTGGCTTCATATTGCTGGCGGGGGCGGCGGTCGCCGGGATATCGTTGGGAAAATACGGCATCCACCTGCCGGAGCTTGTAGCCATTTTCTCCGCAAAGCTGCACGGCAGCGTGGACAGATCAATGGAAATCGCTGCCTTTGTCATTTTTAACGTGCGCATTCCGAGAATTATTTTAGCCGCCATGGTCGGAGCCGGATTATCCATATCCGGCTCCGCCTTGCAGGGTACCTTTCAAAATCCGCTGGTCAGCCCGGATTTGCTGGGCGTCAGCTCCGGCGCGGGCTTTGGCGCGGCGCTGGGCATTCTGCTCACCGGGGGGCTGGGCCTGTTTACGCCGGTGCTTTCCCTGCTGGCAGGGCTGATGAGTGTGCTGCTGGTGTTTTTGCTGGCGGGGACAAAAAAAGGAGGGGGAACGCTGTCGGTGGTGCTGGGCGGCATTATTGTGTCCTCCATTTTTTCAGCGCTCATCTCCCTGATTAAGTATGTGGCTGACTCCTCCGAAACGCTCCCCGCCATCACCTTCTGGCAGATGGGCAGCTTTGCAAACGTCACCTATCGGGACATCGGCATTGCTTTTATTCCCATTGCGGGGGGCATGCTGGGTCTGCTTCTGCTTCGCTGGAAAATCAACCTGCTCTCTCTTGGCGACGAGGATTGTTTTGCCCTTGGAATCAATCCCCACACCACCCGCTGGCTGGTGATTTTATTTGCCACGCTGACCACGGCAGGCAGCGTCACCGTCGCCGGGGTCATCGGGTGGGTGGGGCTTGTGATTCCCCATATTTGCCGCAGGCTGGTGGGAGTGAATCACGGGCATCTCCTGCCCGCCTCCGCCCTGATTGGGGCGACCTTTATGATTCTGGTGGATACCGCCGCAAGAAGCCTGACCTCTGCCGAGATTCCCGTGGGCATCCTCACCGCCCTGATTGGTGCGCCGTTTTTTGCGGTGATTTATCGCCGCGGAAGAAAGGAGGGGTGAGCGAATGGAAAAAATTCTGGAGGTGCGGGATGGCTGCTTCTCCTATGCGAAGGGGAGGCCGCTCCTGCAAAATATCAATGCTTCCCTGGACGGCGGGCAGGTGATGGCGGTGATGGGGAGAAACGGCATCGGAAAAACCACGCTAATCAAATGCATTGTCGGTATTCTGAGCTGGGACAGCGGCTATTCCACAGTAGCCGGCAGGCAAAGCCAAAGAAACAGGCCCATGAAAGAAATCGGCTATGTACCGCAGGCCCACCGGGTTTCCTTTGACTACTCCGTGCGGGATATGGTGGTGTTTGGCAAGGCGGGGCACAGCTCCTTTTTCGCGGCCCCGAGCCGGGGAGATTATGAGCTGGCGGACCGGATGCTTTACAAAACAGGGATTTATGAACTGCGGGATTCCCCCTGCAACGAGCTGAGCGGCGGGCAGCTTCAACTGGTGTACATCGCCCGCGCGCTCATCAATGAACCAAAGCTTTTGGTTCTGGACGAGCCGGAATCACATTTGGATTTTCGTAATCAAATCCGTCTACTAAAGCTGATTCAAGGCGTGGCAGCCGAGCAAAGCATCGCCTGCATTCTCAACACCCATTATCCAAACCATGCCCTGCGCATTGCGCAGCGGTGCTTTCTGCTGGGCGAGGGGGACTATATTACCGGCGATACGAAGCAGGTGATGACGGATGCCAATATTCAGAAATTTTTCGGCGTGGTTTCTCATTCTGTTGAATTTCAGTATCAGGGGGAAACCGTGACCTCATTTTCGTTTTTGGACGAGGGATAGGCGCGTAGGAAAGGGGTAATTTGCCGGGTTTTAAAAAAATACGCAGGGGAGGGCTGTTTCTCAAATTGCGAACCCCCTCGTATCAGGGGGATGCAGGGCCCGCTTCCATACCTTGGGAGAAGTGGAAACATTTATAGATTGCAAATGGTAACAAAACAGTTACAATAGGATGCAAGGAGGTAACAAAATGAAAAACTTGAAAAAAACACTCAGCGTTGCCCTTACATCCGCGGTACTCGCAGTCGGCCTGGCGGTCAGCGCTTCTGCGCAGACCTTACCCGGTGCGTCCTGCCCAAGCGGCTCCGGCCGGTCCGCCGCTTTCCAGAACGTAAACAATGTTCTCAGTACCTATGTCAACAATTCTTCCAACTCGAATTGCAGCTCCAACCTGAAGTCACTGTTGGGGAATCTGACCTCCAACGGCTCCGGGCAGACGCTTCCTTCCAGCGTCAGCGATCTTT
The DNA here is from genome assembly GCF_041020825.1 of Oscillibacter sp. GMB15532. Classification (NCBI taxonomy): domain Bacteria; kingdom Bacillati; phylum Bacillota; class Clostridia; order Eubacteriales; family Oscillospiraceae; genus Oscillibacter; species Oscillibacter sp. GMB15532. The sequence goes on from NZ_JBEVTO010000011.1 coordinate 40,977, forward strand.
TGAAGCAGTGCGGCATTGACGCCAACGCGCTGAACTCCGGCTCCAATTGCAATCAGTCCAAAAACTGCAACACGAATTCCAACTGTAATTCCAACACCAACTGCACGCAGGCGGGTAATTGCATCACCGACTGCGACACCACCGGCAATTGCACGACCACCTGCGATAAGGCCGGCAATTGCACCCAGCCCACCGGAAACAATCAGACTCCCTCTACCGGCAACGGACAGTCCGGTCAGGACGGCTCCTCTAATCAGGGCGGGTCCGGATCTTCCGGCTCTTCCGACAACTCCACGTCCGACAACCAGAGCTTTGAGCAGCAGGTGGCCGATCTGGTCAACCAGCAGCGTGCGGCCAACGGCCTGCAGCCCCTGACGCTGAGCACCGAGCTGTCCGCAGTGGCCCGGGCCAAGTCTCAGGACATGCACGACAAAAATTATTTTGCCCACGAAAGCCCCACCTACGGCTCTCCCTTTGACATGCTGAAGACCTTTGGCATCAGCTACCGCACCGCCGGTGAAAACATTGCCATGGGTTATGCCACGCCCGAGGCGGTGATGAACGCCTGGATGAACTCCTCCGGGCACAGAGCCAACATTTTGAACGCCTCCTATACCCAGATCGGCGTGGGCTATGTGGCGGACGGCAATTACTGGACGCAGCAATTTATTGGGTAATTTCTTTCATACCTGCACAAAGGAATAGAAAAAGCGCAAAAGCGCACCGTGGTAGGCCTGCCACGGTGCGCTTTTTGTAAAAAAGCCCCGGCGCGTCCCAAAATCGGTATGCGCCGGGGTATAGTGGATGTCTCAGCTCCGGGGGTGACTGGAAAAGCCCTGATCGCCGCCTACGTTGTAAAGTCCGTAGAAGGGAAGCATTTCCTCAATGGTGTCGCCATAGCCGCGGGCCCAGCTGAGGTAGCCCTCGGGCAGCTCCTTTACCGGCGTTCCCGGCAGGTAGAACAAAAGCTCCTTGGCATCGTCCAGACCGTAGGGCTCGCTGTAAAGATACTTGATTCCGTCCTGAATTTCCTCTGTGCCGGGTTCCTTGGACAGGGTGAGGTCCTGAATCTCAACGGAATAGGTGTACTCGTCCACTTTTTTCGGCGCTGTAAAGGTTCCTGTAAACTCGGAGATGTAGCAGGTGCCGTCGGGAAAATCGGCTCCCGCGCTCCCAAGGTCAGAGTCGGTGTATACCCCCTCGAAGGAGCCATCGTCCGCCACGTACAGCACCGTGCGCCATCCGCCCGCGCCGCTTCCAAACCAAAATTCCAGCTCTGAAATATCAGAGAAGGAAAATTCTTCTGTCTGTGCACCCGGCTCTGTCCCCGAAGAGGAGGAAGCGGACGCCTCCGCGCCCGAGGAAGGGGAGCCTGCGCTGCTGCCAACCGGCGAGGACGGTTCGCCGGAGCCTCCACAGCCCGCCAAAAGGCTGAGGGTCAGCAGTGCCGTCGTGAAAAGCAATTGAGTTCTTCCGTGTCTCATAGTAGTTTCCGCCTTTACTGAATTGTTTTTTATAATCTGCGCGTTTCTTTTGCGTCCGTCTTACAAGCCATGAAATAGTAATTGTTTTGATTGAATTGAAAGGTTCCCAGCTGGGTCAGAGAAACCTTTTTGGTGTGGGCGGCATAGGAACGGTGGTTGATCTGATTGATAAAGGTCACCATCACATGGTATCGGTCCTTCATACCGGACAGCGACGCGTGGAATAGCTGCTCAAACAGTCCTGTACCGCGCACGGCTTTGTCAAGGCATGCGGGACCGTACTGATAGGAGTTTTCCACCGACAAGGTCCGCCCATTCAGCGAATAGAGAGGCAACTGCCCGATCATGTGGGTGAACAGGGGCCACTGGGCCCAAAAGTCCCAGGAAGCGGCAGTGGCGTATGCCATCACCTTTCCCGCATCATCCTTGGCCACGGTCACGCCCCGCTGCTCCGTGATCAGTGCCTTAAGCTGCTCCGGTGTAAAATTTGTGGTGACAAAGCCGTCCGGTCGGTCCTCCGGATGGATAAGGTCTGTGTGATACGCACGATGCAAGGCTACGATTCCGTCATAGTCCTCCATGGTTGCCCGTGAAATACGCATGAAGCCCCCCTCCAAACCTTCTTAACAATCGAGATACCGAGGATAGTATAGCACACATTGGCCTATGGTGAAACATAATTATTGCCTGCCGCCGGTGGCTTTTTCCGCTGCGGCGGAGCGACTTTCCCGCAGAATTGCAACTCTGTTTCTTTTAATTATTTTTGTAGATATTTTGTTACTGTTGTACTTCGAGGCATCCAAAATTATCCAGTCATTTTAGGGAGTTTTTGGGAGAAAGTGGGGACACTACTTGCCCAAATGCCACATAAACTTGACAAGGGTGGGAAAGTGGAGTATACTAGGCCCAGTTTTTCATTTGGTAACAAAAAGTTACAAAGTGTTTTCCGCGAAACGGGAAGACGTATAAACGTTTTCCAAATCGGGGAAAATTCGGAATGGAAACGATTCTCAGGAGGTATTGTTTTGAATATGCAACTGCTTTCCCGTGCGAAAAGCGCGGCTGGACGGCTGATCTCGTTTGTCACTGTGACGGCGCTGGTTCTGACCGTCTGTTGGTTCACCGCGGAACGGGCTTCCGCGCTGTATATCCTCACCGACGAGGAGGACGCCACCATTGTTCTGGAGGCGGGCGCCGACGTGGCGGACTTTTCCTCTCAGATGGTGTATATCGGCACGAACGCCGCCGGCTTTGAGCTGACGCTGGCCGCCGGCTGGCCCGTGACGGTGCTTTACGACGGAGCTTCCGTCTCCACCACTTCCCGTCAGGAAACCGTTTCGCAGCTTCTTGACCGGGTTCACACCGTTCCCGGGCCGCTGGAGATGGTGGCCGTGGATTTGAAGGACGCGGGGCTGACGCTGACGGTGTCCTCAGAGCTGACCCACTACGAGCGGGTGGCAGAGGATGTTTCGTACCAGACCGTGGAGGTAGATGATTCCACGCTGGCGGCCGGAACCCGGAAGGTGGTCCAGTCCGGCGCGGACGGAATCCGCACCGCGGTGTATGAGGTGACGTATTCCGGCGGCGAGCGGGTTTCCCGCCAGTTGGTGTCGGAGGAGTCCACCGCCGTGGACGAGGTGGTTCATGTGGGTGTGGCCCCCGCTGCGGGGGGACCCGGCAATGCTGACCCTGTGGTGAATATTGAGAAAAACGCCGACGGAAGCGGCACCCTGACCTTTGCCTCCGGTGCCGTCTCCAGCTTTTCCGCGGTCAAGTCCATGACCGCAACGGCTTATACCAGCGGCTACGGCGGAGCGGACACCTGCACCGCCACCGGCACCTTTGTACGGGTGGGCGTGGTGGCTGTTGACCGGAAGGTGATCCCTCTGGGAACGCGTCTGTATATTGTCACCGCCGACGGCAGGGTGAACTACGGCATGGCCGTGGCTGAGGATACGGGCGTTCGCGGCAACACCGTGGACCTGTATTTCGACACCTATCAGCAGTGTATTGAGTTTGGCCGCCGCGCGGCCACGGTGTACGTGCTGGACTAACGGCTCTTTAAGGAGAATAAATGTGCCCGCCTCGCCAAAAACCGGCGAGGCGGGCGCGTTGCGTTTCGTGGAGGGGAAGTTCCGCCGACAAAAAGCGACAGAAGTTGCCATTTTTTTTAGACAGGGACTTTTAAAAAGCAAAAAGCCATGTTATAATGGCTCAGAAACAGACGCGATATGGAGATTTATTCGCTTTTTTATCCCTTTCCCGGGCAGATGGGAACAGACTGCGCCGCATTGGCGCACAGTCCGGTCAGGTGAAAAAGTGCCGCCGTTGAAAGAATCTTGCGCTTGGGAGCGCGTTGGCTTTCAAGAAAAGGCGGATTGATTAAGATGTGTGTAGATTCCAGAGCGGCGTGCCCTTTAGCGGGCGCGCGGCGCGGGAAGGAGGGCCGGATGAAGCAATTGGCACAGGGAGCCGTTGTTGACAGCGATTTGGCGGAGGAGCAGTTCCACGGCAAGACGTTGAATTTTCCCGGAGAGATGAGAGCGGCGGAGTTGGTCGGCGACAGTGTCGATTTGGACTTGGAAGAAGGCGTTTCTCCGGCGGAGGAAGCAGAAAACGAATCGACGGCGGACAGCGTTCCGCAGGATCAGTCGTATGCCATTATAGAAGAGGTCATTCCCGAAGCAGAGGCGTTGTCCGAAGCGGAAAGCAATCCCGCAACGGAGGAGCCTGCCGACGATCTACCCGAAGAGGGTAAGGCGGCGGATGAAGAGCCCGAATCTGAACCCGATGAAGCGCCTCGGGGAGAAGAGGCGTTTTCCCTGGTGGAGCAAACGGACGCGGAAGGGGCTTTGACCAAGAGAGAGCCGTATTTCGGCAGCGTCAGATTCTTTAAAAACATGATTTTGGCGGCAGTGATCGTTGCCATTGCGATTCCTTCTGCGCTGGCAGTTTCCTTCTGGAGAAGCGGGCAGACAACACTGGCGGAGGTGGAAGGTCAGAAGGAGGCCCTCAGTGCGTCTCTGGCGGAGCTTCAGACTCAATACGATCAGATGGCGGAGGAGAAGCTTGCGCAGGAGCGTATCTGGGCGGGTTCGGTGGCGGACCGGGTGGTAAAGTCCGACCCGCTGTATTATCAGGAGTTGTACCCCGATTTTTACGTGACCGAGCCCCTTGGTCCGGCGGTGCAGGACGACGGCACCATGTACCTTACTTTTGACGATGGCCCCTCCTCCAACACGCCGCTGCTGCTGACGGTTCTGCGGAACAAGAATGTGAAGGCCACGTTTTTTGTGGTGGGCGGTGGCACGGAGAAGCAGCGCCAGTGGATGCGGGACATTGTAAGCGAGGGCCACACGCTGGCGATGCACAGCTATACCCACCGGTATCACGAGATTTACGCGTCGGTAGAGGCGTTTCTCGATGATTTCTATAAGCAATTTACGGCCATTAAGGAAGCCACCGGTCAGGCGCCCACGATTTTCAGGTTTCCCGGCGGCAGCGTGAACGCCTATAATTACCCGGTGTACCGGGAAATCGTGGCAGAGATGCTGCGCAGAGGGTTTGTGTTCTACGACTGGAATCTGTCCAGCGGGGACGCGTCCTCCAATTACATATCGCCCAAGAAAATTACCTCCAATATTCTGGACAATGCTCCGGCATTTTCCCGGGGAATCGTGCTCATGCACGACGCACCCAGCAAGGACAGTACAGTGGAATCCCTTGCCGGGGTGATCGACGGTCTGCGGGATCAGGGCTTTACCCTTGCCCCTCTCTCCCGGGAGGTGCGCCCGATGCTGTTCAATTACACCGACTATCAGCCCGACTGAAAATCGTCCGCGCATGAAAGGTGACAAACGCTGAACGAAACAGCGAAAAAAGCCTTTGGCCAGGGCAGCGCCAGAGCAGAGAAAGGAATTTGAATGCAGATGAAAAAGGATAATTTCAGTAAGGCCATGAACGAGATGTTCGGAGTTGGCGGAGACGGCAGAGCCGAGGCTCCCGCTGCGGAGCCGGTGATGGCGGCCCCGTCAGAGCCCTATGTGTCCGACGAGCTGTTTGCCCCTGCGGAGACGGCTGCGCCCGAGATCGGCTTTGCTGCGCCTCCCGCGCCGGAGCCGATTGTGCCGGAACCGTCCGCGCCGGACCCCTTTGCCGCCGCTGTGCCCTATACCACGGAGCCGTCCTATACCAGAGCGATGCCCTCCTCCGCGCCCGTGCAGAAGACCATTCTGGCGGCGGGGACTACCTTTGTGGGCAACATGACCGCGCAGGGTGATGTGGATATGGACTGCGAGTTTCAGGGCGACATCCGCGCCAACGGCACCGTGACCATCCGCACCAAGCTGGCGGGCGATTTGAGCGCGCGGGTGGCAGAGCTGGTTTCCTGCGAGGTGCAGGGCGATGTGCACGCCGACGAAAGCGTTCGGATTGACAGCAATTCCAAGGTCATTGGCAATATTACCGGCAAGGATTTGAACTGCTCCGGGAGCATTCAGGGCAACGTGCAGGTCAGCGGCCATGTGCAGGTCAGCGGCAGCGCCTATATTGAGGGCGATTTGGAGGCGGCCAGCATTTCCATTGAAAACGGTGCGGGCATCAGCGGACAGATGCAGGTTCTGCCCCGCAGAGTTCAGTAACAGGTATTAAAAAAGGCCGCGGTGTAACGGCGTAGGCAAGGGGACCGCCTTTGGCGGTTCCCTTGCGCTCTTGCGACAGGAGAGAAAACTTTGGACACATTGCGCGGGAACCCATTTGCGTATAGTTTGTCGCTGGGGCGGAAAACTTTTGCAAGGCTCCTTTTGCGTGGTTGCGGGCTGTGTCCCGCAGAAAGGCGGAACTTTTTGAATCTTTGTGAGCTGAACGATCTGCGGGACCTGCTGGGACGGCACGGCTTCCGTTTCTCAAAATCCATGGGCCAGAATTTCCTGATTGACCCCGCCGTTCCGCAGGAAATTGCGGATTCCTCCGGCGCGTCCCCGGAGTGGGGCGTTTTGGAGATTGGCCCCGGTGTGGGGCCGCTGACGGTGGAGCTGGCCAAAAGGGCCGGAAAGGTGGTGACCGTGGAGCTGGACCGGTCGCTTTTGCCGGTGCTGAAGGAGACGCTGGCGCCCTATCCCAATGCGGAGGTTGTCTCCGGGGACGTGATGAAGCTGGAGCTGGGCGCTTTGTTTCGGGAAAAGTTCGGCGGCTTGCCGGTGATGGCCTGCGCCAATCTGCCCTATAACATCACTACGCCGGTTCTGACAAAATTCGTGGAGACAAAGGAAATCCGCCAGTTTACCGTGATGATTCAGCGGGAGGTGGCAAAAAGAATCTGCGCCCCGCCGGGGGAGAGGGAAGGAAGCTCTTTTTCCCTGTTTTTGCAGTACTATATGGAGCCGGAATATCTTTTTTCCGTAGAACCTGAAAAATTCTATCCCGCGCCCAAGGTGACCTCTGCGGTGGTGCGCTGCGTCCGACGGGAAAAGCCACCGGTGGAGACGGAGGACGAGGCGCTGCTGCTGCGCCTGATGCGAGGGGCGTTTGCCCTGCGGCGAAAGACGCTGGCCAACAGTCTGGCCTCCGCGCTGGGGCGGCCCAAGGAGGAGCTTTTGGACGCTATCCGTGGGGCGGGACTCTCCGAAACCGTTCGTGGCGAGCAGTTGACGTTTCAGGATTTTGCCGCGCTGTGCGCGCGGCTGACGGGCTGACGGGCGGATATCGCACCGACGGAGTGCGTCTTGTGATATTCGGGGCCTGCGTGTCAGCCTCATGGGCCTGCCGGAGACATACGCGGTCTGTGCCGATGGTCGCTTCGCGGATTGCCTGCTTTTGGGGGTCTGAGACACCCATACCGTAAAAACAACGCCCCCGACGGAAGAGACTATCTTCCGCCGGGGACGTTTTCTTAAGAATTTCGGCAGGGGGGAGCGGGACGGGGCAAGCAAAACCGTTGTCAGTCCCGCTGGGGGAATTTTTTGCACAGGCCGTCAAGCTCTGCGATCAGGGTGCTCAGCTCCGCCTCGGTCATCACGCAGTCCACGTCGGCACAGTCGATGTCCTCCATGGTGTTTTGCAGGAGAAAGGAGACGTTCACGATATAGCGTCCCTCATCGTCCCTGTACGCGGCAAAGAGAAAGACCGGCTCAATAAATTCACTGTCCCAGCGGTCGCGGATGCCGGAGCGCAGGACCTTCAGTCCGGCGGTCAGCTCTTGCAGCTCGCTGGTGGATAAACAGCTGCTGGATTCCCGAATAACACGGCCGTCGTCATGGGTGTAGTTGGCCCGCAGAACCAGCCAGTTGCGGTCCTCCGCCGACGAACCAGCAGAGGAAGAAAATTCGTAGCTGACGATTTCCAGCTTCAGGCTGACAGTTTCGTTTTGAAAAAGCATTCTTATCTCCGTTCTATTCTTATACGGCGCTGTGGTGCAGAGCGTAAAACTCGTCGTAATCCTTCAGCATGGACCGGAGCAGCGCGGGCGTGTCCAGTTCATAGGGGCAGCGGCTTTTGCACGCGTTGCAGTGGATACAGTCCTCAATTTTGTGCATTTTGGCGTGCCACTCGTCACTCATGTAGGGCTGATAGGGTGCGCGGCGCAGCAGCATAGCCATCCTGGCGGCTTGGGGAATATCAATCCCGGCGGCACAGGGGAGGCAATAGCCGCAGCTTCGGCAGAAGTTATGGGCAAGTTCCGCTCGGTCTTTATCAATGACCGCCTGAAGCTCTGGGGTCATCTTCTGCTTCTTTTCCGTCAGATCCAGCCACTGGTCCAGCTCCCACTCATGCTGAATCCCCCAGATGGGGACCACGTTGTCATAGCCCTGCATAAACGCAAAGCAGGCGGCAGCGTTATTCAGCATCCCGCCGGACAGGCCTTTCATGGCGATAAAGCCCATATCGGCTGCTTTGCAGCGGGCTGTGAGGTCGATGTCCTTGTCGGAGGACAAATAGCAGAAGGGGAACTGCATCGTCTCAAAATTCCCGGAATCCACGGCGGCAAGGGCCACGTTCAGCCGATGGTTTGTGATGCCGATGTGGCGGACATAGCCCTTTTGCTTTGCTTCCAGCGCGGCGGCAAAGGGACCGTCAGGGTCGTTGATGTCCGGAAGCTGGGCCGGGTTGTGAAACTGGAACAGGTCGATGTAGTCCGTTTTCAGGCGGCGGAGACTTTCCTCAATGTGGGCCTGCACCGTTTTCTTGTCCATGCCGCCGCTTTTGGTGGAGATGACAATTTCGTGCCGCACGTCGCCCAGCGCCTCGCCCAGCTTTTCCTCACTGTCGGTATAGGCGTTGGCGGTGTCAAAATAGTTGATCCCCGCGTCAAAGGCGCGGCGCAGCAGCGCCGCTGCGTCGCCGTGGCTGATGCGCTGAACCGGCAGTGCGCCGAAGGCGGTTTTTGTGACCAGCAGCTCCGTCCTGCCCAGGCGGACCTTTTCAATTTCCATGGACGTTTCCTCCCCGTTTGTGCGATTTACGAAAGTTCGCCGATGCTAAATTTTATTGTAAACCATCGAGAGACGGTTTGCAAGAGGGCCGGGAATTTCGGCACGCTTTCCGTCGGGGAAAAATCGCTTGGGGCGGTTTTCGCCCTGCCGTGCCGGTGTATTTTATAGGAGGACGGGGTAAGCTGAATCACGAAAATACCCGTTTGACGAAGCGGGCGGGATGTGCTATGATGCAGGCATGAATGAACATTTGAAATTAAAACTGACTGTCAGATTATATTCCGATGACGACGAGCGGGGCTTTGGGCCGGGAATTGCCACGCTGCTCCACCGGGTGGAGGAGTACCGGTCCCTGCGCGCTGCCGCTGCGTCCATGGCCATGGCCTATTCCAAGGCATGGCGCATTGTGCGAACGGCGGAGTCTGTCTTCGGCTGCAAAATGCTCAGCAGTGTCACGGGCGGAAAAAATGGCGGCGGCGCGGTCCTCACCGAGGAGGCGACGGTGCTGCTGGGGGCCTACGATCAGTATTGCGCCGAGGTGCAGGGCTTTGCGGCAGAGCGGTTCAAGCGCTATTTTGCGTTTGGGCCGGAGGAAACGTGACCATTTTTTGCAGAACCTTTAGGGCGGGAGCTTATGCTCCCGCTTTTTTATTTCTCGTTGACAATAGCGATATTCGATGTTATTATTTTGAATAGCGATAATCGATATTTGGAGAGGTGGCAGGTGGATGGCCCGGGAAAAATTTCAGACACTGACGGAGCAGATGTTTTATATCCTTCTTTCCCTGCGGGAGGAACTGTGCGGCGCGGACGTGATGGCCCGCGTGGCGGAGCTGACGGACGGACGGGTGATAATCGGCCCGGGGACGCTGTATAACCTGCTGGAAAGCTTTCTGAATGCGGAGATGATTGCGGAGACGGCGGCGGAAGGCCGACGGAGAAGCTACCGGATTACGGCGGCGGGGGAACGGGCGCTGCTGGCCGAGGCCGATCGGATGGAAACACTGCTGGCGGATTACCGGAGGCTGGGCACAGGAGGGGAAAGGGTATGAGGCAGACAAAGCGGACAATGATGTGGTATGAGTTCTATCAGGACGCAAATATTGAGGAGCATCTGGAAGCCATGGCCGCCAATGGCTGGAAGCTGGAGAAGATCGGGTTTTTCTGGCACTACCGCCGGGCGGAGCCGGCACGGGTGCGCTATTCAGTGACCTATTTTTCCGAGTCCTCGGAGTTCAATCCCTCGCCCACCGAGAATGAGGAAACCCTGCGGGAATACTGCGCGGCGGCGGGGTGGGACTTTGTGGCCGGATGGCATCAAATGCTGATTTTTTCTACCTCCCGGGAGGACGCGCCGCCCCTCGAGACGGAGGGGACCGTGAAGCTGGAGGCTGTCCACCGCGCCATGAAAAAGAATTTTCTGCCCTCTGGCTTTGTGATTTTAGCACTGTTTGGTTTTAATCTTGCCATGCAGCTTCGGCTGGCGGAAAGAAACCTTCCGTCCTTTTTGGCAGATGGCGTTCAGTTGGGGGCGGCGTTGCTGATACTGCTGCTGGTGTGCCATTTAGTGTGGATTTTATGTTCTTATTTCCTGTGGTATCGGGATGCCAAACGGTCTGTGGAGCAGGGCGGTCCCTGTCCAAAGCGGCGCAGCCGCTTTGCCCGGGCGCGCCAGACAGTCCTTCTGGCGGCGGCTGCGTCCGTGGTGCTCTTTATGTATATTCCGGCGGCTGTATCGGTGGGGCGGGGCACGGTGAAGGGCCTGCTGTTTCTCCTGTGCGGATATGGATTTATGGGTGTGGTCATTCAGCTTGTGCGCAGATGGTTGAGGCACAGAGGCGTCAGTGCGTGGACCAATCGGATTGTGACAATTGTTTTGGCGTTTGTGCTGGGAACCGGAATCATAGGGGGGAGTGTGTTTTACACCCTGTGGGTACATAAAAGTGTGCAGCCCGGCGGAGAGGATACGGAAACCTACATTACGAGCTACGGAAGCGAATGGCAGCTCCGCCGCGACCCGCTTCCCTTGAAAATTGAGGATTTACAGCCGATAGAGGCGCTTCCCTGGTCCTATGAGCTGACGGAGCATTGGAGCCCGCTTGCGTCTTTGCAGGAGGGACGGCAGGTGGAGTATGAGAACTGGGAATCGCTGGACTACGAAATATTTGACGTGAAAACGGACTTTTTGTATCGGGCTTGCCTGCGGAATTATTTAGGGACAGAAGAGCTGGTCGGGCAACGCTGGCTGGAGTACAGTGCGGCGGACGAAACCCAATGGGGCGCAAGCGCGGCCTACCGCCTAAGCATTGACGGAGAGGAAATGGACACCTGGCTTCTTTGCAGGAATCGGCGCATCGTGAAAATCACCTTTGACTGGGAGCCCACTCCGGCGCAGATGGCTCTAGTGGGAAAAACGCTGCTGACAGGCGCATGAACCCTCAGACGAGGATGACGTCCGTGAATGCTGCCTGAAAAATGCGGAACAGGTGAGCGCTGAAAGCCGGGATGAGAGTACAAAGGTAACGGGGCTTATTTGCGATTGAAGGGAAGAGTCAGAAAACCGAACAGAAAAACCACGCCCCGAAGCGGTAAGCTTCGGGGCATGATTTTTCGGAATCCGTCTTTAAAATGTAGAAATCGCGTCTGGAGACAAGCTGCGATGCCGCTCTAAACCCGGATAATTGCGCTTTTTTTCGGAATGACTGTCTTTTTAGAAATCAATTTCCGCCATCACCTGCGCCGGGTCCACCTTTTCATGAATCAGCCCAACGCTGTACATCCAGTCGATGTTGGCCTGCCAGGTTTCGGCGGTCTGGCTGAGGAAGGGGGTGCTCTCCGTCTCCATCAGGGGCAGCAAAGTCTTGCAGGACTGGGTTTCCACAGAGGGGGACAAGGGGAAGTTCTCCTCATTCTGGTTGTCCAGCAGGATTTGCAGACAGCCGTCCGGGTCCGCCTGAAAATCCGCAAAGCCCTTGGCAGAGGCCCGCAGAAAGCCTGCCAAAACCTCCGGCTCGGCATCAATCATCTTGTCATTTGCCAGAAACACGGCTTCGTAATAGTTGGGAATGCCGAACTCGTTAACCATAAAATAATTGACGTCAAAGCCTTCTTCCTCCATCTGGGGGACTTCGTGGTTCACAAGGCAGCCGATGGTGGCGTCCACGTTGCCGGTGGTCATGGAGCTCATCAAATCAAAGCCCACGTTCACCAGATTTACGCGGCTAAAGTCCGCGCCGTTGGCGTCCATCAGGGCTTTGACCAGGGACTCGCTGAGGGCCGTTCCCGCATAGCCCACGGTTTTGCCCTCCAAATCCTTGGGGCTGTGGATGTTTTTATCCGCCAGAGACAAAATGATGTTCAGGGGAGACTGCACCACCGCGCCGATGGACTTGATCCCCACGCCCTGATCGGCCACCGCCTGAATCACGTCCTGCTGATAGTACAGGCCAATCTCCGCCTTGCCTGCAGCCACCAGAGACAGCGCGTCGTTTTCGTTGGAGGGGAACCGAACCTTTACATCCAGCCCCTCGTCCTTGTAGTAGCCACGCTGGATGGCTGTGTAAATAAAGGTGTGCAGGGCGTTGGGGTACCAGTCCAGCACCACGTTGATTTCCCGGAGACTGCCGGCCTCTTCGCTGCCGGATTGTCCGGCGGGCGTCTGCGTTCCGCAACCGGTGAGTACCGTCAGCGTCAGCATTGCAGCCAGAAGCAGAGCAGTAATTCTTTTCATAAAAATTCCTCGTTTCTTATTGTCCGCGCCATGTAATGACGCGTTTTTCTATCATACTAACGATTGCCACCAGCAGCATCGCAGCCACGGATAGCAGCAAGATGGGCGCAAAAACCCCAGCCCCGTCCAATTGCGTCATCATCCGGCGGCTGAAATACCCAAGGCCGCTCTGCGCGCCCAGCCATTCTCCAATGGCCGCGCCGATGACCGACAGGGGAATCGCCATTTTGATGGCGGAGAAAAAGTAGGGCAGGGCGGCAGGAAGCTTCAGTTTCCAGAAAATCTGGCGTTTGCTGGCCCCGAAGGTGAACAGCAGCTCCGTCATCTCCGTTTTTACGGACCGGAACCCGTCAAACACCGTGATGGCGATGGGGAAAAAAGTAATCAGAACCGCCACCAAAACCTTGCTCCACAGCCCGTATCCAAACCACAGCACGAACAGGGGGGCCAGCGCTGTGGTGGGGATGGTCTGGGAGGCAACGATCAGCGGATACAGCGCCTTTTCCGCGGCGGGAGACGCATCCATCAGCATGGCAAGCCCCAGTCCCAGAACGACGGAGATGCCAAGGCCCACGCCCACCACCGCCATGGTGGCGGGCAGGTGGGCGGAAAACAGCGGCCCCCGCAGCTCCCACAGCCGCACAAGTACCTGCCACGGGCTGGGCAGGATATAGGCCGCGTCCATACCCATGGCGGCGGCCTGCCAAACCATGATCAGCGCCAGTGTCAGCCCGGCGGCGGGGAGGTTTCCACGGTTTGCTTTTTTCATCCGGCGTTCCTCCTGAGCATGGAAATCAGCTCCTCCTTCAGCGCCAAAAGCTCCGGCTGACGCAGGGTTTCCATCGACCGGGGATACCCGGAGGGGACTGGGAAGGAACGCAGAGTGGTAATGGGCGTGCCCTCCGCGGCCAGAATCCGGCCGGAGAGAAACAGCGCTTCCTCCACATCGTGGGTGATGAACAGCACCGTTTTGCGCTCCCGCTCCCACTGCTCCAGCAGCCATTCCCGCATGGAAAGGCGGGTCAGATAGTCCAGCGCGGAAAATGGCTCATCCAGCAAAAGAAGCTGGGAGCCGGTGAGCACCGTCCGGGCAAAAGCCGCCCGCTGGCGCATTCCGCCAGAGAGTTCTCCGGGCATTTTTTTGCCCCAGGCTCCAAGGCCAACGGCCTCCAGTGCCCGCTCCACGCGGGCATCCATCTCCACTGTGGAAAGCCCGCCCTGTATTTCCAGCGGCAGACGCAGATTCTCCGCCACAGTGCGCCAGGGAAACAGCAAGTCCTGCTGCGGCATGTAGCCGCAGTAACGCTTTCGCCCGGCAATGCTTGCCCCGTCCACCAATATTTCGCCGCGTTCGGGGGATAGCAGTCCGTTCACCAGACGGAAAATGGTGCTTTTTCCGCAGCCAGAGGGGCCGACGACGGACACAAACTCCCCCCGGCCCACATGAAAGGAAAGCCGGTCAATGGTGGGGAAGCCGTCGGCCTCGTATTGAAAGGTCACATTTTTAAAGGTCAGCATACGCTTACGTCCTCAGCTCCCACGCCATATCCCAGAACGCGCCTTCATACCGGGAGCAGGCGATGAAAATTTCCTCCAGCCGCCGGAGCCGGGCTTCGGAATAGTCCGATGTCAGCTGCTCGGTCAGCTCGGCCAGCTTTTCATTGGCGGCGGCATAGTCGGGACTTGCATAGTTCCGGACCCATTCGCCATAAAAGGGATGCTCCGCGCAGGCGGGATTTTTTATGACCATTTCCTTGGCGATCACCTCATAGCTGAGGGCGCAGGAGAGGATCGCCGCGGCGATTTCCCCCGGGCCCTCCTCATAAGCTACCCGGAGCATGTAGGAGACGTAGGAGAGATTATCCTGCGCCATAGGCGTGCGCTCGGCTTCGTCTGGAGAAATACCCAGCCGCTCCATATAGCTTCGGTGGATATCCATTTCGCCGTCCAGAATCTGCGTTACATAGCCCGCGAACAGGCTCATGGCTGATTTCTCCCGGGATTTTGCAACGCCGAGGGCGAATACGCGGGCATAGTCCAGCAGGTACAGGTAGTCCTGCACCATGTAATGCTTGAATTTTTCCCGGTCCAGAGTGCCGTCGGCAATTCCCCGGACAAAAGGGTGGGCGTGATAGTCCGCCCATATGTCTTTCGCCGCGTCCAAAAGACGCTGCGTTTTATTCTGTTTCATTTCCCCGCCTCTTTTGCAAATTCGCCGGTCAGGCCAAAGGCGTGGTTCATGGGGCCGGAGCCTGCCCCCAGATTCAACATCGCTCCCAGCGCTTCGGAGAGGTAAGCCTTGGCCCGCTCCACCGCCTCGTCCAGCCCGTAGCCCTTCGCCAGGTTGGAGGCGATGGCGCTGGAGAGGGTGCAGCCGGTGCCGTGGGTGTTGGGATTGTCGATGCGCCTGCCGTTAAACCAGCGGGCTTCTCCGTTTCGGTACAAAAGGTCGTTTGCGTCGTTGAGCTGGTGGCCGCCCTTGCACAGCACAGCACAGCCATAGGCGTCCGAAATGGCCTTCGCGGCCCGTTCCATGTCGGCGGCGGTTTTTACCGTCATTCCGGAAAGAACCTCCGTTTCCGGGATGTTGGGCGTAAGCAGCGTTGCAAGCGGAAGCAGCAGCCGCTTCAGCGCGTCCACCGCGTCCCCACTGATGAGGCGCGCGCCGCTGGTGGACACCATCACGGGGTCCACCACAATGTTTGCAGCGTTGTACTGCCGCAGCTTCTCTGCGATGACTTGAATCAGCCCCGCGGACGAAACCATGCCGATTTTCACCGCGTCGGGCGGGATGTCGGTAAACACGCAGTCAAGCTGCTGGGCAAGAAATTCCGGGGGGACCTCGAAAATCCCCTGGACGCCGGTTGTGTTCTGGGCAGTCAGGGCCGTGACGGCGCTCATGGCGTATACGCCGTTGACGGTCATGGTTTTAATATCTGCCTGAATCCCGGCGCCTCCGCTGGAATCACTTCCAGCGATTGATAATGCTGTTTTCATAAATGAAAACTCCTTTCCACTGTCAGCACTATTTTTATGGAGCGGCAGAGAGTGGTGCCCCCGGTCTGCCGCTATTTCAAGGCGCTTTCGCCTGTGAAATCAATGAAACGGTGGGGCCGGCAATGCGCCGGCCCCACAAAATGGGTAGGGCCTATTCGCGGCCATCCACCAGCTTTTCCGCAAGAGTCCGCAGGGCGGCGGTGGCCGCGCCGGGGTCCGTTGCCCCGAAAATGGCGGATACCACCGCCACGCCGTCCACTCCGCTGCCGGAGAGCTTTAAAATGTTCTCCCCGGAGATGCCGCCGATGGCCACGGTGGGAACGTCCACGGCAGAGCAGATGGCCCGGAGGGTTTCGAAGGGCATCACATCTACGTCCGATTTTGTGGAGGTGGAAAACACAGCCCCAAGGCCCAAGTAATCCGCACCGTTTTTCACCGCCTCCAGGGCTTCGTCCACGGTGTGGGCGGAAACGCCCACGATCATACCGTCGCCCACCCGTGCCCGAACGTCGGCGGCAAGCATATCCTCTTGTCCCACGTGAATGCCGTCCGCGCCGGATTTGATGGCGATTTCCACGTTGTCGTTGACGATGAAGGGTACGCCATACTCCTTGCAGAGTTTTGCCAGCGCCGTAGCCTCGGCGAGAAACGCATCCCCGTCCAGCTCCTTTTCCCGGAGCTGGACGCAGGTGGCCCCGTTTTTCAATGCCAGCTCCACCTGCTGATACAGGCTCAGCGTTCCCACCCATGCCCGGTCCGTCACCGCGTAGAGCAGCATCGCCTTTTTATCGCACTTCATACCGTGCTCCTTCTTCCAACGCCTCCGGCGTGAGATTGTAAACCGCGTCGATGATATAGTTCCGATAGCTGGAGTTGCCGTCCTGCTCCGTCATGCGCCGCCGGGCCGTTTCGCCGCAAAGACCCATGGCGCAGACGGCAGCGGCTGCCGCATCCAGTGTACGCCCCGGATTGGCGGTGACGTAAGCCGCCGTCATGGCGGAGAGCTGGCAGCCGGTACCGGTGATTCGACTCATGTCCGGGTGGCCGTTTCGGATGCAGTAGGCCGTGTGTTCGTCCGCCACGAGATCAATGGCTCCGGTAATAGCCACCACCGCGCCGGTTGTTTTGGAAAATGCCTTGGCAAACGCCACAGCCTGCTCTAGATTCTCCTCCGTCACCCGGTCTGCAACGTCCGCGTCCACGCCCTTGGTGGTTCCGCTGCCCTGTGTCAGCGCCTTGATTTCCGAGATGTTGCCCCGGATGACGGCAAACCGGACCTCCCGAAGCAGCTTCAGCGCAGTTTCGGTGCGAAGATTTGACGCGCCCGCCCCCACGGGATCCAAGACCACGGGGTGACCCAGCGCGTTTGCCTGTTTTCCGGCGGCCAGCATGGCGGGGATGGTACGCTGATTCAGGGTGCCGATGTTGATATTTAACCCACCGCAGATGGAGGAGATTTCCTCCGCTTCCTCCAAATCGTCCGCCATAATGGGTGACGCGCCGCAGGCGAGAAGGATATTGGCGCAGTCGTTCACGGTGACATAATTGGTGATATTGTGGATCAGGGGAGCCTGACGGCGGACATTTTCAAGCAGTTCACGCATCTGCTTCACTTCCTTTCTGATTGTAGGCGGATGGATGTAGACGGGACTGCATTCCCGCAAGCGTGCCGGTTTTCTCCAGAGAATAAATTAAAATTCCGGACAGGATGGAGCCGCCCGCGGTTGAGATGAAAAACGGGAGGATATACGCGTAAAACGCCAGTTCCCCAGCGGATTTTCCCATCAGGAAAACAGCCACGGGATAGGCGCACAGACCGCCAAGCACGGCGGTGCCGAACACCTCGGCAACCAAGGTGGGGAGCAGGCGGCGGCTTTTCCGGTACACAAGGCCGCACAGAAGCGCGCCGAACATGCTGCCGGGGAACGCCATCAGGCTTCCAAGGCCCAAGAGGTTTCGAATCAGGCTTGCGCCAAAGGCCACGCCCACGCCGTAGCCCGGCCCCAGCAGCACCGCGCAGAGGATGTTGACCATGTGCTGCACCGGGGCGCATTTGCTGGCGAACACGGGGAAGGAGAACAGACTGCCCACCACGGCAGCCGCGCAGAAAAGTCCGGCCACAGCCAGCTTTTGGACGTTAAAATTTTTCATGATGATGCTCCTTTTGAATTTGACGGAGAAAACGGCAAGTACAGCGTCGCTTCCCCTTTTGACAGGAACGGGCAGACTTCTGCCCTGGAAGATCGGTCGAGGCTTACTGGCCTCCTCTCACGCCGGAACACGGCTTCCCATCGCTGCAATACAGGGCGCAGGGAGCTCCCCCTCCGCCCGCCACGGTCTGACCGTGAATGCCGTCTGTCACCATCCTTTCAAAAGGAACAAAAAAACGGAGACATCTGATACGATGCCTCCGAAAGCGTATGGTACGGCTTCCTACGGCGGCATTACCCGCATCAGGTTCATGGGTCGAAGGCGTTACCTTCCTCTCAGCCTGCTTGCGCAAGCTCCCCCGGTATTTTCTGTTCGTAACTATAAAAAATTCGGAGACGCCGATACGGCGCCTCCGACTAGAATCAAAGAATTGACTCCCTACGGCGGCATGATCCGCATCAGGTTTCCAGGGTCGAAGTTGAACGACTTCCTCTCAGCCCGCTGTACGGACTCCCCGCCTACTGGAACTATACTCCTGTCGCCCGAAAAAAGCAAGCCCAAAAACGGACGAGGCAAAAATTTCAGCAAAAATATGCGCTCGCCCGGACTTTTTCAACCGTTTTGGAAAAGTCCCCGCCCTGCCAAGAGCGGGACGAAGCCGCCTGTATAGCAGGGAGGACAGCCTTAAAACCAACCCTTTTTTTTAAACCATAGAATCAGGCACCCGCAGATGACCGCGCTGAGCGCGATGACGGCGGGATAGCCGTATTTCCACCCAAGCTCGGGCATCCCCTGAAAATTCATTCCGTACCAGCCCGCAAGCAGGGACAGCGGAAGAAACAAGGCCGTGATGACCGTGAACAGCCGCATCAGCTCGTTTTGCTGCAAGTCCAGCTGGGCCTGATACGCCTCCCGCATTTGCGTGACGTAATCCCGCAGGCTGAGCACGTTGGAAAGAAACCGCCTTGTTCTGTTTTGCAGATTTGAAAAATGCCGCCGCGCACCCCGACTGAGCAGA
This sequence comes from Oscillibacter sp. GMB15532, assembly GCF_041020825.1. Classification (NCBI taxonomy): domain Bacteria; kingdom Bacillati; phylum Bacillota; class Clostridia; order Eubacteriales; family Oscillospiraceae; genus Oscillibacter; species Oscillibacter sp. GMB15532. The sequence goes on from NZ_JBEVTO010000011.1 coordinate 59,787, forward strand.
TTTTCGTCGTCTGCCGCCAGATTTTCAAAAATGGCGGACAATTGCTCGTAATAGCGCTTCCGGCGCAAAAGCTCCTTGCGATATTCCGTAATGCGGGCCATGTAATCCCGCCGCTTTGTGTGGAGCACCGCGCCGTCCTCGTCCTCCGTCACGGCGGCTTCAAAAGCGTCCAGCTCCTCCGTGTCGGACTTCAGCAGGCCTGTGAAAAACTGATACAGCACGGATTCATTGTCAGGGCCTTCCATCGTCTCCGTTTGGAGCCGGGTAAGGGAACGGCTGTCCTCGCAGAAGAAAAAAAGGTCCTCTTTGTCCAGATAAATCAGGATTTTTTCGGTGCCCGTCTCCGGGGAGGACACGTCGTACCAGTCAAAGGCCAGCAGATAAAAATCCGCAAAGCCCTCAAATGCCTCCGTTTTTCCCTGCTGGAGATAATCCAGTACCTTTTCGTCCATCTGGTCCCGAACCTCGTCCATCCGGTCCAGCGGCAAGAGCTTTCGCATTGTTCCCGCTCCTTTTATCTGCCGCTCGTTTTGCGCACGGCTTTTTCAATCAGCGCCTGCCCCTCGTTTGAGCGGAGTACGTCCAGCACGGTGGCGCGGAGAACCTCCTGAAACTTTTTGCTGTTTAAAAACGCGTCGAATACCGAGCCGTCCTCCGGAAGCGCCGCCTTTTTCGCGGGGCGGACGGGCGCGGCTGCGGGAGCCGGGGTCGGCTCGTCCATAAACGCACCGTCCATCCAGTCGGACATCTGGGTGCGGTCGTCGCTCTCGCCACGCAGATAGAAGGCGGAGACACCGAAAAAGGAAGCCAGCTTTTGCTGCTGGTCCTGTGTAGGCGTCTGGCGGCCGGTTTCAAATTTTTCCACGGCGGTCCGGGGGAGTCCCAGAGCGGCGGAGAGCGCCGGGGCGCTGACGCCACGCTCGGCCCGGAGCTGCTGAATGCGCTGTGCCATCGTAATCATGAGCTTGCCTCCTGCATGTTAACTGAATATGCAGCAATTTTATCACGGTTGGAACGCTGTGACAATCATTTTCCCCAAATTGCCTTGCCAAAATCCCCAGAAGAACGCAAATAAAAACCCGTGGGCCTGTTGAAAGGCTCCACGGGTTTAGAGGATTTTAAAGCGCTGTCGGGGTAGGGTTACTTACCAGTGGATAAATTCATCCTGAAAGTGAAGCATGGCCCAGGAGACAAAGAAGACGCCCAGTGCCAGCAGCACCAGAAAAAAGCACAGCAGCATTCCCAGCCAGTCGTATTTCATGCGACCCTCCTTTCGGGCGGAGAGAAGCACCTCCGTTCCCAGCAAGATTAAAACGAGCGGGGAAAAGCGCAGGAACAGCCGTAGATCCAGCGCGGGAAAAAACAGGGCCGCCGTCATAGCAAGGCCCGACGCCACCAGCGTCACACCGAAGGTAAACGTTCCTACACGGCGTTCGCGGGGAGTAGGGGACGTTAGAACCGAAGACGGGACATGGGTTACATCCGTCACAGGGGCGCTTGCAGAATTATTTTCCGTCATTGTGCACGTCCTCCTCTTCGAGATTGCTTTCCCATGGGACGGCTTTGCCGACCTCCGCTCCGGCGGCCTTTTCGTCACGGAGCATGCGGGATACCTCGTCGGAAACGGCGCGATATTCCGGGGCGCGGATTTCGGATTCGTCGGAAGAGGCGGTGGATTTTTGCGGGGCCGGTTCCTGCGCTTTGTCGGAGGGCGGGGTGAAGCCGGTGAAGCCGTCGTCCGCGGGACGGGGCTTCGGGCCCCGGATGAACCATACTCCCAGCGCGATGATCAGCAGGAACAGGACCAGCTGGGGCATTTGGTAGGTCAGCCAGTAAAAATTCACACCGAACCGCGCCGAAAGGAAGTCGGAAAAAGGCCGCGCCACCATCCCCCACATACCGTACAGCCCAACAAGCACCAGCCCCCAGCCTACCAGATTGTGCCTCGTTGCCAAAAGGCGGGAAAACTGCTCTTGATCCATGAGAGAAATGCTGAGAGGATAGGCGTCCGGTTCTGCTTCGCCGTTTTGCAGAGCACGGGAGAGGTTGTAGGTGTCAAAAAAGGAATACAGCCACAAAACCGGCAGTGCCAGCGCCAGCTGCCCGAAATAGAGCCAGGTGGCAAGGCCGATGATCACAGCGAACAGGGACATGAGAGACAGCCCACGCTTCATGTAGCCCTGATACATCTGCCCGCAGCCGGGGATGCAGGCGGATAAGAACAGCAGAAACGGATTTTTACGGGTCATGAAAAAGCCCTCCTTAAAATTGGGGTTGGTTTATTTAATCTGCGGCTTCTCCGCCAAAAGTGAATAACGCGCTAAGCCGCGCAAGGCTGTCGCCAAAGGTTCTGTCAAGCTGTTGCGCTTGCTGGGGGAAATCCGCCTGGCGGAGGGCGGAAAGGGCCGAGTCCGACAATGCGGCGGAGCCTGTCACCAGCCCGCCGAAGACGTTGAAGCTCCATAAGCTGGCGGCAATGGCAATGGCGGCGGCGGCGGTGGCAAAGCGGCCGGCAAGCTCACGGGCGTTCCGGCGGCGAATGCGCGGCCACAGCGTATTACGGCAGGAATGCGCCGGGGTCAGCAGGGCATCTCGGGGCATGCGTTCCACGGAGCGGAGCAGACACGCGTCACAGAACTCTAGATGCTCCGCGATTTCCAGCCGGTCAAGCTCGGTGAGCGGCCCTCCTGACAAAAATGCTTGCAGGGCATCGTCCGTCAGATGCCCGCCGGAATCAAATGTATTCATGGGACGACCTCCTGTTCCATTGTTCCTGAATCAGCAGCTTTCCCCGGGAAATCTGCGTGCGGACGGTTTTCACCGGCCTGCCCAGACACCGGGCCGTTTCCTCCGGCGTGCGCTCCTGTAAAAGATGGAGAATGCACACCTGACGGTAAGGCTCCCGAAGGGCTTCAATGATCTGCGTGATGGCGGCACGCTCGCTGTTGGCAACGGCCAGCTCCTCCGCCGGGGGAGACAGGCCGGGCGGGATGAACTCGTCGCCGGGGAGAAGTGTATGGCGGGAATAGGCGGTTTGAAGGTGGTCCTTCGCCTTGTTTGCAGCGATTCTGGCCAGCCATTGCCGCTCAAAGCCTTCTGGGCAGCGGTCCCGGTGGGCGTAGGCGGCGAGGAAGGTTTCCTGCGTCAAGTCCTCCGCCGCAGCCGCATCCCGCACCAGACGGTGGCAAACGGTGTAAACCAACTGCTCATAGTCCGCCACCAGCGCGGTAAATTCCTGATTTGTCATGATATGCACACCGGCGGACACCTCCCTTGCGTCTGTTGATCATACGACGCGGCAGGACAAAATGCTTCAACTTTTTGAAAATTTATAAACATTTTTCCACAATAGCCCCCAATTGCCACGCTAAAACACACCCCGTCGATGCTTGACGGCGGTCAGGAAAGCTGATAGACTGAACTGCGAAAATTTACCGCTAAAAAACGCGGAATGGGAAAGAGGGATTGTCATGCATGAGATGCGCAGAAAGGACCGTCAGGTGACGGACCGGGCGGAAATCCATCGGGTTCTGGACGAGTGCGAGGTGTGCCGCGTGGGCCTTTTCGATGGAAAAGAGGTCTACATCGTCCCCCTGAACTTCGGTTATGAGGAGAAGGACGGCAAGCTGACCTTTTATTTCCACTCCGCCGGTCAGGGACGTAAGGTGGAACTCCTTGCCAGAGGAGAAAAGGCGGGCTTTGAACTGGACTGCGGACATCAGGTGGTGCCGGGGGAGAAGGCCTGTAACTACACAGCGATGTATAAGAGCATTATCGGCACAGGCCGGACCTGTGAGGTGATGGAGGATGCGGACAAGCTGCACGCCATGCAGTGCTTGATGGCCCATTATACCGACAAAACCGGCGAAAAGCCGGAGCTTCCTCCCGAGGCCCTGAAACGGGTGCGGATGTTCGCTCTGGAGGCGGAGGAGCTGAGCTGCAAGGAACACCTGTGATAGAGATGCTGCGTATCGAGTCCGCGCCGCTGGAGGGAATCTCCACATGGCTGTTCCGCAAAACGCATCAGCAGATGTTCGGCGGAGTGAACCGGTATTTCACGCCCTTTTTCTCCCCCACGCCGGAGCGGAAGCTGACCACAAAGGAGCTACGGGACCTTTCTCCGGAGAACAATGTAGGTGTTCCCGTCGTGCCACAGATTATGGCGAAGCGCCCGGAGGACTTTCTGTGGGCGGCGGAGGAGGCGCGGGAGCTGGGCTTTGACGAGGTGAACCTGAATCTTGGCTGCCCGTCCGGCACTGTGACGGCGAAGGGCAAGGGGGCGGGGTTTCTTCTCCGCCCGGAGGAGCTGGACGCGTTTTTTGAAGAAGTGTTTAAAAGCGTCTGTCTGCCGGTTTCAGTGAAGACCCGTATCGGCTATCACGACCCGGCGGAATTTGGGCGGCTTTTAGAAATTTTTAATCGCTATCCTATCCAGGAGTTGATTATCCATCCCCGCCTGCGTGGGCAGTTTTACAGGGGAGAGGTGCATCTGGATGCATTTGCCGATGCACTTGCCGCCAGCCGCCTTCCCGTGACCTATAACGGCGATTTGGTGACGCAGGAGGATGTGGCGGCGTTTTCCCGGCGTTTTTCGTCTGTAGACACGGTGATGATTGGCCGGGGGATGATTGCGGACCCGGCGCTGCCCCGCAAGCTCCGGGGCGGCCCCCCCGCCAATCGGGAGGAGATACGTACCTACGTCGGCACACTTTACGAGGGCTATCGGACGGCTTACGGCTATCCCGGCTTTGCGGCCCAGAGGATGAAGGAGCTGTGGTTTTACCTCATTAACCTGTTTGAAGACGGGGACAAATACGCCAAAAAGCTGCGCCGGGTGGGCAACGCGGCGGAGTATGAGCATCTGGAGACGGGGATTTTCCGGGATTTGGAGCTGCTGACTCAGCCCCGCAAGCCGCTGGACGGAACAGGGCAGGGGAAAGAATAGCGACCCCGTCGCTGTGCGTAAAAGATGGCTTTTTACGCGTATGTTTTTTCGTGTGCGGGAAAGACTTTTCCCGAGGTGATGCGAATGGATACCAACGAGCTGCCCCTTGGCTTGGGGATGGCGCTGGCGCAGGATGTGGCCGCTATGGAGCGGTTTTCCGCTTTACCGGAGGCGGAGAAGCAGTCCGTGATTAACGGCGCCCGTGCCGCCCGGTCCAGTACGGAGATGCGGGCGTATCTGCAAACCACACTGCGTGGGGAATAGCGCAAAAAGGCTCCCCCGGACATTTTGTCCGGGGGAGCCTTTCTCTGTGGAAAAAACTTGGGGGAAGACCACGCAATTGCCGTGATCGTGAGTGTGGTGACTGTGGTCACAGTGACCGCCACCGCCGTACCCGGTGCAGCCCATTGTATATCCGGGTGTGCCGCTGGGCGGGATTGCCCGCAAATAGGACGGCGGGGGTGCATGGAATGGCAGCGCAGAAAGATCGGCGAGAGCTCAGGGCTTTTGGTTGTTGCAGTCGTCGCAGTTGTCGCTGCGGCCACAGCGGTCGCAGCAGCCGTCGCACCCGGCGCAGCCGCCCCTATGCCGATGCCGGAAGCGGAGCGCCGCCGCAAGCCAGAGTGCCAGCGCCAGAAGAATCAAAAATTCCAGCATAAGCCGCCCTCCTTAGAAAATCCGCAAAGCGTCGTGTTTCAAAGCAGTAGAATCAGCTGGTAAACTACAAAGGCAATTAGCCAGGCCACGGCGCACTGGCCTATCGCCACCTCCGCGGCCTTCCAGCCGGAGCCAAGCTCCCGCCGAACAGCGGAAATCGCCGCAACGCAAGGAGTATAAAGCAGCGTAAAGGTTAAAAAGCTGATGGCTGAAGCAGGGGTAAATAACCCGCCCAAGGCTCCTGCAACATTGCCCGCCGCCCCGGTGAGCACGCCCAGCGTGGACACCACAGACTCCTTGGCGATAAAGCCGGTGACCAGTGCGGTGGATACCCGCCAATCCGCAAAGCCCAGGGGGGCAAACAGGGGAGAGAGCATCGCACCTGTCAGCGCCAGAAGGCTGTCCGCGCTGTCGTCCACCACATTGAACCGCGTATCAAAGGTCTGGAGGAACCAGACAACGAGCGTGGCAATAAAAATGACGGTAAAGGCTCTTTCCAAAAAATCCTTTGCCTTGTCCCAGCACAGCCGCCCAACGCTTTGAAGCGAGGGGAAACGGTAGTTGGGAAGCTCCATGACAAAGGGGACGGGGTTGCCCCGAAATACCGTGCTGTCCATGAGCTTTGCCGCCAGAATGCCTGCCAGAATGCCCATCAGATACAGCGAGGACATCACAAGTCCGCCCTTTCCGGGAAAAAAGGCGGCGGTAAACACGCCGTAAATGGGAATCTTTGCTGAGCAGCTCATAAAGGGAGTCAGCAGAATCGTCATCTGCCTGTCTCGCTCGGAGGCCAACGTCCGAGTGGCCATGATGGCGGGGACGGAGCAGCCGAAGCCCACCAGCATGGGTACGATGCTGCGGCCCGACAGGCCGATTTTCCGAAGAAGCTGGTCCATGACGAAGGCCACCCGGGCCATATACCCTGTGTCCTCCAGAATGGAGAGAAAGAAAAACAGCACCACGATGATGGGCAGGAAGGACAGCACGCTCCCCACCCCGGCAAACACCCCGTCGATCACCAGAGAATGGACCACGGGATTCAGGTCGTACTGCGTCAGCGTCCGGTCCACGATGGAGGCCAGCGCATCGATACCCATTGCCAGAAGATCGGAAAGGACCGCGCCCACCACGTTGAAGGTGAGATAAAAAATGGACAGCATCACGCCGAAAAAGATGGGCAGCGCCCAAATCCGGTGGGTGAGGACCCGGTCAATCCGCTGGCTTCTTGCCCGCTCGGCAGATTGAGAGGGCTTTACCACCGTGCCCCGGCAGACCCGCTCGATAAACTCATAGCGCATGTCGGCAAGAGCTGCGTTGCGGTCCATCCCTCGCTCCGTCTCCATTTCCGTGATGCTGTGCTCAATCAGCTCCAGTTCGTTCTGGTCCAGGTCCAGCCGTGCGGCGAAGTCCGAATCGCCCTCGATCAGCTTGGTGGCGGCGAAGCGAACGGAGATGCGGGCTGCCTGCGCATGGTCCTCAATCTGATGGGCCACCGCGTGGATACACCGGTGCACGGGCCCGGGGGGACAAAAATCCTTGACGGCGGGAAGCGCACGGCGCTTGGCGGTTTGCACCGCCGCGTCCACAAGCTCGCTCACGCCCTCGTTTTTCACGGCGGAAATGGGAATCACCGGAATCCCCAAGGCCTTAGACATGCCGGCCACATTGATGGTGCCGCCGTTTTTGCGCACCTCATCCATCATGTTCAGCGCCAAAACCATGGGAATCTGCATTTCCATAAGTTGAAGTGTTAAGTACAAATTTCGCTCGATATTGGATGCGTCCACGATGTTGATGATACAGTCGGGCCGCTCGCCCAGAATGAAGTTCCGGGTGACAATTTCCTCCGGCGTGTAGGGTCGGATGGAATAGATGCCCGGCAAATCTACCACCGTGCAGTTCTTCTCTCCGCGGATTTCTCCGAATTTCCGGTCCACCGTCACGCCGGGGAAATTGCCAACGTGCTGGTTGGAGCCGGTGAGCTGGTTGAACAGCGTGGTTTTTCCGCAGTTCTGATTTCCCGCCAAAGCAAAGATCATGGCATGACCTCCACTTCGATGTTCCGGGCGTCCTCCCGCCGCAGGGACAGGGAATAGCCCCGCACCAGCAGCTCCATAGGGTCCCCCAAAGGGGCCACCCGCTCAATCCGCACCACGGTTTTCGGAATCAGCCCCATGTCCAGCAGGCGGCACCGCAGGGCGCCCTGCCCGCCCACGGCGGTAATGACGGCCCTTTGGCCGATGGGTAAGGTATCCAGCTGCATCGTATACGCGTCCCTTCGACGTAATTCTGCTTGAGAGTTAGTAAATGGTAACTCTGTAAGGTTAGAGTAGCATAACGCCGCCCGCCTGTCAAACCCCAGCTTGGGAAAAGTGCGCTTAAATCCGCTGCCCTGATTTGTGAAAAACGGCAGGACCGTGCTATGGTTAGGCGCAAAAAAAGCGCGGGGGCCTTTTGGCCCCCGCGTCGGAAAAGGTCATTAAAAAATAATGGAATGGTTGTAAAAACCGGGAAAAACGCAAAGGGTGCAAAAATCGGGGGAAGTGAGGAAATCCGCAGAAAAGCGGGGGCGGAGGGTGGTCAAGCAGAGCGTCAGCCCAGACTGTCGGTGCCTTGCTGCTTGATGCTGCACAGCGCCGCGCCGATGGCGGTTGCAAAGGTGGCGTTTTCGGGAATGATATAGCGGATGCCGTACAGCTTTTCAAACACCTGAAAGGATGGCTCCGCCTGATCCAGCGTGGTCATGGAGCCGGTGAGAATGACCGTATCCGTCCCGCAGCAGCGGCAGGCCAGCACCGTCATGGTGCCGATGGCCTGAATCACCAGATTCACCGCTCCGGCGGCAAGGTCTGCGGGGGAGGCATCCTCGGCCAGATTGCCGAAGTTGGCGGCGGTCATATCCGGGTGCAGGGTTTTGGCGGCATCTGTGACGATGTCCGCAATGCGCAAATCCACGTGGGAAAGGTCGCCGCCGACGGCCAGCTTCTTAATCTGGCCAAACCGCTCCACACCCACCAGTTTGCGGCAAAGGCCGCCCAAGGTGCCGCCGCCGATGCCGCTGCCGCACAGGTGCTCTACCTTTCCGTCCTTTGCCCAGAGAAAGGCCGTGCCGGTGCCCATGGTCGCCACCACGCCCTCCGATTGACCGGAGAGTGCCAGCGCGCCAGTGCCGCTGGCTGTAAATTCGTCCACCCGGCAGGTGGGAATACCGTGGATATCCTCCTGCACATAGGAGGCGCCCACGCCCGTGAGCACAATTTGCTGCACGTCGTCCAGCCACATGTGGTTGCTGACAAGATAGTTGCCCAGAGCCCCAAATAACGATGTAAGCTGGTCCTCCGCCCGGACGCGGAGCATGGATATCACGGTTCCACGCGCGTCCAGACCCACAACTTTTGTGGTGGAGCCGCCAATGTCGATTCCCAGAATCAGGCCCATGCCTCTGGCTCCTTTCAAATGCGGACGCCGCGCGCGGTCATATGTCCGCCATTTTAAAATCTGCTTGTATCATAGGGGAGAAGCGCGGGATTGTCAATTCAAAGAGTCGACAAACTTTTAAGGAAAAATGCGGAAAACATTGCTTTCCCCGGCAGGGAGCGCTATAATCTATGCAATTACCTCCGTTTTTGACGGAGTACGTTTGAGGTGCGATATGAGCGTCCGCGGGAAACTCAATATGTCCATGCTTTGCGACTTCTATGAGCTGACCATGGGAAACGGGTACTTTGAAACGGGCTTTCAGGACCGGATTACCTATTTCGACGTGTTTTTCCGTAGCGTGCCGGATCAGGGCGGTTTTGCTCTGACGGCGGGACTGGATCAGGTGATCGAATACATCGAGGACCTGCATTTTTCAGAAGAGGACCTTCATTATCTCCGGGGACGGAAGCTGTTTTCCGAGGCCTTTCTAAACTATTTGAAGAGCTTCCGCTTCACCGGCGATTTGTACGCTATCCCGGAGGGAACTCCGATTTTTCCGCAGGAGCCGCTGATAACGGTCCGTGCGCCTGCTATTCAGGCGCAGCTCATCGAGACGTTTTTGCTGCTGGCTGTGAACCACCAGAGTTTGATTGCCACCAAGGCAAACCGCATTGTCCGCGCCGCCAAGGGACGCACGGTGCTGGAATTCGGCTCCCGCCGCGCCCAGGGGACGGATGGGGCCATCACCGGCGCACGGGCCGCCTATATCGGCGGCTGCGGGGGAACTGCCTGCGCCATTGCCGACCAAATTTACGGTGTTCCTGCCGGGGGAACCATGGCCCATGCATGGGTGCAGATGTTCGACAGCCAGTATGAGGCGTTTCAGACCTACTGCCGCCTTTATCCCAACAACGCAACGCTGCTGGTGGACACCTACAACACCCTCAAGTCCGGCGTGCCGGACGCGATCCGTGCCTTTAACGAGGTGTTGCGGCCTTTGGGCATCCAGAAATGCGGCATCCGTCTGGACTCCGGCGACATGGCGTATCTCACGCGGGAGGCCCGCAAAATGCTGGACGACGCAGGCTGGCCGGGCTGTGAGATTTCCGTGTCCAACGCACTGGACGAATACCTGATTCAGGATTTGGTACAGCAGGGGGCCAAAATCGACATGTTCGGCGTGGGCGAGCGGCTGATTACGGCCCGCAGCGAGCCGGTGTTCGGCGGGGTGTACAAGCTGGCGGCGGTGGAGGACAAGGAGGGGAACATCCTTCCCAAAATCAAGGTCAGCGAAAATATCGCGAAGATTACGATTCCCCATTTTAAAAAGACCTATCGGCTGTATGACCGGGCCACCGGAAAGGCGGAAGCGGATTACATCTGTCTTCACGACGAGGTTTTGGACGATACAAAGCCATTGGAGCTGTTTGACCCGCTGGCTACATGGAAACGGAAAACTCTCACGAACTTTACCGTGCGGGAGTTGCAGGTGCCCATTTATCTGGGGGGAAAGCTGGTGTACCGCCAGCCGGAGCTGCGGGATATCCGGGCATACTGTGCCCAGCAGGTGGACACGCTGTGGGATGAGGTGAAACGGTTTGACAATCCCCACAAATACTATGTGGACCTGTCCCGGAAGGTATGGGACATCCAGCACGAGCTGCTGAAGCAGAGCAGGTAAGGCCGACAGGCGTCGGCACAGCGGCAGGCCCTCAGGTCGGGCCGCCGGATTGACAGGAAGGGAGCGGTTTATGCGCCGGACGGGAGACAGACAGGCACGCAGCCAGAGAATTGAGCGGCGGATATCCGCCGTGTCCAGCATTGCCATGTGCGTGCTTACGGTGCTGGTGCAGATTGTGGTAACGCTGCTGCTGACGCGGCTTTTGAAGCAGCATGCAAGTCTTGCCTATGCAATTCTGGAGCTGACGGGCGTGGTGATGGCGGTGAGCGTGTTTCTGCGCTCCGGAAGCCCCAGCTATAAGCTTAGCTGGCTGTGTCTGCTGCTGGTGCTGCCGGTGTCCGGTATGCTGCTGTTCTTTCTGTGGGGCGGCACCCATCAGGCGAAGACCCTGAGCCTGAAAAAGGTTCCGCCCCCCGCCGAGCGGGAGAGCACCCGCCGCCAGAGCGAAAACAACGTGGCAAAGCTCACCCGGAAGGATGCAGCCATGGGCCGCGTGGCGGCCTATCTACAAAAGCGTGACTTTCTGCTGTATAACAGAACCTCTGCCAAATATTTTGGCGACGGCATGGAGTTTTTTGAAGACCTGATTGCCCACATCCAACAGGCCGAGACATATATCTTTCTGGAGTATTTCATCATTGCCGAGGGAAAAATCTGGGACCGGATTCTGGATGCGCTGAAGGAGCGGGCCGCAGCCGGTGTGGAAATCCACGTGATTTTTGACGACTTCGGGAATCTCACCCGCTTTTCCGACGACATGATTCAGACCATTCAGGACGCGGGCATTGAAATCCGGGACTTCAACCCGGTTCACCGCTATGTGAACCGCATCTACTTCAACTACCGCGACCACCGCAAAATCGCGGTGATCGACGGCTGCTGGGCCTATACCGGCGGCATCAATCTGGCGGATGAATACGGAAATATCTTCGAGCGGTTCGGACGCTGGAAAGACTCCGCAGTCCGCATCGAGGGAGACGGAGCATGGGCCTTGGCGGCCCAGTTCATCCAGATGTGGGAGATGATGTACGGAACCCTGCCCAACGAGGACGACTATTACCGTCCCCGGACGGAGGGGCCGGAGGCCCCGGGGTTCTGTCAGGCGTTTACAGACGGGCCGCTGAACAACCCGGACAACCCCATGGAGGATACGTTTTTCCAGCTTATTTCTTCCGCCACCCGCTTTCTCTATATCACAACGCCCTACTACGCAGTGGAGGAATCCATGCAGCAGGCGCTGTGCATCGCGGCGGACTCCGGCGTGGACGTGCGGCTGATGATGCCCGCCATTCCGGACAAGAAATACGCCTATATAGTGGCGGAAACCTATTGGGGCGAGCTTTTGCGCCATGGGGTGAAAATCTATAAATATACCCCCGGCTTTATCCACGCAAAGAGCGTGCTGGTGGACCGGAAAATGGCGCTGGTAGGCAGCCCCAACATGGATTACCGTTCCTTCCAGCTCCATTTTGAAAGCGCCGCCCTGCTTTATGACATGCCGGTGGTGGAGGAGCTTTTGGAGGACATGGACGCCGTGATGGCGGAGAGCGCCCTTTACACCATGGAGGACTGGAAAAATCGCTCGTGGCTCCGGCGAACCTTTGCGTCGCTTTTGAAATTGGCCGCCATTTGGTTCTGACGCCTTTAGCTGGCGGATTTTTGATGCAAGCAAAATGACTTTACACATATTGGAGAAAAAACTATGCCAAAGGACCTGACTCCCTGTGAGACCGCCGAGCGGAGCATTATTAAAAAGTACCGTAAAACACTTTGGAACCCCTTCATCGCGGCGGTGAAGCGGTATGAGCTGGTAGCTCCCGGAGACAAAATTGCCGTGTGCATCTCCGGAGGGAAGGACTCCATGCTGCTGGCGAAGCTGATGCAGGAGCTTCGCCGCCACACCGACCGGCCCTTTGAGCTGACGTTTATGGTGATGGACCCGGGCTATGCCCCGGAGAACCGGCGGCTGATCGAGGAGAATGCGGCCGCGCTGGAAATTCCCGTGACGATTTTTGACAGCGATATTTTCGACGTGACTGTGCAGGCAGACCGCAATCCCTGCTACCTGTGCGCGCGGATGCGCAGGGGGTTCCTCTATGCCAAGGCGCAGGAGCTGGGCTGCAACAAAATCGCCCTTGGGCACCATTTTTCCGACGTGGTGGAAACCACACTCATGGGCCTGCTGTACGGCGCGCAGATTCAAGCCATGCCGCCCAAGCTCCGCAGCAAAAATTTTTCCGGCATGGAGCTGATTCGTCCGCTGTACTGTGTTCACGAGGAGGACGTCATCTCGTGGAAAAATTACAACCATCTGCAATTTTTGCAGTGTGCCTGCCGGTTTACGGAGGAGAGGGACGCGGCCGAGGACGGGGTGGGCCACAGTAAGAGGCAGGAGATGAAGGTTCTGCTCCGGGAGCTGAAAAAGACGAATCCAAATGTGGAAAAGTCCATTTTTGCCGCCATCCATGGAGTACAGCTGGACACCATGGTGGGCGTGAAGTCCCGGGGGAAGGAATATTCCTTTCTGGACCTGTATGACCGAAAATTGGGAGATTGACCGCAAAGAAGCGGAAAAGAAGACCGCCGGTTGGCGGCGGGGACAAAGGTCCCCGCGCCAACCGGCGGCTTTTTACATCAGAAATAAGCTTTTGAAAATAAAAAATTATTTTTTTGGGTTCGTAGTCGGCCCGAAATATCCCTTGGGATGGTTTCCGTCGTCGAACAGGTGGTTATAGGCCATCATGCGATAGCTGTTGTAAAGCCGCTCCTCTTTTGAGGAAAGGCTGCTTTCCTCTGTATCGCCAAGAAGCGTGCCGTCGGCTCTTCCAAAGCCCACGGTGGAGTTAACAGGCAGCGTGTCCAGCAGCTTTTGATGCAGCCGCTCGTAGCCAGTGGGCTGAATCCCCGCCAAGTCCATGGTCAGCGTACCCAGCAGGTTCGCACTGATGGTTACGTCCTCCTGCTCCGGCAGGTCATAGTTGGCCCAGATAAAAAACGGCGTTTCGTACTGCTGAAATACCTCTGCCGCTGTGCGGTCGTCCAGCTTTTTGCCGTACAGATCTTCATAAAAGCTGTTGCCAAGGGGCGGCTGGTGGTCGCCGAAGAAGACGATCATGGTCCGCTCATCGGAGGCCTTGTAGTGCTCAATCAGTTCCCGGATAGCATTGTCGCTTTCCCGGATAAGGGAGAAATACTGGGCTGCCACCGCGGAGGCGCCCTTGCTGGCTCCGTCCAACTCCACGGTGCGCTCAAGGTTCTTCCAGCCTTGAGAGTAGCCGCTGTGGTTCTGCATGGTGACGTTGAAGACAAACAGAGGGCCGTTCGTCTCGTCGGTGAGACGGAAAAGCTGCTGATAGTCCGACGAGTCGCTGATGTAATTTCTTATGTACTGGGGGTCCTTTACGTCCTCCTGATACATCTGCCGGTCAAAGCCCATCCAGCGGTAGACGGACGTGCGGTTCCAGCCGGAGGAGAGATAGGGGTGGAAGGACACGGAGCGATATCCCAGAGAAGACATCTGGGACACCATAGAGGGCATTCCATCGTAGCAGTAAAGCTGGTAGGCTACGGTGGAGGAGGGGAGAAACGCCAGAGAGTCTCCCGTGAGATATTCAAATTCCACGTTGGCGGTTCCGCCGCCGGTGACGGGGGAAATCATCGTGCCCTTCACCGTGTTCTCCGTCAGAGAATGGAGAAAGGGCATGGGGTCTTCCGTCAGCTCCAGATTGGGAAAGCTGGATTGCATATCCGCAAAGGACTCGTTCATAATCACCAGCAGATTTTCCGGTGGCGCAGCAGACACCGTTCCGCTTACGGTTCCGGCAAAGGTTCCGCCGGCAATCTTTTGGGCCTCCTCTGCAGAATAGCCATCCGGCGCGGAGACAAAGCTGTACCGCAGAGCAGTCATGAAATTCAGCATAAAGCCGTTTTGCTGGGTCTTCCACTGCTGTGCCCAGATACCAACGCTGGGGAGCAGCGGTGTGCAGAAAAAGGCGTATAGAAAGACGGCGGAGGCAGCCAAGGATCCAAAAGCCGTGACCCGCCGCAGCTTTTGCCGACCCTTGATTTGCTTAGGGACCAGAGCCAACAGCAGCAAATATACCGCCAGAATGGCCGCTGCCAGCCAGACGGTTTTGTCCGGCCTGAAATCATAGCCGGTGGCTACATTGGCGGCAGTGCCCAGCGTCATCAGATCCACAGGGAAAATGATGCGTCCCCGGAATTTCAAAACATAATGATTCGCAACCCCCAGCAAAAAGCAAAAGACCGCGCCTACGCCCGCGGCGGTCTTGAGCCGCCCCGTAAGCATCCGGCACACCCAGAAAATGAGATAGTACCAGAAGGCGGAAAAAAGAAGCTGGGTGGCATTCAAGGCGGTGAAGGGGTTGTTTTCATTCAGATACTCCACGCACAGATACGCCACCCACGGCCCCAGCATAAAAAGAAGCCGGATGGGGGTGCGGTCGTCATGCAGCACCTTTTGAAGCCACAGCCGCGCACGGGAACTCTTTTTTTCCGGAGGGGGGGAAAGCTCTTCCGGGCCGGAAGGCTCGGTCTGGGGAATCAAAGTTTCGTTGCTCAAGGGAAAACGCTCCTTTCAAAAGCGGAGATGGCAGGCGGAGCAAGCCGCCTGCCATGCCGAAAAAGCGCTTACCTGTGCAGAAGGGGAGACAGAGGCTTGTAAATCAAAAAGCACAGTGCCACGGTCAGGACCCCCTTCAGGAAGGTAAACGGCATGTTAAAGGTGACAAGGCATTCCAAAAGCCCGTTCACAGAGGGACGGATTGCCTGATACATACCAAGAATCACATCAATGGGCATGAACTTGGCGTAGACGGGATAGGTAAAATAGTAGTTCAGAGGTACCGAAATGAGCGCCATGGCAACCGCCCCGATCAGCGCGCCGACCAATGCGCCCCTGCGGCTCTTGTGTTGGCCGAAGCGATCATAGATAACGCCTGCGGTGCCCACAAAAACGGCGCCCATCATAAAATTTGCCGCCTCGCCCACCCCTCCGGTGGAGGTTTGTAAAAGGTGAAGGGCATTTTTAATAAAGCACACCGCCACACCGTACCACGGGCCGAGACTGAAAGCCGCCAGCAGAGCGGGAAGCTCCGACACGTCCATTTTGACAAACGCAGGGATCAGGGGAACCGAGAAATCCAGGGTCATCAGGACAAGAGCAACGGTGCTGAGCATGGCGGTGACGGTGAGCCGGTGGGTGCGGGATTTTGCATGGGTGCGGCCTGCTGTGGTGGTTTCGGGCTGGGACATAAAAAACACACTCCCTTAATTGTCTTGAAAACACCTTGAGTACTGAGTCTTCCCAAGGTGAAACAAGCAACAAAGGAGCACGCCTAGGCGCAGCTCTGCCGCTATGATCTTCTTCCATCCAGACTGGGCCTCCTTGAAGGAGGCTTCACTGTCGGTCCCGGAGTTGCACCGGGTCAGCGGACATCCAATGGATGCCCGGTCGCGGACTATACCGCCGGTGGGGAATCGCACCCCGCCCTGAAGACACGTATTCAGTTGCTTTCTGCCCATTAGTATACGACGGCGGCAAAAAAAGTGCAAGAGGGAAATATGTCCTAAAAGAAAATTTTCGACTTTTTATGGTTTTTAAAATTGGACTTTACAAACAGGAACGCCTGTTCTATAATGGTGCAAACTGCTATGAAGATTAAAATACAGTCCGGCTGCCGGGGAAATGCGCGGCCTGCCGGAGGAAGTCCCTTATGCAAAAGGGGACGGAACGGAAGGAGGGAAACCGCGAATGCGGGGAAGACAGTCGGCCTGCTGCTTTACGGGGCATCGACCGGGAAAGCTGCCATGGGGCTATGAAGAGAGCGACCCGCGCTGCGCGTCCCTGAAGCAGCGGCTTCTGGATGCCGTGGAGGCCGCTTATGCGGAAGGGTACAGCCACTTTCTGTGCGGTATGGCGCAGGGCTGCGATTTGTATGCCTGCGAGTGCGTGCTGGCGCTGAAGGAGCGGCACCCGGAGGTGACGGTGGAGGCGGCGATTCCCTGTCCCTCGCAGGCGAACGCCTGGTCCGAGGCGGAGCGGGCGCGGTATCGGGGGCTGCTTGACCGGTGCGACTATGAAACGGTGGTTTCCGCCGCATACAGCCCCAGCTGCATGCAGCGCCGGGATCGGTACATGGTGGACCACGCGTCCATGCTGATCGCCATGTTCGACGGCAGCCCCGGGGGTACCCGCTATACCATTGAATATGCCATGCGGCGGGGACTGGACGTGGTGGATTTGCCGATTGTGGAGGAAACATGATGAAGGAATTAACTCTTTTTGCCCCGGCGAAGTTGAATTTAACGCTGGATATTCTCCGTCGCCGGGCGGACGGTTATCACGATTTAAAAATGGTCATGATTTCCGTGGACTTGGGGGATACGCTGACGGTGCGCCTGCGGGCGGACGGGCGGATTCTCGTCCGTGTCCCCGGCACGGATTTGCCAGAGGGGGAGGACAATCTGGCGGGCCGGGCCGCCAGAGTGTTTTTCAATGAAACCGGTGCTACACCCGGTGCGGAAATCATCATTGAAAAGCGCATTCCCGCGCAGGCGGGCATGGCCGGGGGCAGTTCCGACGCGGCTGCTGTTTTGCGCGCTTTGCGGACGATCCTGCGCCCGGAGATGACAGACCGGGAATTGGAAACCATGGGGGAGCGGATTGGCAGTGACGTGCCCTATTGCGTCCGGGGCGGAACCGCCCTGGCGGAGGGGCGGGGAGAGCGGCTGACAGACTGGCCGTCTATGCCGCCCTGCCAAATCGTGGTGTGCAAACCGGACTTCGGTCTGCCCACACCGGCGCTGTTCGGACGGGTACGGGTGGAAAAGTTGAAGACGCATCCTGACCACGAGGCTCTGCACGCCGCTTTGCTGGGAAAAGATCTGCGGGCTATGACGGAATCAATGGTCAACGTGTTTGAAGAGGTTCTCACGCCTAATGAGGCGGAGACGATTGGGGACATCAAGGCCCGGCTGCTTCACTTCGGCGCGGCAGGCGCGGTGATGACCGGCTCCGGCCCCACGGTGTTCGGCCTGTTTGAAGACGGGGCGGCGGCTCGTGGGGCGTTTGATGCGCTGAGAACGGTATATCCCCAGACCTTTTTGACCAGGCCTGTGCCGGAGGTATGAAATTTTGCGTTTCTGTCCAAACTTTTACAAACGGGACGATTGCCCGGTACATCACCCGCCTTTTGGCGGGAAGGTAAAGGACGGAAACGGTATGCAGAAGACGAAGGAGCGGCGCGCCCGCCGGACGGGCCGCGTGTTGGAAATCGCGCTGGGCATCGGCCTTGCGGCGGCGCTGGTGTGGGGGATATCCTCTCTCCACCGCCAGCAGGAGCTGGCGGACCGGGTGGTGCGGCTGCACATTTTAGCAAACTCCGATTCGGAGGAGGATCAGGCTTTGAAACTCCGGGTCCGGGACCGGCTTTTGGAAAGAGCCACAGAAATTCTGGAGGCGTCGGAGGACCGAGCGTCGGCGGAGAAGGCCCTACGGGCTGCTTTGCCGGAGCTTCAAACACTGGCGGCGGAGGAAATTGCCACGGAAGGGTATACTTATTCCGTGACGGCGGAGCTGGAGGAAACTACCTTCCCCACTCGGGAATACGAGGACTTCACCCTCCCGGCGGGGGATTATCTGGCCCTGCGGGTGCTGATCGGAGAGGGCGCGGGGCGCAATTGGTGGTGTGTGGTGTTTCCGCCCCTTTGCACGGCTTCCACCACCAGTCTGGCCCAGACTGCCATGTCTGCGGGACTGAGTGACGACGACGTAAAGCTCATTACGGAGGACGGGAGCGGCTATGCACTCAGGTTTAAATCCATCGAGCTTTGGGAGGCCCTGAAGGAGAAGCTTTCCTGACGCGGTTTTTTGGGAATCCTATGCTTGCGGGGCTGTTGTATAAGCGTGCTGTTTTAGACTGCCGATTGAAGAAGGGTTTAATGATTAGCTTGCGGGGGGATATGGATGCGCCGCGTTTCGGACTGTCAATCGACGCTGTAATTGATCAAACCACAGTTTGTGTGCGGCTTTACGATGTATAACGCCAATAGGCAAAGAGAGATAAAAGGCTCCGCCGGAACAGCGTTCCGGCGGAGCCTTTACTGATATGGGAAAACCATCCGCAGCCGCACATGGGGCAGCCACTGCAAAATGAAGGTGAGATAAAGCTTTGCAGGAAAAGAACTTGCCGCCCACCGTAAATGATGCAAATGAACGGTGGGGAAAAGGCGCACGGCTCAGTTGTCTTTCAGCTGAAAACGATCCACCAGTTCCCGCAGCATCTGTGCCTGTGCGGAAAGCTCCTCGCTGGAGGCGGCGGTTTCCTCCGCCGTGGCGCTGTTGGTCTGCACCACGCGGGAAATCTGCTCCACACCCTGAGAAACCTGCTCAATGGAGCGGGACTGCTCGTCGGAGGCCTGCGCAATCTGGTCCACCGCCTGCGTGACGGACTTGATGTCCTCTACCGTGGAGCGGAGGGAGGCAGCGGTTTCATCCGCCAGAGCGCTGCCCCGCTGGACGGCTTCCTTAGAGGCCTGAATCAGGTCTGCGGTTCCCTTTGCGGCCTCGGCGGATTTGGAAGCCAGATTCCGCACCTCGTCCGCCACCACCGCGAAGCCCTTGCCGGCGGCGCCCGCCCGGGCAGCTTCCACAGCGGCGTTCAGGGCCAGAATGTTGGTCTGGAATGCGATATCATCGATGGATTTGATGATGCGGCTAATCTGGGCGGAGCGCTCGTTGATATCACTCATGGCGGAAATCAACTGCTGCATCCGATCGTTGCTCTCGGAGACGCGGGTGGCGGCAAAGTCCACATCGTTGCTGGTCTTACGGGAGGCGGAGGCGTTTGCGCGCACCTGCTGGGACAGATCTTCGATGGTGGCGGACAGCTCCTCCACGGCGGAGGCCTGCTCCGTTGCGCCCTGAGACAGGGTCTGCGCTCCGGCGGAAAGCTGGTCCGCCCCCACGGAAACCTGATCGGATGCCTGATTGATCTGGGACAGAGTCTGGTTCAGGGAGACGGAAATATTTTCAAGGGCTGCCTTGATGCGGGCAAAGTCGCCCAAATACTCGCGCTTCAGGGTGAAGGTGAGATTGCCCCCGGCAATCTCGTCCAACACGGCCGAGATTTCGTCGATATAGTCCACATAATCGTGGAGCCGTTCCGCGGTTTTTCCGAAGTTGGTGGTCAGTGTGCCGAATTCGTCTCCGGAGAGGTGGTCCAGCTTGACGGTCAAGTCGCCGTCGGACATGCGGCGGGCCGCAGCGTCCAGCTTTTTTACAGGCGCAATGACAATCAAACGGGTCATAATGAAAATCATTGCGGTGAGAATCACGATGGAACCCAGCGCGATGGAGGAAAGCAGGGTGGTCAGGAAGTTCAGATCCTGCAAAATCTCCGCTCTGGGGACATAGGAAACCGCCACCCAGTTGCAGCCGGGCACCTGTTTGAGGTCAAGAGAAATTGTATCGTCGCCGGAGCCGAAGGTCTGAAGGCCAAATACCCCATCCGTAATCCACTGGGATACCTGTATATAGAGGGGATTGTCGGTAAGCTCGGAGAGAACCTGACCCGACAGGGCGTCTTCCTTGTGGCCGATAATCATATCCGTGTTGGCATCTACCAGAAATGCACTGCCGGTCTCCTCAAGCTGCACCTGCTTCACAATGCCGGAAAGTGCGGTTAAATAGATGTCCGCGGCAGCTACACCACGAACCCCTCCATCCTTATTGTGCAGAGAGGAAGAGACGCTGACTACGTTCATATTCGTGATAATGTCCAGATAAGCGGAGCCGAAAACAAAGCTGTCGGAGGCCAGACCTTCCTGATACCAAACTCTTTCCCGAGGCTCATAGCTGGCGTCGGGAACAAAGCTCTGGTGGATAAGAGTGCCTTCCGTAGTGGCAAAATAGAGGCCGTCGGGGAAATCTTCGTCGGTACCGGCAATGTGCTGAAGGTAGGCCAGCTCCTCTTCGGGGGTCATCGCCATGTATTCCAGCGTGTCGCGCTGGGCGTCCAGCGTGGAGGTGACGCCGCTCATCCACGTCTGGACCATGCTGACCACATTGTCGGTGTTGGCCTCCAGCAGGGAGTCTCCTCTTTCCAAAAGAATTTTGGAGGCTGCAGACTGAATAATCACCAAAATCCCGATGATAACCACCGCAATCATGGGAATCAGGGCAATCAGCAGCTTTGCCTGAATGCCAAGACCTCTTTTGCGGCCTGTTTTGGAAGCGGTCAAGGGGGCGGAACCTACGGCTGCTGCTCTCTCTTTTACACTCTTCATAATCTGTTCTCCATCCTTTCAAAATCGAGATGTGTGCAGGGCCGTATACGTGCTGCGGAATCTAGTGCTTTAGCAATGCTTATTGTAAAAGTTTAGTTGAGCTATTATAGCAGTTTGAATTCGACAATACAAGACAGAAAGGAAACATTTTCATAGAAGAAATTTAGCAGAGACGAAGAAATATATATGGTTATTTTTCACAAAAGGTGTCTGAAAAATTGTATGTATCCGTCTATAAAACGCCTGCGGGGCCGATTAAGACCCCGCAGGCGTTTTGTGCGATGAATCCGTATTAAAGACCAATATGCAGGTTGGAGACAAGGGTCTCCATCTGCTCCGCAGGGGTGCTTTCAATGCGGAGCAGGAGCCGCTGCTTTTCCTGAGGGGTGCAGGCGTCGTAAATGCGGGCGGCCTCCGGGTTGTCCCGCAGCAGCGCACCAAAGGCCATGGCGGAGGAAATACCGTTGTCCATTATTATCACCTCAAGAAGAAGTATATCGCTTCCGTGGAAATTTATACCGAGAGGAGGTGGAAACCCTTTTGGTGGGAAGGGCCTGCGCCATCCTGCAACAAAGGATAAAAAACAGAGAAACAGGTCCTTGAAAAAAATTTGGCTTTTTCTGTTGACAAAGCCGTTTTTCTTTGCTATACTGACAACTGTTCTGAGTGCTGCGGCTGCCACACAGCGTTGCAGGGCAAGGGATTCGGGGGATTGGCACAAGGCAGGTTTGATGCACGTATGTATTGCTCTCGTTCTCTTATAGGATATCAAAAGTTTATATTTGCACTCGCTACTATCTGGGGGATTAGCTCAGCTGGGAGAGCGCCTGACTGGCAGTCAGGAGGTCAGCGGTTCGATCCCGCTATTCTCCACCAAGAAAAGTTCTGAAACGTAACTGTTTCAGAACTTTTTCTTTTTTTGGATTTTAACATGTGTTCGAAACGTGGTCATAATAGCTGCCGATAGACGCGCAGTGTGGTCGGCGTATAGCGGCAACTGTGTGGGTTCATCCGGCGCTGTGTTGTGCGGATACCCAGACGCTCCGGTGTCGGGTAATCGTTCCGCCTGCGAAAGTGGTTGCCATTAATATTGCCGTCAGAGCACTCCCATTGATGGTGATGGTCATAAAGGTTTCTTGATTTTTCATGTCCGGATAACCTTTATATGGGCTGTTTGCCACATCAAATAAGCTCAGATGTGCGATGGTGAATCACAAATTGTAATCCGCTATTCTTTGTGTTACCATTATCGTACATACAAAATTTGGAGTGCTCGGGGAAATATAAATAGTGGGCTTTGTCGGAAATCGATTCCTTATATAGGAAAAAGCATAGCGCAGTATTCATATATCTAGGCCTTTTACGGTAGCGATGAATTGGTTCATTTCATTTCGTTTACCGATGCGGCGGAAACGATCGGGCATAAGCAAAGCTATGCATTTTTCCAGTGGAGCAGCTCAACAACATTATCGCCCAGCTTACATCCGGGAATGTCTCGTTTTCCACCGGGTCAAAAATCCCGATACTCAGTCGAAAGTACGCGGAGTTTAAAAAGCGGTACATGGATTATGTCTGCAATCGCTGAGGGAGAGCTTTTTTATGGATATGATAACTGGTATCGTGATATTTGTGCAATTTTTGCAGACGGCGGCTTACATCATCTTCTCGCTCGTCAAGCTGAAGGCACCGGGAAGAAAACGGGTTGGGCTTACACTGGTCATTTTTTCCGGGCGGCCTTGGCATACTGCGCACTTTTGGCAGTATGGGGACAGGAACTGGCGGAGAGCCTGATTGTTCCCGTTGAAATGGGACTGTGCCTGATCCTGATTGTCCTCTGCTCGGCGGACAGATGGCCGGTATCGATTTTTGTTATGTTTTCGCAATTCAATTTGTATCTTGGCATCAGTTACCTCGCGGATGTGTGGGCTACGGAAGCGACACCGCTCGCCTATAACCTCCAGTATCTGCTGTACCGAACCGTGTTGTTCGGCGCGCTTTTGTTTTTTAACTTTAAAATTTTGCGTCCCCGCTTTCGTAAGCTGGTGAAACTTCTGGCGAAGGAATGGCGCTTCATCGCGTTTGTAGCCTTTGCCTTCTATGCGTTAGAGGCGGTTATTTTGTATGTCCCGCGTTTCTACTGGTATGAGCCGGACTACCGCTGGTATCTGGTCGCAAGCTCCTATCTTGTGTTTTTCGGCGTCTATTGGCTGATTTTCCAATCCATCAACGCCATCGCGGCAAAATATGAGGGACAGGAGCGGGAACGCATTCTGGCACAGCAAAATAAGCTGTGGGAGGAGCAGCTTGCCGAGCAGAAGGCGGCTGTCAGCGCCGCCCGCCACGATCTCCGGCATCACTTCGACACGCTTCTGGCAATGCTTGTGGGCGGGAAAACGCAGGAGGCGCTTTCCTATTTGAACGCCCAGACACAAAGGGGAGGGCGCAACGCTTGCAGATGTTTGCGAGCATCCGGCGGCGAATGCCATTTTATCCAGATGGGCGGCGCGGGCAAGGGAGAGCGGCATCCGAACCGAAGTAGATGCGGGCATTCCCGCAAGCCTCCCGCTGGACGAAGTCGCTCTGGCTGGGATGCTTGCCAATTCCTTTGAAAACGCGGTGGAGGGCTGCCTGCGCTGTCCGGACGCAGCGGCGAAGTTTATTAACGTAAAGATTGCCTATTCCGTTTATAACGGCGCGGGAAAGCTGCATATTGTTATTGAAAATTCATGTGAAGACAATATTACCTTTGAAAGCGGTTTCCCAAAATCTCAGAAGCCCGGCGGCGGGACTGGAACAAGAAGCATTCAATACACCGCCGAACGGTACAACGGCATGGCGGAGTTTTCCGCTGAAAACGGTGTTTTTCGAACGCGTGTTCTTTTTCATCTGCCGTCCCTGCCCCGGTAAAATCCGACATTTACGCCAAATATTCGACAATTACGCCACGGCCGGTTTTCGGTCGTGGCTTTTTTGTATATTCTGCGTGAAATATGCTGTTGGGATGTGACTTGGATGGCAAGAGAACCGTGTGAAAGAAGCGCGGAGCAAAGGGCGTCACTTAGAAAGCTTGAAATAGAACAGGGCGACTTCTGCGACTGGTTCGAGCAGGGCGAGGGACGGCTGTTCTCAAACCGGGAGTGCTGGTACTGCCGGTATGGCGACTTCGGCATTCTGACCGAGCATCCCACCCAAAAAGGCGTGTGCGGCTTTGCGCGCCGGGCAGGTAGCGTGCCAGAGTTTCCCACGCGGACAAAGAAAAAACAGGAGGAGAAAACATGAAAAAGAGAATTTTTAGCGTTTTTTTGGCGGTGGGGCTGCTGCCGGTGCTTACCCTGCCCGCGCTGGCGGGGCTTACCCCGATAAGCATCGGCGAGAGCAGTCTGTATTTTAAAGAAGACGACGACGGCGCCATGAAATATTCCACCGATAACACGAACTGGATAGAGTACGGCAGTAGATTCATCATCACGGGCAGCAGCACCAGCGATGGCACCAACGAACCCGATGTCACCAATACGGTGGTCGTTCTGAGCGGTGAGCACAATATTATCCTGTCGGACTGCTCCATCGGGGCCGCGACGCCCACGGGTTCTGCCAATTCCTATGCCCTCTCCCCCTTCGATATTCAGGGGACTGCGAGGGTGAACCTGACCCTTGACGGCAACAACAAGCTATATTCCGCAAATTATGAAAAGGCCGGCTTGCACGTTGCGTCCGGAGCGGCTCTTGAAATCTTCGGCGAAGGCTCGCTGGAGGCCTATTGCCGAAAGCAAACCGGCTTTGGCGCGGGCATCGGAGGAAACTCCATATATGGCACCGGAGAGAGTAACGGCAGCATCACGATCAGCGGCGGCACGGTCAGCGCCTATAGCTTTTATGGCGCGGGCATCGGCAGCGGCAGAAATCAAGCAAGCTTTGGCCCCATTACTATCTCCGGCGGCACGGTCTATGCGCTAACTGAAAATAGTAGTCAAGGCATTGGTCGTGGTGGCTACGTGACGGGGGCAGGAAACGGAACGGTAACCATTACCGGCGGCAGCGTGAATGCGCTTTGTAAGCCTCAATTCTCCACCCCCACTACCTCAATCGCCAGCCCGGTGAACGGCAGCGGTGCGGCTGTCGAGCTGTACACCCTCACGCTTCCCGCAGGGAACGAAAACACATCCGTGACAAGCCTGACGACAACGCCCGCCCTTACCGGCTATACCTACGGCACAACCGATATGCAAACCGATGCGGACGGCAAGCTGTATGTTTATCTGCCAAGCGGCAAAACGGCAGTAAGCGTGACTACCGCGAACGGTACTTATACGGGCACGATTGCGTCCAATGCCGCACCCCTGACACTAGCGCCGCCAAGCTATACCGCCACCGTGACGGTGCAGAAGGACAACAGCGACTGGAGAAGCGATACGCCGACAATCCAGCTATCCACTTCATCAAGTGCGCTGGAAAACGCGGTTGCTGGGTCGTTTTCAAGTTCAACCTGCGTCTATACCTTTTCGGGTCTTGCGGATGGAACTACCTACTACGTTTGGGACGCCACAACGGATACCTATACCGGGCAGAGTGTGGACAAAACCGGAACCTCCGCCACATTGTACTATTATACGCTTACTTTGAACCCGGACGCGGGTGTAAGCTCGACGACAGGCGGCGTTTACCTGCCGGGCAAAAGCGTGGCTATTAATGCCGTGCTCCGCCCGGGCTACGCTTGGTCGAAGTGGGTAGACCTCGCCAGCAGCGCTACATACTCAACCGTGCAATCCGGCAACATTACCATGCCCGCATCCGTAATTACCCTGATGGGGACCTCGACGGTGATCGCTTATGACATCTCTTATGAGCTCAACGGCGGTACTGTTTCCGGCACAAACCCCGCAAGCTATACCATAGAAACTGCCGATTTTACGCTAAATACCCCCACCCGAGCGGGCCATTCCTTCGTAGGCTGGAGCGGAACGGCTCTGACAGGCAACACAAATCAGACCGTTACAATCCCCACAGACAGCACAGGAGACAAAAGCTACACCGCCAACTGGAAAGCAAACGCGCCCAGCGGCATTACGTTTTCCTTTGACGGCGACAACGCAGGAAAGCTCATGGGCACGACCGCACTGATGGAATACAGTTTAAACGGCGGCGCGAGTTATACCGATTGCACGACAGACACGGACCTGACAGGCAGCCTAAGCAGCATTACGGCGGTCAACGATATACGCGTGTGGGTGAAGGAAACCACAACGAGCGCGGCCGGGGACGTTTTGACCATTGATATCACGCAAGCAACCGCACCTGCCCTAAGTCCCACCCAGCCCTCGACCATCGGCGGCAGCGGCAGTATCCCCATGACACCCGAGCACGAATACAGCGCAAACAACGGCGGCACATGGACTTCCGCCAGTGGGACAATGACGCTTGCGTCAGGTACATATCTTGTCCGCGTTAAGGCGACGGGCACCGTATTGGCATCCGCCGCACAGAGCGTCACGCTGACTGCCTATACCGGAAACCCCGCAACGACGCCTTCTGCATCCTTTTCTTTTGACGGCGCAGACGCCGGGATGCTGACGGGCACCACAACGCAGATGCAATACTCGTTGGACGGCGGAACAATCTGGATAAACTGCGCCGACCCCTCCACAGACCTTTCAGGGGTCATCGACAGTATCACGGTAGGAAATGGTATCAAGGTCAAGGATATGGGAAACGGCAGCACGACCTCCGAATCAGCAGTGCAGAGTATTGACATCACCCAAACGGCGACACCTGCCCTAAGCCCCTCCCAGCCCTCGATCATCGGCGGCAGCGGCAGCATCCCCATGACACCCGAGCACGAATACAGCGCAAACAACGGCGGCACATGGACTTCCGCCAGTGGGACAATGACGCTTGCGTCAGGTACATATGTCATCCGCGTCAAGGCGACGGGCACCGTATTGGCATCCGCCGCGCAGAGCGTCACACTGACTGCCTATACCGGCATCGCGGAAGCAACGCCCTCAGCGGGTGTGGATTACGCTGCCGAACAGCTGACCGGCCTGACGGCAAACGGCAGCTATGCGATAAATGGAGCAGATATCACAGCAGACGACACCGGCAATATCTCCATTGCAAACGCATGGTTTGACACCGCAATTTCACTCGTGAAGAAAGGCGACGGTACAACGACAAACGACAGTGCGGCGCAGAGCATTTCACTTACGGCCCGTCCGGCCGCTCCCTCCTGCACTGTAACGCAGCCCTCCGCAAGCTCCGCCACTGGCACTATTTCCGGTGTCACAGCGGATATGGAGTGTTCCACAGATGGTGGCGTGATCTGGACGGACGGAACCGGAAACGACATGTCCGGGCTTGCCCCCGGTACGGTGCTCATTCGTGTAAAGGCCATATCCTCCTCTGCACCGGCCGGTATGAGTCAGAGTATTACAATTACCGCTTACAGCGCACCATCGCATCCCGGTAGCGGAGGCGGCTCATCCGCCGCCCCCGTCACATCCACAACCACCAGCGCGCCGGTTATCGTGGGCGGAAAGACAGAGAACATCGGCACGGAGAAAAAATCCGGCGGTACGACTACTGTCACCGTGGATCAGTCCAAGCTCGGCACGAATATCGGCGGCGCGGCATCCGGGTCCTCCGTTGTGGTGCCTGTTAGCGGAAACAGCTCCGCCACGGCCTCGCTTGTGGTCAAAAACATTGAGGACATGGCAGCTAAGAGCATGACACTCACCGTCCAGACTGGAAACGTGGCCTATAACCTTAATACCTCCGCCATCGACACCGGGGCGCTGACAGAGGCTTTCCCCGGTGCGGATATGAGCAAGGTGCCTTTTGAGGTGACCATCACAAACAGCTCCGTCAGAGTCCAGGGCGAAACACTGGTGCTTTCTCCGGTGGAATTTACGGTCACTGCAAGCTACAACGGAAAAACTGTCAGCGTGGATGCTTTCAGTGCCTATGTTAACCGCGTGATTGAGGTCACGGCGGAGCAGGCGGAGAAAATTACCACGGCGGTGGTGGTGAACACCGACGGCAGCGTCCGCCATGTGCCGACGAATGTCGTGGAAAAGGACGGCAGGTATTACGCGATCATCAATTCCTGCACCAACAGCACCTACGCGCTGATTCAAAACGAAGTCACCTTTGCCGATGCCGCGGGCAAATGGTTTGAGACGGCGGCAAACGAAATGGGCAGCCGCAAGATCATCGCGGGACGCAGCGCAGATATCTTTGATGGCGGGGCAAGTATCACAAGAGCCGAGTTTGTAGTCATACTCGTCAGGGCCCTGGGCCTTCCAGCGAACGGAACAAGCGGCTTTTCGGATGTACCCGCCGGTGCGTGGTATAGCGGCGCGGCGGCAACGGCGGCGCAGTATGGGATTGTGAGCGGCAAAAGCGGAAATCGTTTTGATCCCAACGCGGCGATCACCCGGCAGGAAGCCATGGTCATGCTGCAAAGGGCGGCGGTGCTCGCAGGGTTTGCCGGAACCAGTGGCGATCTGGACGGATTTGCGGACGCGGACAGTGTCGGCTCCTGGGCGAGAGACGCGGCGGAATGGAACGTCGGCTCCGGCCTCATCCAGAGCGCGGACGGGAAGCTGAACCCGACCGCCAGCATCACTCGGGCCCAGAGTGCCGTCGTAATCCTCCGCCTGCTGCAAAATGCAGAACTGGTGGATGTACGGAGCTGAGCAGTACAACGTGCAGCGCGTCCCATTGTAATGAATGTGCTAAAACGCCTCATTTCCAATGTGCATTGGAAATGAGGCGTTTTCAGTTTGCCTTATGGAGTAGGTCCGGGATTTTGTAGTGACTGCCCGACTTTTCACTGTTCTCCTTTTTTAGGCTTAAAAAGGAATTGGTGGGCTTTCTTATCTTGCATACATAGAAATAAATCTCTTATTGCAATATTGCTGGTACGCGGCGGAATTCCTTTAAAGCACTACGAGCAAAACAAACGGGTTCCCATGTACAACACGGACATTCCCTGCGTGCCCTCCGCGCTGTTTTACGGCAACTACGTGGTCAGTATGCGGCCCGTTAAACGAAAGCTGGTCCCGCTGGCGGTTTCCATTACGGAAAAGATGGATTACGCGCATGGCGCTCCGGTACAGTTGGGCAATCCCGAGGAAATCGGTATTTTTGACATTGAGCACCCGGATTACGGCGATCCGCTGGACATCGCAGCGGATGAAATCCCGGTTTTCTGGGCCTGCGGTGTCACAGCACAGGCCGCAGCGCAACAGACAAGACCGGAGATCATGATTTCGCATTCCCCCGGCTATATGCTCATCACGGACATTCGCATCAGCGACTTATCCAAATAGAATATACGGGAGGATATTATATGAGCAATCCTAATAAGGAAGCTCTGGACACGCAGTCCGTTAAAATGACTTTTTGGGACTACATGCGCGCCATTGGCCCCGCCATCATCATCTCTGCCGTTGTGGTAGGCCCCGGCTCGGTCACAACGGCCTCTATCATGGGCGCCAGTTACAGCTATCGGATGCTGTGGGTGGTGGTGCTGGCCTCCGTGGCCGCATTTTTCTATCAGCTTCCCGCCGTACGCATCACTCTGAGCACCGGCAGCAGTATTATGGAATCCGTCCGTTCGCAATACGGACAGAAGGTGTCACTGCCATTTTATTTCTGCCTCCTGTTTGGTACCTGCGTGTTTCAGGCGGGCAATTTTCTGGGCGCTGCTATGGCAATGAACTACCTGATCCCCGGTATCTCCCTGATGGTGTGGACGATCATCCTCGTGGCTATGGGTTTCATTCTGGTGTGGATCGGGAAGTTTGACCTCCTTGAAAACTTCACCAAGGTGCTGGTGTTTATCATGGTGGCGTCCTTCCTGTTCACGGCTGTGGCCTCCTCTCCCAGCATCTCCGCCATTGCTTCCGAGGGCTTCAGCTTCCAAATTCCGGATGGCAACTGGTTCCTGATTCTCGCCATGGTGGCCACCACCATGGTGCCGGATATTCCGGTGTCCCTCTCGGCACTGCACAAGAAAAAATACTGCACTGAGGAGACGGCAGAGGGACGCCTGCCCACCGCGAGCAAGTACAAGCTGGCGCATATTGATCTGGTGGTGGGATGTACCATCACGGCCATCATCACCTGCTCCATCATTGTCTGCTCCGCTGCGAATCTGTTCCCCAAGGGGCTCACCGTCTCCAGTGCCTCCGACATGGCCGCGCAGCTTACGCCCATTCTAGGCAAATACGCCGGAATTCTGTTCTCGCTGGGCCTATGGGCGGCGGCGTTTTCTTCCGGAATGTTCCGCATCCAGCTGATGCCCATGCTCTATAATCAGGCCACAGGACAGGAAGAGGATATGAAAGCCTCCCGCAGCCGCTTTTTCATGATTCTCACCAGTGCGGTGCCGATTTTGATTGTAGTCTTGTTCGGCAAGGCCCCCACCTCTCTCATCGTCACGGCGCAGGCCATCAATGGTATCTTGCTGCCCTTTATCTGCGGTGTGGTGTGGAAGATTTCCAGTGATAAGAAATATCTGGGCGAGAATGCCAACAAGCCTTGGTTTAACGGGGTCTTCGGGATTATTTTCGTAGTAACGGTGCTACTGGCCGTGCGTACGTTCCTGAGCCTGTTTGAAATTATTTGAGCTGATTGGGGATAAGCACGCAAATTTGAAAACAAAGGAGTTTCCATCATGAGACTGGCAACGATTCGATACAACGATATGGAGCAGGCGGGGATTGTCACTGCCGGGGGTGTATTTCCTGTCGCGGCGTTAAACGCAGCCAAGGGCACCGCATGGGCCACCGACCTGCTGGATATGATTCGCGCCCGGCAGGTCCCAGGCCTCACCGCGTGGTATAATGCGGGCGGTAAGGAGGAGTTGGAGAGGCTGCCCGGCTGTGTGCCGGCGGCGGAGGTAGTCTACGGTCCGCTATACCGCAATCCACGCCGTATTTTTGGCATTGGGCTGAATTACGTGGATCACGCCGGGGACATCGGTTCCGCCGCACCCACCGGCTTTCCCGGAAGCTTTTTCAAACAGGCGGATACACTGGTGGGTCCGGACGACGAAATTTTACTGCCCATGCTGAAGGAGGCACAAAAAACCACTGCCGAGGCCGAGCTGGGCATCATCATGGGCAGGGATTGCCGCGATGTTCCGGAGGCGGACTGGGAGAGCGCCATCGTGGGCTACACCACAATTCTGGATATGACGGAGGAATCCATTCTCAAAGGCAATGACTTTGTGCAGGGCAATCCCCGCTACCTGACAATTGTCAAGAACTTTCCTACATTTTTCTCCTTCGGACCCGAGCTGGTCACGCCCGACGAGGTCCCCGACGTACTAAAACTGGAGGTGCAGAGTGTCCACAACGGAAAGGTTCATGCGAGAAACACGGTGAGTAACATGACCCATCAGCCAGCAAGACTGGTGTCTCTGCACAGCAGCATTCAGGGCTGGTACGCCGGTGACGTACTCTCTACCGGAACCCCCCGTGCGTTTGAGCTTCAGGACGGCGACATTGCGGAATGCCGCATTTATGGCCCCAGCAACTTTGAGATGCGGCCCCTGCTGAATCCTGTGGTAGATCTCAAGCTGCATCCCAAAAGTAATAAGTAAAAGTCGCTTAAAATTTTACGACATTTCATTTTGAAGGAGGTTTTTCCATGGAGCTGGGACTAAAAGATAAAGTGGTTATTTGCCTGTCCTCCGCTGCCGGTATCGGTAAAGGAATTGCCGTGGAAGCAGCACGTGAAGGTGCGAAAGTGGTAATTTGCACTGCGGAGGCTTATAAGGAGGACCTGTTAACCGCGCAGGCGGAGATTGAAAAGGAAACCGGAAACCGCCCTCATACATTTTTTTATGACGTAAAGGATGCCACTAGCATTAAGAAGCTGATTGACGATGTGGCGGCCCAACTGGGCAGTGTGTATGCGTTGGTCAACCACTGTCCCGGTCCCAAGGCGGCTGGCTTTGAGGACCTGACGGAAGAGGACTGGGAGGACGGCTATGAAAAGTGCCTCCACAGCTATGTCTACGCCATCCGCGCGGCGCTGCCGTACATGAAGGCCGCTGGCGAGGGTCGGATTCTGAACAGCACCTCATCCTCCATCAAGAGTGCGCTGGATAATCTGATTTTGTCCAACACTTTCCGTATGGGCGTAGTGGGAATGAGCAAGACGATGGCGCGTGAGTTTGGCCAATATGGGATTTTGGTGAATACCATGGGCCCCGGGCGCATTTATACCGACCGCATTAAGTACCTGAATAAAATCCGCGGCGAGAAGCTGGGCATCAGCGAGGAGGAATACACCAAGCGCGACAGCGCCGGGTTTCCTCAGAAACGGTATCAAACCGTGGAAGAATACGGACGTACTGCCGTGTTCCTGATTAGTCCCGCCAATGGCAGTGTCAGTGGTCAGGCATTCATCTGTGATGGCGCAATGACCACCTCTTACTAATTGGCATATTTAAAAAAATCGCTATATTGATCAATTAGCCGGAGTTTGAGACACAGGTCGACGCTGATGACCCGGAAGGCGCATGGTTGCGGTTTTTAGCTGACGCGGGGTGACAGAAAAAAGACGGACAGGGATGCCCTGTCCGTCTTTTGCGATTATATTACGCCTTTGCGGCAGGTGAAGGCGGCCATGGACCTGACCGTATCCAGCGTCACGTCGGCATACAGTCCGGCAAGCCGTGCGCGCAGGCTTGCCGCTGTTTCATAGGGCGGCGTGAAAAAGCCGCGGGGCTCGTAAAAGCGGCGAATCCAGCGGTCGGTACGGGGGGTTTCGCCCCGGATGTAGAAGCAGCCGCAAAACACCCCGCCGGGCTTCAAGACCCGGAAGGTCTCCCGGAAAGCCGCTTCTTTGTCCGGAAAGGCATGAAAGCCGTTTAAGGACAGCACAAGGTCAAAACTGCCGTCCTCAAAGGGCAGAGAACCCACATCACCCTGCAAAAACCGGACGTTTGAAAGGCCGAACAGACCTGCCTGTTTTTGGGCCGTGGCCATCATCTCCGCCGAGTAGTCAAGACAGGTTACGTCTGCCTCCGGCAGCGTCCGATATACAGGCATGGTCAGAACGCCGGTGCCCACAGGGACCTCCAGCAGCTTCCCGGAAAAATTTTCGGGGATTCCGGAAAGCGCCAATTCCAGATAGCGGTTGTTTTCCGCCTTTCCCATATCCCAGACCAGACGGCAGACGGCCCGGCCGAACACCGTGGAGCAGGTAATCATTCCGTCATAGGCATTTGCCTCTTTTCCAAGCGACTGATAGGCCTGACGGATTTCTTCATGTGGCATGAAGCATTCCTCCTTATATTTTTCTTGCAATCAGACAGCACAGGGGGCTGACGCCGCCGGGTAAAACCTCCCGTTCCAACGTAGAAAAGCCCCGCTGCTGCACAAACTCAGAAAAAGCCGCAGCATCCCAGCGGTGCAGCACCTTGAACCCGGCTAAGTCCATGAGCGTTGCCCGAAGCCGATGCCCATTGTTCCCGGTCCAGACGAAGGTAGGGGCCAGCAGAAGCCCCCCGGGCTTCAGCACACGATGGATTTCCGAAAGTGCCTTGCCCGGCTCCGGCACGATGTGCAGGGCGTTGGCGATGAAAACCGCGTCAAAGGAGCTGTCGGGGTAGGGCAGGGCCGTGGCGTCCCGCACCGCAAAGGAGAGGTTCGGAAGGGAAGCGCGCTTTTGCGCCTCGGCAACCATCTTGTCTGAAAAATCCGTGGCCTCCCAGCGTTTAACCCTGCCTGCCAGTCGGAAGGTCAATTGTCCACTGCCGCAGGCCAACTCCAGAACGGTCATGTCGTTAGACAGATAGGGGAGACAGCGCCTCACAATTCTGTCGTAAAGCGGCCCGGAGCTTTTCATAAACGGCGCGTATAGCTTTGCCACACGCTGCCAGAAACGAAATTGTTTTGTATACGCCGTATTCATGCTTCCTCACCGTCCTTTCGGGTCAGCACAATCAGCCAATCGCCCGCAGTGTCTGGTACCAGCTTGGGGTTGCCGTTCAGGGCATAGCTTCCGAGGGAAAAAGAAACGTCGGGCAGATTCATGGCGCGGACCTCCTTTTAAAGCATGCAGAGCGCAGTTATAAACGACTAACCCCCGAAGAGAAAAAAGCCGTTTGAGAACGACTTATGAAAACAACTGGCGGCAGGCGCCGCGCACCAATATTTCAAGGACGTTCGGGTAAAGTCCCCCGATTTCATGCTGATGGGAGATGGTGAGCATCAAACCCCGCACCACGGCAGAGGCCAGCGCCATGCCCCCTGCGGGAACAAGCCCTGCCGACTCCAGCAGCTCCCGAATGTGAACCTCGTCACTGTGATAGTGGTTTTTCTGGTAGTCCTCCGGCACCTTGCGCAGAAGATATGCGGCGTCCCGCTCCACAAAGGCCATCATGCCTGAGCGCTCCATGGCCCGACAGGCCGACAGAATTGCTTCGAAGGCGCGGTCGGCAGGGGAGAGGTAGGTATTTCCGGAGAGAACCGACGCAGCTTCCCCATAAATTTCGGCATGCATATTCTCCAGAACATCGAGAAAAAGCAGTTCCTTGGAGGCGTAAAATTTATAAAACGCACCTTTGGAGATTCCGGCTGCCGCCGCCAGCGCGTCCACCGTGGCGCGGCGTACGCCAAGGGATACGGCGCTTTCCCGCGCCGCGCGTTGAAGCTGATCCAGAATAATCGCTTCTTCCTGTTGTGTAAAAGCTGCTGCCATTATAATCACCGTATGACCAAATTTGATATTTCAGTCACAGAATACGCCTGTTTGGTCTTGCTGTCAAGTCTTCTGAGCCAAAGTCCGTCGGGAAGGGAGCGGCGGCGCGGTTTACCCGCCGCTCCGGGTTGACGGGCAAAATAAAAATGGAATTGGTCTTGACTTTTTTTAGTAAAGTGATAACATTGTTATCAGTTTTGGTAAGGGTGTGCCGATGAAATGAGTGTGAATTCACAGATGACCCGAACGCGCATTCTGGAATGCGCCAAGCAGGAATTTATGGAATGCGGCTATCAGAGCGCCAATATCCGCCGCATTGCGCAGGCGGCGGACGTGACCACCGGGGCGATGTACAACCATTTTTCCAATAAGGCGGTTTTGTTTGACGCGCTGGTGCAGGCTCCTGCGGAAGAGATGCTGGACCGATTCCGCAAAATTCACACCGAAGTCCAGGAGGCCCTGCCCAAGCTAACCTTTGTCCATATGAAGAAAACGGCATATTCGGGAACGGATTGGATGCTGGAGTATGTTTACGCGCATTTTGAGGCGTTCCGTCTGATTTTTTGCCGTTCGGAGGGCACGCGCTGGGCCTCGTATCTGGAGGAGCTGATTGCCGTGGAGGAGCATGCCTACCGTGTTTACTGCGACGCTTTTGGAAAAAGCGGGCGGCGAATCGAGGATATGTTCCTGCACATTATCTCCACCTCCGGATTTCAATACCTGGTGGAATGCGTATCCCATGACCTGCCATATGAACAGGCCGTCGCCGTGCTGGACAGCGCCAAGCGCTTCAGCATGGCCGGCTGGCAGGAATTATTAAGGCTTGCGCCTTAATTTTTTAGACAAAAGTTAGCTATTACTAACCGTGCGGCTGAAATTAACAGGAGGTTTTTGTGATGTCTACGCTTCATTCCCGCGCAAGTTCCGGACGCCTGACCGGAAAAGATCTGATTAACACAGGTATTTATTCGGCCATCTATTTCGTGATGATCATGGCGCTTGCCATGACGGGCTACATACCGGTGATGATGCCGCTTTTATGCGTCATCGGGCCGCTTGTAGGCGGCATTCCCTTTATGCTGTTTTTAACCAAGGTTAAAAAATTCGGCATGATTCTCATTATGAGCGCCATCATGGGCATTATGATGGCGTTGACCGGCATGGGCTTTTATGCGCTGCCGGTGGCACTTGTCTCCGGTCTGATTGCGGAGCTTTTGTGGAAGCGGGCAAATTACAGCCGGGCGCGCAGCTCCGTGCTTGTCTGCGGATTTTTCCACATCTGGCTCTGGGGCAACTTTATCCCCCTGTTT
The DNA here is from genome assembly GCF_041020825.1 of Oscillibacter sp. GMB15532. Lineage (NCBI taxonomy): Bacteria > Bacillati > Bacillota > Clostridia > Eubacteriales > Oscillospiraceae > Oscillibacter > Oscillibacter sp. GMB15532. Next base: position 95,827 of record NZ_JBEVTO010000011.1, read on the forward strand.
ATGAATCCCGAGGGCTATTTTGCCACCCGTGCGGAGTTTGGCGCGGACTATGAGGCGGCGCTGACGGCGCTGCTCCCTCCCGTGATGAATCCGGTGCTGCTGGTCTGCTGCTTTGTATTCGGCGTTTTGGGCGGGCTGCTGGGCCGGGCCATGCTGAAAAAGCACTTTATCAAGGCGGGGATTGCCTGATGGGCAAGGGCATTCTTCAGACAAGCAGACAGCGGCGGGGACTGATATTGGACCCCCGCACGAAGCTTTTGATGCTCATCACAGTTTCCGCATTTGTTCTGGGTGGACTGGGGGGTGACAGGCTGCCGTTTCTGGTGCCGGTCCTTTGCCTTGCGGTGCTGGCGCTGTTTTTGACGGCGGGGAAGTATCGGGCGGCGGCAATCTATCTGTCGGTCTATGCAGCCGCCAATCTGGCGGCCGTTCTGCTGCTGCCCCGCCTATCCGGTTTTTTCTATTTTTTGCTGCTGGGCAGCGTGGGTATTTTCAGTAGGGTGATGCCGGGCGTGGCGCTGGGGGCGTATGTCGTTTCCACCACCACGGTGAGCGAGTTTACCGCCGCCATGCAGCGCATGCATGTCAGCGAGAAAATTACGATACCCATGTCCGTGATGTTTCGCTTTTTCCCGACGGTGGGAGAGGAGTTTTCCGCCATCAACGCTGCCATGCGGATGCGGGGCATCAGCTTTGGCGGCGGCAGCCCCGGGAAAATGCTGGAATACCGTTTGGTACCCCTGTTGACCTGCTCGGCAAAAATCGGCGAGGAGCTGTCTGCTGCGGCGCTGACCCGGGGTCTGGGAGGCGAAACCCGGCGCACCAACATCTGCCGCATCGGATTTGGAATGCAGGATATTGCGGTGATTGCCCTGTGCGGGGGCTGCTTTGCAGCCGTGGGGCTTTCCTATCTGGGCGTAATTTGAGGAGCAGACCATGATTGAACTAAAAAATGTCGGCTTTCAATATGAAAACGCCGATTCAGGCTCTTTGTGCGGCGTCAACCTGCGCATCGGACGGGGAGAGTGCGTGCTGCTGTGCGGCAGGTCCGGCTGCGGGAAAACCACGCTGACCCGGCTGATGAACGGCCTGATTCCCCACTTTTACGAGGGAACGCTTTCCGGCAGTGTCCGGATTGGAAACCTTGACGTGGCAGAGTCCGAGCTGTATGACACAGCGCGTTTGGTGGGCAGTGTATTTCAAAACCCGCGCAGCCAGTTTTTCTGCGTGGATACCACTGGAGAGCTGGCCTTCGGGTGTGAAAATCTGGGCCTGCCGCCCGAGGAGATTGAACGGCGGACAGCGCGTTCCGCTCTGGAGATGGGCGCGGAAGACTTGCTAGGACGGAGCATTTTTCAATTGTCCGGAGGTGAAAAGCAAAAAATTGCCTGCGCATCCGTATCCGCCATGGGACCGGAGGTCTTTGTTCTGGACGAACCGACCTCCAATCTGGACATGCGCGCAATCGGGGATTTAAAAAACACGCTTCGGCTGTGGAAGGCGCAGGGCAAAACGATTGTGATTGCCGAACACAGGCTTCATTGGCTGACGGACCTATGTGACCGGGCGGTGTATCTAAGGGACGGGCAGGTGGAATACGACCTGCCCATGGCGGAGTTTTGCCGCTTTTCGCCGGAAAAATTGCAAAGCCTTGGCCTGCGCGCCCTGTCGCTTGCCGATATTCGCAATGAGCGGACGCGGCCCTGCCCCGAGGAGACATTTTTACTGAAGAACTTTCTCCATTGCTATCGGGGCAGGGAGCCTTTGGCGCTGGACATTGCCGAGACCGAACTGCCGAAAGGCGGCGTAATTGCGGTGGTGGGCGGCAACGGTGCGGGAAAATCCACGCTGTCACAGTGCCTGTGCGGTTTGAAGCGGGGCTTTGGCGGCGTGTGCGTCTGCGGGGGAAAAACCTATTCCCGCAGGCAGATGCTGAAAAAAAGCTACCTTGTCATGCAGGATGTGAACCATCAGCTTTTCTGCGAAAGCGTGGAGGAGGAGCTGCGTCTCGGCATGTCCGGGACGGACGAGACGGGGCTTTGGAAGATCATGGACGCACTGGCCCTGACAGCCCTGTGGGAAAGGCACCCGATGTCTTTGTCCGGCGGGCAGAAGCAAAGGGTTGCCATTGCCTCCGCGCTGCTGGCAGGGAAGGAATTTCTGGTGTTTGACGAGCCTACCAGCGGGTTGGATTTTTATCATATGGAGAAGACCGCTGCGCTTTTGAGAGCCTTGGGTGGAAAAACCACCGTGTTGATCGTTACCCACGATCCGGAGCTGATTGTCCGCTGCTGCGACTATGTGCTGCGTTTGGAACGTGGCCGGGCGGTGGAGCAGTATGCGCTGGACGAAGCGGGGCAGCAAAAGCTGCGCCGCTATTTTGACCGGGAAGAAAGGATGGAGATTTTACATGGATGAACAAAGTCAAACAAAGAGGGGGCCCTTTTCCTATCTCTTTGAGTGGGCGGCGCCCTACAAGGGGAACTACGCTGTCTCGGTGCTCACGGCGGTGCTGGAAGTGCTGTGTGCCATTGTGCCCTATTACGCCGTCAGCCGGATTGTCACGCTTCTGATTGCAAAGGAGCAGGCAATGGGAGCTTACGCCGAGTGGCTGGGAGTGGCGGCCGTGTTCTGGATTGCAAGCTATCTGCTGCACGCAGTATCCACCACTGTTTCCCACAAGGCCACGTTTACCGTCATCGCGGACGTGCGCAAGCGGATGTGCGAAAAGCTTGCGCGCATGTCCATGGGGCGGGTGATGGACCGCCCCAGCGGCGAGACGAAGAACTTGATTGTCGAGCGGGTGGACAGTATCGAGCCGACTCTGGCGCATCTGGTGCCCGAGATGACCAGCAAGCTTATGGCCCCGGTGGTTATTCTCGTCTACATCCTCATTCTGGACTGGCGGGTGGGGCTTTGGTCCCTTGTCACGCTGCCGGTGGGTCTTTTGGCCATGACGGGGATGATGGTGGGCTATCAGGGAAAATTCAGCCGGTATGTCAATTCCGGCAAGCATCTCAACGCCGTCGCCGTGGAATACATCAACGGCATTGAGGTCATCAAAACCTTCAGCCAGACCGCCAAGACCTATCAGAAATTTACCGACGCAGTTCATGATTCCGCCCACTCCGCCATCGACTGGATGCGGGATACCCAGGTCTTTTTCTCCGCCGCCATGGTGATTATCCCCTCGGTGCTGGTGAGCGTTCTGCCCGCCTGCGTACTGTATTATTTGCAGGGAACACTGGCCGTGAATGATATTGTAATGATTGTGGTGCTCAGCTTCGGCATGATGACGCCCCTCATTGGTGCCATGAGCTATTCGGACGACCTTGGGAAAATCAGCACCATTGTGGGGGAGATTAACGAGATTTTGGAAGAAGAGGAGCTGGAGCGACCGGAAAAGGCGGCGGCGCTCAGCCAGTTTGACATCTCGGGAAAGGGCGTGCGCTTTGCTTATCGAGATGTAGAGGTGCTCCACGGGGTGGACTTCACCTTCCGGGAGGGCACAGTAAACGCGCTGGTTGGCCCCTCCGGCAGCGGGAAAAGCACCATTGCCCGTCTGATTGCCTCCATGTGGGACGTCACCTATGGCAGCATTTCCATCGGCGGCACGGACATCCGAGAAATTCCCTTGAAGCAGACTAACACCATGATTGCCTATGTCTCGCAGGATAATTTCCTGTTTAACGAAACCGTGCGCGAAAATATCCGCAAGGGCCGCCCCGCAGCCACGGACGCCGAGGTGGAGGCCTGTGCCCGCGCCGCCGGCTGTCACGACTTTATTTTGCAGCTTGAAAACGGCTATGACACCGTAGCGGGCAGTGCGGGCGGACATCTCTCCGGCGGGGAACGGCAGCGGCTGGCTATTGCAAGGGCTATGCTGAAGGACGCGCCCATCGTGATTTTGGACGAGGCCACCGCCTATACCGACCCCGAAAACGAGGCGGTGATTCAAAGCGCGGTGGCAAAGCTGGTGGAGGGCAAGACCCTGATCGTGGTGGCTCACCGCCTGTCCACCATCACGGACTCCGACCAGATTATCCTGGTGAACGGAGGCAAAATTGAAGCGGCGGGCACCCATGAAACGCTGCTGGAGGACTGCGGCCTGTACCGTCGGCTGTGGGAGACTCATATCGGCGCAAAAGACGCCTTGGAGGTGCGGTAATGTTTGGCTACATCAAAAAATTTATTGATTTTGCGGGGGATCAGCGCAAAAAAATGATGGCAGCACTCGTGTTTGGCTTTTTCCAGAGTTTTTTCAATGCGTTTTCCCTGCTGGCGGCGGCCTATGCGCTGGGTGCGATTCTGGACGGCAGTGCAAGCAAAAAAACCGCGTGGGTTTCTATGGGTATTGTGTTGGCAGGGATGCTGGGTGCGTATTTCTGCAACTGCTTCTCCATCCAACTGGAGACTCGGGCGGGCTACACCACGGCGGCGGGCGCGCGCATCCGTCTTGCCGAACGGCTGCGCTACGCGCCCATGGGCTTTTTTAATCAGCGCAATCTGGGCCAGATTACAAACGTCGCCACCAATACCTGCGAAAGCCTTCAGGAGACGTTGACCCGATGTATGGTTTTGTCCGTGCAGGGATTGATGACCACGACGGCAATCACGCTCATGCTGTTCGCATTCGACTGGCGCATCGGGCTTGTGACACTGGCGGGCTTTTTGCTGTTCCTTCTTGTGAACAGCCGGATGCACAAGGCGGGCGAGGTGATGAGCGGACGCAAGCTGAAATCCGTGGAGGGTGCTGTGGAGGCTATCTTGGAGTATGTGCAGGGCATCGCGGTAATCAAGTCCTATAACCTAAGCGGCGACGCCAACAAAAAGGTATCCGACGCCATCGACGAGGAAAACACCGTTTCCTACCGGATGGAGCGGGCCTTCATCCCGCTGATGTCGGTGCAGGGGATTGTCACAAAGCTTGCGGGGCTTGCCATTGTCGGGTGCTCCATCGCGTTTTATCTGGATGGCTCCATGTCCTTGCAAAACGCGCTGATGATGTGCATCGCATCGGCCATGGTCTATAACGAGCTGGCTACCGGCGGCAATATGTCTGCCCTCATGCGTACGGCGGCGCTGGCCATTGACAACATCAACGCCACGCTGAATATGCCGGTGATGGATGAGGATGGAGCGGACATTGCCCCGGAGAATACGAATATTACAGTGGAGGGCGTGGGCTTCTCCTATGATAAGCGGAAGATCATCGACGGTGTGAGCATCGATATTCCGCAGGGCTCTACGCTTGCCATCGTGGGCGGCTCGGGCGGAGGAAAGACCACCCTGTGCAACCTCATCATCCGATTCTGGGATGTAAACGAGGGTAGAATCACGCTGGGGGGACGGGACGTGCGGGAATACACGCTGGACAGCCTGCTGCGAAACTACGGCATGGTATTCCAGAATGTATACCTGTTTAATGACACTATTGCCAACAACATCCGCTTTGGCAAGCCAAACGCCACGCTGGGGGAGGTGCGCGCCGCAGCGCGCCGCGCCTGCTGCGACGATTTTATCATGGCGCTGCCCCACGGCTATGACACGGTAATCGGAGAGGGAGGAGCCAGCATTTCCGGCGGGGAAAAGCAGCGCATTTCCGTCGCCCGCGCGATCATCAAGGACAGCCCCATCATCATTTTGGATGAGGCCACCGCCAACGTAGACCCGGAAAACGAGTGGCTGCTTCAGCAGGCGATTGCGGAGCTTACAAAGTCCAAAACCGTCATCATGATTGCCCATCGGCTGAAAACTGTCCGGAACGCGGACCAGATTGTCGTGATAGAAAACGGGCGCATCGCCCAAAAGGGGACCCACAGCGAGCTGATGGAACAGGGAGGGCGCTACGCAGACTTTATCGGCATGCGCGAGCAGTCCATCGGCTGGAAGCTGGGTCGAACGGCGGCACAGTCCGTTATGTGAATCAGCAGGTATTTGCCGCAAGCCGAAAGCCGGAGCCGGTGGGAGGCGGCCATTAAAATTCAAATATCAACGGCAGCACCGGTTTGTGCCGGGAACTCATTGCTATGGGGCCCTGTGTGTATTCAAATGCATTGACAGACCCACTGCCGGAAAATAAGACCGTCCGCTGTATGCATGCATACAGCGGACGGTCTTGCTCATATCCCGGAGCCCGCAGGGACGCCGGTGAGGAACGGCGGCGAAGCGGGGCTATTTCAGGCGCAGATCCTGAAAAAATTCATCAAAGCTTTCCACATGATAAAGCTCTTTCAGGGCAAGCAGGACACTCACTCTGATATTGTAGCGGCCCCGCTCCATTTGCGAAAGAACCTCCCGGCTGATGGATAAGCCCATCAGCTCAAGGCTTGCGGCGACCTGCTCCTGAGAGAGCCGTGCGTGTTTTCGAAGCCGCTTTAAATTGGTTCCCATGGAAATGTCCTGTTTGAGTTTCTCCGACATAAAAGCCCCCTTCCGGAAGTATTTAAAAATCCTTTAAATACTTTTGTTGATTTTATCGTATTGTATATGATAAAATTGGAATGCATGCATTCCAAAATTAAGGAAAGCACACATCTAAAAAGAAAAGAGGCGAGTTAACAAAAGACAACGCGCCGTTGCGGCGCAATGAATGAACGGAAACAACTTTAAAAAAAGAGAAGGAGGAAAAATATATGGGGAAATGGTATAAAAATTTAAAAATTGCGTCGAAGATCACGGGGGGATTTTTAATTGTGGCGCTGATTGCGGGCATCATCGGCGCGATTGGGATTTTTAGCCTGGAGGGTGTGGACGCGTCTTATAAGACCGCTTATCAGGATACCACAGCCGCGCTGGAATGCCTTGAAAAAATCAGCGCGGGAAACCAAAAGGTCCGGGGCAACCTTTACAAGATTTTGCTGGTGGAAACGCAAAAGGAAAAGCAGGAGGTCCGGACCGAGCTTTCTGAAATCGACGCGGAGATTGAGGCGGGGCTTGCGGACTACAAGGAAATGCTGGCTACCTACGACGCACTTGAGGTTGAAAAAGAGGCGGCGCTGATTGCCGAGATAGAGTCAAGACTTCAGGCGTTTCAGAAAATACGGGATGAATTTGTAAGCGGACCCGCAATGGATGTTGATAACTGGATGGAGGGCTATGCCGTTTTGACCGGGGAGATTGCTCCGTACCGCACGGCGGTTGACGAAAGTATCGCCGCAGCCATTGACTATAACAACACATATATTGTCGAGCAGGTTGAGACAATGGACCGGCAGGTGAAGGTGACCGAGGTTGTCATGGCCGTGGCCATCGCAATCGGTGTGGTGCTGGCGGTGTTGATCGGGATTTTGCTGGCCCGGAATTTGTCCCGGCGCATTCGTATGGTGGTGGAGGCCACGGAACGGCTGTCTGAGGGAAATCTTGACGTCCATATCAATGTGGATTCCAGAGATGAAATCGGCGTGCTGGCCGAATCCTCACGTAAGATGTCCGACACGCTGAAAGTAATCATCAACGACCTTTCCCGGGGACTGGAGGCGTTTGCCGGCGGCAATTTTGCATTGGATTCTCAGGCGCAGGACAGCTACGTGGGCGACTACCGTCCCATGCTGGACAACATCCGGAAGGTGAGGGACAAGCTCAGCGATACGCTCAGCAATATAGGCCTTGCGGCGGAGCAGGTGTCTACCGGTTCCGAGCAGGTTTCCGCCGGGGCACAGGCGCTGGCCAGCGGCTCCACAGAGCAGGCCGCCGCCGTAGAGGAGCTGGGCGCCACAGTGGAGCACATCTCGGATCAGGCACGGGGAAATCTGGACATGGTGGATTCTGCGGCAAAGTCCATCCGCAAGTCCGACGAAGGCGTCACTGCCGGAAACCGGCACATGGAGCAGCTCACCGAGGCCATGGCCGAGGTGGCTTCCGCGTCCAGCCAGATTGCCAGCATCACCAAGGTCATCGAGGACATCGCCTTCCAGACCAATATTCTGGCGCTGAACGCCGCCATTGAAGCAGCCCGGGCAGGTAACGCGGGCAAGGGCTTTGCGGTGGTGGCAGACGAGGTGCGCACCCTTGCGGCAAAATCCGCCGAGGCAGCCAAGCAGACGGCGGAGCTGATTGAAAACTCTGTGTCCACGGTTGCCCGGGGGACGGAACTGACGAATCAGACCGCCCAGATTCTCAAGGATATGGATGCCGCAGCACGGGAGGCCACGCAAAGCTTCGGAAGAATTGAGCGGTCCATCTCCGAGCAGACCGGAGCCATTGAGCAGATTCGGGAGGGGCTCTCCCAAATTTCCTCCGTGGTGCAGACCAACGCCGCCACGGCGGAGGAAAACTCCGCCACCAGCGAGGAGATGTCCGCGCAGGCAGTCAGCCTGCGGCAGGAGGTGCAAAAATTCAGGCTGTGGGAAGGGGAGGAGCAGGAGCCCCGCGGCAAAGACGATGGGGACGAACCCGGTGAAGCACAGCGGGGCAGAGCGAAAGAAAATTCTGACGCACGTGTGGAATTGTCCGCGGGAAAATATTAACGGAAAAATGCGGCTGACACGCGGACGGCGTATCCGTATGACAGGAGGCGAATCCGCAGAATTTGCCTCCCTCCGCTTTTCCGGCGTCCATGAGAGACGAGGGAGGGTGAAAAGTCCGGTCCCGCTGATTCGCACTTCCCGCCCCGGAGGTGAATATGATGCTGATACAGGGATATTACCTCATCATGGAACAGGAAGTGTTAGCATGGCAATCAAGATCTTTATTGACCAGGGGCACAATCCGACGGGCTATCACAATACCGGCGCGTCCTGGTACGGGCTTGACGAGCAGGACGTTACGTATCAGGTGGGCGTGTATCTGGCGGAGATGCTCAACAGCGACCCCCGCTTTGAAGCGCGCCTGTCCCGGCCAACGCCCGAAACGGTGCTTGGCACCAACAACTCCACAAGTCTTGCAGAGCGGGTGCGCATGGCCAACGAGTGGCCCGCCAATTATTTTATCAGCATCCACGTCAACGCAAACCCCAACCCCGCAATTAACGGCACCGAGGTCTACATCTATCAGCTTTACACCCAGTCCAACTGGCTGGGAGAGGCTGTGTTGGACGGGATCGTGGACGCCGTCGGCACAAAACGCAACGGCGTGATCGCAAGGCCGTCCCTGTACGTTCTGCGCAGGACCAATATGCCCTCCATTTTGGTGGAGATGGCGTATGTGTCCAATCCCTCCGATATGGAGAAGCTGCGGGATAACCAATATCAGTTTGCGCAGGGCATTTACAACGGCATCATGCGGTATTTCGGCTTTGCCTCCTAAAGAAAGAAACTCCCCCTGCCATATGCCGGCAGGGGGAGTTTTATATGCTTAAAGAGCGGCCAAATCCTGCAAAAACCGATCCACAGCTTCCCGGGGCGTGGCCCAGCTGGTCACAAGACGGATGCCGGTGAGGCCGTCCCCGACGGGACCGTTGTACTCAAACTCATAGCCCCGCTCCAGACCCTTTACCACCGCGTCGGGGAATATGGGGAAAATCTGATTGCTGGGGGAGTCGGAGGCAAAGCCATAGCCCAGCGCCGCAATCCCCTGGCGCAGAAGCTGCGCCATCTCGTTGGCGTGGCGGGCCAGATCAAAATACAGTCCCCCTTCCAGCAGGGCGGAGAACTGAAGACCCAGCAGACGGCCTTTTGCCAGCATGGCGCCCCGCTGCTTCATATAGGCCCGGAAGTCCGATGCCTTGCAGCCGCCGGAGAGAACCACGGCCTCGCCAAACAGTGCGCCGTTTTTGGTGCCGCCGATGGTAAACACATCGGTAAGCGCCGCCAGGTCGGAAAGCGTAAGGTCGCTGCCCTCTGCCGTCAGGGCAGAGCCAAGGCGCGCGCCGTCCAAAAACAGGTACAGCCCCCGCTCAAGGCAAAATTCCCGCAGGGCGGAAAGCTCCGCTTTTGTGTAGACGGTGCCAACCTCTGTGGTGTCGGAGATGTAAACCAGTTTGGGATGGACCATGTGCTCCGAGCCATCGTGTCCGTCCAGCACCTGCCGCACAAGCGCCGGGGTCAACTTCCCGTCGGGAGAGGGGACAGTGCAGACCTTATGCCCGGTGATCTCCACCGCGCCCGTCTCGTGGGTGGAGACATGGCCGGTGTCCGCCGCAATCACCGCCTCAAACGAGCGGAGCAGTGTGTGAATCACCAGCATGTTTGCCTGCGTGCCGCCCACGAGAAAATGCACGTCGGCCTCCGGTGCGCCACACAGAGTGCGAATTGTTTCTGCCGCCGCAGCGCAGCGGGGGTCCAGACCATAGCCGCGGGTCTGTTCTTCGTTTGTTTCGGTCAGGGCGTTCAGCACTGCGGGGTGTGCGCCTTCGCTGTAATCGTTGCGGAAGCTGTACATAAAGTTCCTCTTTCCTATGATTAAAAAATCGGTGCGCAGGCGGTTGGTGGGGGTTCTGTTTTTCGTGATTGAGGGCAGATGCATCCTTTGCAGCAATATCCATTGAAATCGCCTGCCGTTTCTGCTATCATACCTCTGGAAAGCAAAAAAATCAAGAACGAACGCCATTCCGCCATCGGGGCTGTGGCTGAGAAAATCCAGCATTATGACGGGAACATTTTTTCCGTTTGATCCGTTTACAAAGTGAGACTTCCGGCTGCGGCCGGAAAATGAAAGGAACGTTATATTGCCATGAAAAAGCTGTTATTTCCTGTTCTGGCGGCGCTTGTGCTGATGATGGGGCTGACCGCCTGCGGCGAAACCGGGGACAAGCATCCGGACCTGACCTCTTATTACAACTCCATGGCGGAAACGCTGGGCTGGGACAACGAAAGCATGGCGGAGACGCCCGACGACGTGCTGGACATCTACTATCCGGGGCTTAAAGACATTGAGACAAAGCAGTTTGTTGCCCGCTCGGTGATGATCAGCGCAGCGGCGGAGGAGCTGGTTTTGATGGAGTGCAATTCCCCCGAGGACGCGCAGGCCGCCAAGGCCATCCTCCAGCAGCGGGTGGACGATCAGGTGGACGGCGGGGCATGGTATCCCAGCACCATTGAGACATGGGAAAACGCGCAGGTGTCCGTCAATGGAAGTTATGCCGCCCTGATTGTATCCGGGGAGCATCAGGAGGAGCTGACCGAAGCTTATAATGCGCTGTTCGCGTCCTGAGCGGCGGCGCTGTACGGTCGCGGTTTCAAGCCGCGGCCATTTCTCTGCATATAGAAAGGAGGCGCCGCATTGGTATTCAGCAGTCCTGTGTTTTTGTTCTTTTATCTGCCCATCTCGCTGGCGCTGTACTTTGCCGTCCCATTGAAGTGGCGGAATCTGGTGCTGTTGGCGGTGAGTCTGCTGTTTTACGGCTGGGGAGAGGGGATTTACGTCCTCATTATGCTTTTGTCCACCGCCATCGACTATACCCACGGGATCCTGGTGGAAAAATACAGGCACGAGGATAAAAAGGCCCGGTGGTTTGTGGCGCAGTCCGTCATTTTCAATCTGCTGATTCTGGGCTTTTTTAAGTACTATAATTTTTTTGCGGCGAATCTCTCGCTGATTCCGGGCCTTGCCCTGCCAGACCTGAATGTGCATCTGCCCATTGGCGTCTCTTTTTACACGTTCCAGACCATGAGCTATACCATTGACGTGTACCGCAAAGACGCGCCGGTGCAGAGGAATGTTGTGGCCTTCGGGACCTTTGTCACCATGTTTCCCCAGCTCATCGCGGGACCCATCGTGAAATACAAGCAGGTGGCGCTGGATCTGAATTCCCGCCGCTCTACGGCGGAGGGCTTTGCCCGGGGTACACTTCGGTTCACCGTGGGCCTTGCAAAAAAGGTGCTGCTGGCAAACGCCGTGGGCGTGCTGTGGGAGACGCAGTTGGCGGCCCAGTCCGCCGGCACGCTGACGGCTGCGGGAGGCTGGCTGGGGCTGGCGGCGTTCTCTCTCCAGATTTATTTCGATTTTTCCGGCTATTCCGACATGGCCATTGGCCTTGGGTATATCTTCGGCTTTCATTTTCCCGAAAACTTTGACCATCCGTATCTTGCCAAATCCGTCACGGAGTTCTGGCGGCGGTGGCACATGTCTTTGACCGGGTGGTTCCGGGAGTATGTCTACATCCCCCTGGGCGGCAACCGGGGCGGGACATGGAAGACCTTGCGGAATATCCTGATTGTCTGGACGCTGACGGGTATCTGGCACGGGGCAAGCTGGAATTTCCTCCTCTGGGGCGAATACTTCGCCGCGTGGCTGATTCTGGAGAAATACGTGCTGGGGGGCGCACTCAGCCGCGCGCCCGTGACGGTGCAGAGGATGTATACCCTGATCATCGCCGCCGTGGGCTGGGGCCTGTTTGCCATTGAGGATTTGGACCGGTGCGCCGCGTATCTGAAAATTTGCTTTGGCGGCGGGATGCTGTGGAGCGCGGGGGACGGGTATTTTTTGAGGAGCTACGGCTTAACCCTCGTGATTCTGGCCCTTGCATCCACCACGCTGGGCCTGCGCCTGTGGGCGCGGCTGCCGGAGCGGGCCAGACAAATTGCCGCGCCCTTGCTGATGCTGGTGGGACTGACGGTGTGTACGGCGTACCTCGTGGACAACAGCTACAATCCATTTTTGTATTTCCGCTTTTAGGAGGTGAGGACGTGACAAAAAGGTACGGCATGTTCCTCTCCGTCCTTTTCTGCACATTTTTATGCGGCCTGGGCGCGCTGCATCTGGCGCTGCCGGATCGGCTGTGGTCCGAGACGGAAAACCGGACGCTGGCAAAGCGCCCGGACCTCACCGCAGCCAGCGTTGCGGACGGAACGTTTATGACGGATGCGGAGGACTATATTGCCGACCAGTTTCCGGGGCGGGATGGCTGGACAGGGCTGAAAGCCCGGGCGGAGCAGCTTCTGGGTAAGTCGGAATTCCGGGGCGTGTACCTGTGCGGGGAGACCCTGATTGACTGGGGCGACGAGCCGGGAGAGCAGGCAGAAAAAAATCTGGGCTATGTCTCCGCATTGGCGGAGACGGCGGAGGTTCCGGTGTATCTGGGGCTGATTCCCACCGCGTCGGAAATCTGGGCGGACAGACTTCCCGCCGGTGCGCCGGTTCCAAACCAGAGCGCGTTTATCCAAAGGGCGCTGGAAGAAACGGGGCTTTTAGGAGTGGAGTATCTCTCTGCGCTTCAAGACCGGGCGGCGGAGAAGCTTTTCTACCGCACGGACCACCACTGGACCAGCCTGGGGGCTTATTATGGCTATGTCGCCTTGTGTGAGGCTTTGGGTGAAGCGGCTGTAAGTCTTGATTCCTTTACACTGGAAACGGTCAGTGAAGACTTTAACGGAACCCTGTATTCCACATCCGGCGTTCACTGGCTGATGCCGGACACTATGGAGTATTACGTGCCGGGAGAGAGTGTGACGGTGAGTGTTCCGCAGGAGGGCGGAGAAGAGCGCCTGCCGCTGTATGACCGCTCGTATCTTATGAAGAAGGACAAATATTCCTCGTTTTTGGGAGGCAACCGGCCGGTGTGCGTCGTCAGAAATCCAGACGCTGCCACGGACCGCAAAATTCTGCTGATTCGGGACTCCTATGCCGACGCCATGGCGCCGTTCCTGTCTCAGACCTTTGCGGAGGTACACCTGCTGGACCTGCGGTATTACCGCCTTTCCCCGGCGGAGTATGCCCGGGAAAACGGGGTGGACGGCATTGTGGTGAGTTACAGCGTTCAGAATTTTGTGACGGACAAAAATCTTGTATTTTTGAGCCGATAAAAGTGGGAGCGGTGCGGTGATACCGCGCCGCTCCCATATCATGTCCCGTAATATCCACTTTCGCTGTTTTAGGGAAAGTTGGGGCAACAGACGAAGAAAAAGAAGGAGCTTGAGATTGCTGCTCAAGCCCCTTCCATTGTTCCCTTATTTCTCACTTTTTTCATCCTGCCCGTCGGAGAGGAGCAGGTCCACAATCTGGCCGTACAGCCGCTCCGGGCTTTGGCGAAATCGCTTTTCAACCGCCTTAGCCATGTCCTCCCGCACCATCATCAACTCCATATCCATTATGCTGCCCATATCGTCGGATAGAGACAGGTTCACCGTCCATGTCCCGTTGGGCCGCTGGACGGAGGTGGCCTGCACCTGACTTTTACGCCGTAGGCGGCGGTTGTAGTCCGCCAGATTCCTGTCGCACCGCAGGCGGACGGAATAGGGCAAATTAGACTCGCAAATTTCGCTGTTCCGCTGGCCCTTTTCGGTAATGGCGTATAGACCGGCGTCCGAAAGTGTCAAGTGTTCTGTCTTTACAAGGTCTGCAAGACAGTCTGAAAAATCAAAATAGTCAATCGCATCGTCGCACAACGTCAGCTCCAGCACCGCGTCAAAGGGCACCGGCTCAATAACCCGGGCGGCGATGTACAAAATGAGAAATTTAATCTCCAGATGATCGTGAATAAAGCCGTGTCCGGCCATGGGGCCACCTCCCTGCGCCGCTGGGGCGCTATTTCTTACGAACCATTATAGCCGTTTTCGACCCGTTTGTACAGAGCAAACCTACAAAATGACTTGACGGAGCGGCTCCGGGGTGGGATGATATAGAAAAAGCTGACGAAAGGCGGCACATCCGTTGAAACGATTTTTTTCGCTCCTGTGCGCGGCTCTGACCGTGATCAGCCTTTCCGCCTGCGGTGGAAAAGAACCTCCTGCTCCGGCAGAGTCGTCCGCAGCCGTTTCTGTCCAAGCGCCGGAAGTACTGGAAGAGCCGGCGCCCTATGTACCCTCCGGGACCAACCCCCTGACAGGGCTTCCCATGGAGCCGGAGTATGAAACGCTGCGGCCCGTGGCGGTGATGCTGAACAATCTCAAGGAGGCCCAGCCACAGTTAGGATCTTCGCTGGCCGACGTTATTTACGAGGTCACCGCCGAGGGAGGGATTACCCGGATGCTGGCCCTTTACCAGACGCTGGAGGGGGCACAGGTGGGGGAGCTTGGCAGCGTCCGCTCCAGCCGACCCTATTACATTGAGCTGGCGTTGGGCCACGACGCGCTGTACGTCCACGCCGGGGGTAGCCCCGAGGCGTATTCCGACCTGTCTGCATGGAAGGTGGACAACATGGACGGGGTGAACGGCGGGTCCGACGCGGAGATTTTCTGGCGGGACAAGGAACGGAAAAAGACCATGGGCTATGAGCACAGCATGATTACCTCGGGAGAGAACATCCTTGAGTATCTTGCGCAGGGCCGCTTTTCCACGGAGCACAAATCCGGATATACCTACGGTCAGAAGTTTGTGGACGACGCAACGCCCCTCAACGGCGAACCGGCGGAGCATGTCCGGGTAAAGTTCTCGGTCTACAAAACCGGGACCTTTGAGTATGACGCACAAAGCCGCAAATACCTTGCGGCGCAGTATGATGCGGCGTATGTGGACGGGGGTACGGGAGATCAAGTGGCGGTGACAAACCTGCTGGTGCTGGAGACAAATATCTCCGTGATTTCCGGGGATTCCTACGGGCGGATGAAAGTGAGGACTACCGGAGAGGGTGACGGCGCGTATTTCTGCGGAGGGAAAACCATTCCCATCCGCTGGAGCAGGGCAAACCGGAACAGCCCTTTTGTCTATACCACGCAGGGCGGAACGCCGTTGAATCTGGAGCGGGGGAACAGCTATGTGTGCATCATCAGTCCGAAAACCGGGGCTGTGGAAGCTTCGTAACCGCAGAACGATCCGCATTGTGAGGTGAGGCCATGTACTTCAGGCGCATTCGGGAGCTGAGAGAGGACCGCGACCTTACCCAAACCGCTGTCGCGGCGTATTTGAATATGCACCGCAGCGTCTATCGGCGTTATGAAAGCGGGGAACGGGAGATTCCCGTCTGGGCGGTGCTTACGCTGGCGGAGCTGTACCGCGTCAGCACGGATTATCTGCTGGGCCGGACCGACCGGCCCTCGCCCCCCGGAAAAAAATGAGGAAGCTGGCGACGTGGGCGGCCTCCTTTGCCGCGGGGATTTTTCTGGCGCAGTATCTTCTGCCGAACCGGCTGCTGCTGGTCGTTTCGGCGGCGGCACTGGGCCTTGGCGTTTTGGCGCTTTTCCTGCGGGAACCGGTGCGGTATCGGGCGGTTTTGATCTGCACGGCCCTGTCCGTTGCGCTGGGATACAATTGGGCGTTTGTCCTGCTGGTGCAGGCCCCGGCGGAGGCGCTGGCAGAGCGGGAGATAGCGAAAGTAACCATGGTTTTGACGGAATATCCGAGTGCGACGGCTTACGGTGCAAAGGTCACGGTACGTCCGAACATTGCGGACCTTCGGGGCGTGCGGGCTGTGTATTACGGGGACACGTCGCTGCTGGAGCTGGTTCCGGGACAAACGGTGACGGACGACCTGCGGCTGAAAAGTGCCGCGAGGATGCAGGACGACGAGGTGACGACCTTTACCTCCCGGGGCGTATTTCTTCTGGCCTACGGCAGGGGAGAAGCGGTGTATGGAGAGGGAAGCGCGTCCTCGCCTAGGTGGTGGCCCGCCCGGATGGGGCAGGCCATGCGGGAGAACATTGCGGAGCTGTATCCCGGCGAAGCGGCGGGCTTTATGACCGCCATTCTCACCGGAGACGCCACGCTGCTGAGCGAAGCGGCGGGGACGGATTTGAGCGAGGCGGGCATCTACCACATTATGGCGGTGTCCGGCCTGCACTGCTCCTTTCTGGCGGCGATGACGCTGGCGCTGGTTGGAAAGAAGCACCGCCGGACGGCGGCGTGTGTGGCTATTCCGGTCCTGATTTTTTATGCGCTGCTCACGGGAGCGCGGCCCTCCGTGGTGCGGGCCTGCGTGATGCTGTCTCTGCTGTTGATCGCTCCCGCCAGCGGACGGGAGGGAGATTCGCCTACGGCCCTGAGCTTTGCCCTGCTGCTGATTTTACTCCAAAATCCTTTTGCCGCTGCATCCATCGGGCTTCAGCTTTCTTTTGGCGCGGTGGCCGGCATGCTGTGGCTGACGCCGGGGCTAAACCGCTTTTTGCTGGGCGACAGGGAGCGGGGGCGGATCGTTCGGACGATCTCCGCCAGCTTTTCCGCCACCTGCGGCTCACTGGTATTTACCCTGCCTCTGTCGGCGTACTATTTCAACTTTCTGGTGCTCGTCTCGCCCCTTTCAAACCTCCTGTGCCTGTGGGCGGTGAGCATTATTTTCGGGGCGGGTCTGATTTCTGTCCTGCTGTCGTTTGTGTGGATGGCGCCCGCCGGGCTTCTGGCATTGGTTTCAAGAGGCCTGATCGTTTATGTGCTGGCGGTGGTGGGGACTCTGTCAAAAATTCCGTACCACGCGCTGTATTACACGAACCCATTTTTGAAATACTGGCTGGTATACTTCTACCTCCTGTTCGGTGGGGCGTATCTGGGAAAGCCAAAGTCCCGCCGCAAATATGTGGTGGCGGCGATGCTGGCGGCGCTGTCCCTGACGGTGACGGTGAAACTGGGCAGGCTTTTTTATTCATGGGGCACGCTGGACATTGTGGCGGTGGATGTGGGGCAGGGAAGCTGCACCGCCATGGCCTCCGGAGGGCAGTTTGCCCTGATGGACTGCGGTTCTTCAGCCAGCTGGAAGGGCGCGGGAGGGGACGCCGCCGACCAGCTTCTCAGCATGGGCTGCCGAAGACTTGACTATCTGGTGCTGAGCCATTATGATTACGATCACGTTTCCGGTGTGGCAGACCTGATGAACCGCCTGCGGGTGGGAACGGTTTTGCTCCCGGACAAATGGGACGACGCGGGATTGCGGGAATGGGTGACAGAGACGGCGGAAAGCCACGGCGCGGAGGTGGAGCTGGTGACGGAGAAGCAGACGCTGACCATTGGAAACAGTGTTTTAACGGTGTATCCGCCCGTGGGCACCGGCAGCGACAACGACAGCGGCCTTGCCCTGCTGTGTACCGCCGGGGACTTTGATTTGCTCATCACCGGCGACATGGACGCCCGGACGGAGGAAAAGCTTTTTGCCGCCTACCCTCTGCCTGATATTGAGGCCCTAATTGTGGGCCACCACGGCTCCAAATACTCCACGGGAGAGGAGCTGCTGGAGGCGGTGAAGCCGGAAATCGGCGTGGTCAGCGCGGGACGAAATAACTACGGGCACCCTTCGGACGAGGCACTGCGCCGTCTGGCAAAGGCGGGCGCGGCCGTTTATCGGACGGACCGGCAGGGAAACATTCATATTTCTGTAAAGTGAGAGAGATGAACATGGCTTATCAGACGGCAAAGCCCAAAGAGAACAAGGCGTTTCAAAAGCTGAAGGAGGATTTGTCCGCCGGGACGGTGGGCAGCGTTTACATCTTCTATGGAGAGGAGGCGTACCTCCGGGAATACTATCTGGGGGAGCTGCGTAAAAAGCTGATTCCTCAGGGCTTTGAGGAGTTCAACTACCACCGGCTGGAGGGGAAGGAGCTGACAGTGCAGGCCCTTTCTGAAATGGCGGAGGCGATGCCCATGCTAACGGAGCGGACGCTGCTTCAGGTGAGTGATTTCGACATTTTTAAGCTGGGCGAGGACCAGCGGGAACGGCTGATTTCGTTTTTGGAGGATGTGCCGTCCTATTGCTGCGTGGTTTTTTCTTACGACACCTTGGAGTACAAGCCCAACAAAACCATGAAAAAGCTGTGCGCCGCGCTTGCGGAGCATGTCCGGGCGGTGGAGTTCCGTCAGGCGGAGAGCAGCGATTTAACGGCATGGATTGCCCGGCGGTTCCGGGCACTGGGCAAGGAAATCGACCGGCAGACGGCGGAATATCTCATCTTCCTCTGCGGTCCGCTGATGACCGGCCTGGTGCCGGAAATTGCGAAAATCGGCGCGTACACAAGGGGAAAGACCGTCACGGAAAAGGACATCGACGCGGTGGCGGACCCGGTGCTGTCGGCCGAGGTATTCAAGCTGTCCGACGCGGTGCTGGCGGGAAATTACGATGAGGCGGCGCGGATACTGGGGGACCTTTTGAAAATGCAGACCGAGCCGATTTTGATTCTGGGGATGCTGGGCGCGCAGCTCCGGCGGATTTACACCGCCAGACTGTCCTTAGACAGCGGGAAGGATAAATACTGGCTCATGAGCCTGTGGGGCTACAAGTCCGACTATCCGGTGCGCCTGCTGCTGTCCGCTGCGAAAAAGACCACGGCGGGCTGGTGTGCCCGGGCGGTAAAGGAGTGTCAGGTGCTGGACAGGCGGATGAAGAGCGAAAAGGGCGTGGACAGCGCGGGAGAGCTGAAGCTGCTGCTGGTGCGACTGGGGGTGCAGAAGCGATGAGAAAGGTGCGGGAAGTGATTGTGGTGGAGGGCCGCTACGACAAAAACACCCTTCGCCAGACGGTAGATGCCGCCGTGTTCCCCGTGGGGGGCTTTGCCGTGTTCAACGACAAGGAACAGCTTGCCCTCCTCCGCCGCCTTGCGGAGGAGCGGGGTCTGATTGTTTTGACAGACAGTGACGGCGCGGGCTTTGTCATCCGCAATTATCTCAAGGGCGCGCTGCCGAAGGACCGGGTGAAGCAGGCGTATATCCCGGATTTGTACGGCAAAGAGCGCCGCAAGCGTAAGGCTGGAAAAGAGGGGAAGCTGGGCGTGGAGGGAATGCGCCCAGAGGTGCTTTTGGACGCGCTGGAGCGGGCGGGCGCCACCTTTGAGGGAGAAAACGCCCCGGTGACAGCAAAAAAGCCCCTGACCAAGGCCGACCTCTACGGGCTGGGCCTCACCGGCGGGCAGGACAGCGGAGAGAAAAGGCGGGTACTCCTTCGGCGTCTGGCTCTGCCGGAGCACATGTCCGTCTCTGCCATGCTGGAGGCATTGAACCTGCTGTACGGCAGGGAGGAGCTGCTGAGCCTTTTGAGCGGCGAACAGCAGTCTTAAGAATCAGAAAGTGAAAAAAGGGAATGCTTTGCATTTTGATTTTGTACAATTTATACAAAAACAGATGTTTGATATTTGCTCATTTTTTACATTCAGACAATGATGTCCTATAATTCGACAAAATTCGACATAAGGACATGATAGAATAACTGGTGTATCGACTTCCATCCGGCGTAATTTGGGAGCAGGGCCGGGTTTTCACTGGCGGTTTGTCAAAAATGGGAGGGATCGCGGTTGCGCAGAGTGTTTATCGGGGAGACTGAGGTGCTGGGAGAAAAAACGTTGTATTATCTGTTGGATGGTACGGACAAGCTTTCAGGCGGCTATGGAGTGGAAATTATTCGGGGAGAAGATCGGAGCCGCGTACATGGATTGGCGGTGTCCGGCGACCGGGTGTGGCGGCTGGCAGAGCTGCTGCTTCGCTGCGCCGTGACGCCGGTGGCGCTGAGAGACGTGGCAGAGGATTGGCTGGCTTGCTGACAGGGGAGCGGGCGTGTCCGGGTGGGGCGAAATCGGTGCTTTCTTCGGCCAATTCCTTCGGCGGAGCGTTTCTCTTGCTTTTTCCGGGCAGAGTTTGTATAATAGACTTCTGATTTATGGATCAAAGCAAAAGAGCGCCACAGGAAGGAAGGAAACGCAACATGGCAGAGGAACGCAAAATTCCGGAGACGGAGACGCCGGAGAGCCGCAATTTCATCCAGACGTTTATCGAGGAGGACATCGCCCCCGGTGGACAATACGCCGGGATGACGGTTCACACCCGCTTTCCCCCCGAGCCCAACGGATATCTGCACATCGGGCACTGTAAGGCGCTGACCATTGACTTCGGTATGGCGGAAAAATACGGCGGCCTGTGCAACCTGCGGATGGACGACACGAATCCCACCAAAGAGGATGAGGAGTATGTGGACGCCATCAAGGAGGACATCCATTGGCTGGGCTTTGACTGGGGCGACCGGTTTTACTACGGGTCCGACTATTTTGAAGAGGATTACCGGCAGGCGCAGGGCCTTATCAAAAAGGGCCTGGCGTATGTCTGCGAGCTGAGCCCCGATGATTTTCGCAAATATCGGGGCGAAATTGGCGTGCCCGCACGCAGCCCCTGGCGGGACAGGCCTGCTCAGGAGAGTCTTGATTTGTTTGAGCGGATGCGCGGCGGTGAGTTTGAAAACGGACGCATGACCCTGCGGGCCAAAATCGACCTCGCCAGCGGCAACTTCAATATGCGGGACCCGGTCATTTACCGTATTAATCATATGCACCACCACCGGCAGGGGGACAAATGGTGCATTTATCCCATGTACGATTTTGCCCACCCTATTCAGGATGCGCTGGAGGGGATTACCCACTCGCTGTGCTCTTTGGAGTTTGAGGCCCACCGCCCACTGTACAACTGGGTGGTGGAGCACTGCGACCTGCCCGCAAAGCCCCGGCAGATCGAGTTTGCCCGCCTTGGCATCGACCATACGGTGATGAGCAAGCGAAAGCTCCGCACTCTTGTGGAGGAGGGCGTGGTTTCCGGATGGGACGACCCCCGGATGCCGACCCTGTGCGGCCTGCGCCGCCGGGGGTATACGCCCCGGGCCGTCCGCAGCTTCTGCGAGCGCATTGGCGTTGCAAAGGCCGCCAGCGTGGTGGAATACGGCTTTTTGGAGCACTGCCTGCGGGAGGACCTGAATGAAACCGCCCGCCGGACCATGGCGGTGCTGCGTCCCTTGAAGCTGACCGTTACCAATTATCCCGAGGATAAGCAGGAATCCCTCACCGTGGAAAACAACCCCGTGGACCCGGAGGCCGGGACCCGGGAGGTGCCTTTTTCAAGGACGGTGTATATTGAGGCGGATGATTTCATGGAAACGCCTGCCCCCAAGTACAAGCGCCTGTATCCGGGAAACGAGGTCCGTCTAAAGGGCGCGTATCTTGTGACCTGTACCGGCTGCGTCTTGGATGCAGAAGGCAACGTGACCGAAGTTTTGTGCGAGTACGACCCCGACAGCCGGGGCGGCGACCCCGCCGACGGGCGGAAGGTCAAGGGCGCAACGATTCATTGGGTGGACGCCGCCACCGCCGTGGACGCGGAGGTGCGGCTGTACGACAACCTGTTTACCGACGCGGACCCCGACGGCGCGGACAAGAATTTTATGGACTATGTGAACCCCGCCTCGCTGGAGATTCTGCGGGGCTGCAAGGTGGAGGCGGAGCTTTCCGGCGCTGCTGCGCCCGCCAACTTCCAGTTTATGCGGCTGGGCTATTTCT
The DNA here is from genome assembly GCF_041020825.1 of Oscillibacter sp. GMB15532. Classification (NCBI taxonomy): domain Bacteria; kingdom Bacillati; phylum Bacillota; class Clostridia; order Eubacteriales; family Oscillospiraceae; genus Oscillibacter; species Oscillibacter sp. GMB15532. The sequence continues at coordinate 117,870 of NZ_JBEVTO010000011.1, forward strand.
GTCTGGACAACAAGGACTCCGCGCCGGGGCGGCTGGTGTTCAACCGCAGCGTCAGCCTGAAAGACAGCTTTAAGAAGTAAGGTGCGTCCTGCCATTAAGATGGCTGGGGCGGCCAAGGAAACGTCTTCGCAACGAAACTGGGTTTGAAAGCCGGGACGGATTTTAAAGCACTTACAATAAAAAAGAGGTCCGGCGGCATTAGCCGCCGGACCTCTTTTGCTGTTCAGACTGTCAGCTACTGTTCTGGGGGCCGTTAAAAATTTTTTCGAATGGTATCAATGGCCCCTTTTTCAAGCCGGGAAACCTGCGCCTGTGAGATGCCCACCTCGGCGGAAACCTCCATCTGGGTTTTGCCCTCGTAAAACCGCAGGGCCAGAATCCGCCGTTCCCGGTCGTTCAGCCGGTGGAGCGCCTCCTTCAGGGCAATGTGGTCCACCCAGCTTTCGTCGGTGTTTTTTTTGTCCCGGACCTGATCCATCACGCATAGAGCGTCGCCTCCGTCGGAGTATACCGGGTCGTAGAGAGAGACGGGATCCGTAATGGCATCCATGGCGAAGACCACCTCCTCGCGGGGAATATCCAGTGCCTTTGCAAGCTGCTCCACCGTGGGCTCCCTCTGGTTTTCGCCCACCAGCTTGTCCCGCATCTGGAGAACCCGGTAGGCCGTGTCCCGCATGCTGCGGGACACCCGGATTGCGCTGTTGTCCCGCAGATACCGGCGAATCTCGCCCACAATCATGGGGATAGCGTTCCGTTGTCCAAATTCTAAGATAATTGCGTGTTAAGTCCATATTTGAGCTTAACGTCCGTAAACTCGCTGTCAATTGTAATGCTTTCCACAACCGAGGCCAGCACCATCCGCTGCTCAGGAACGCTCATCTCGTCCCAGGCATCCTGAATTCCCTCCAACTGCGCAAAGGTCCTCATGGCGTTCCGGGCCGCCGAATTCCGGGTGTTCTCATCAATCAGTGATTCGCCCAAACGGGCCACCTCGGCCTTCGTCTCCTGAATGGTGTCCAGCAAGGCTTCGTCTCCATCGTCGCCATAGAGACTGTAAAGCCGCCGAAGTTTAGCTTCGGTACGCTCCAACTGCTCTTGAAGCATCGCGGAGGTACCTTGAGACTCCACGGTTTTCCGGGCGTCCACAAGGCGCTCCTTTGCAGCCAAGAACAAAGCCTGTACCACGCCGTCCTCCACATCCTCCGCCCAGGTGGCGGGATTGTCGCAATTAGGGTCCTTCACCAGATACCGCTTGCTGGTCTGCTGGGAGTAGCACACCAGCTTGTAGCCAGCTTTGCCCCACTTGGAGTAGCGCATCCGGGCGCCGCAGCGCCCGCAGCGCACCAACCCCGTCAAAAGATGGTCCGTCTTGCAGACCATCTTGTTGGCTGACCGGATGCGAAGTAGTTCCATGGCCCTCTCGTAGGTTTCCAAAGAGATGATGGGCTCATGCTTGCCCCGGTATTCCTGGCCATTGTAGACGATGAAGCCGGCGTTGGATTTCCGTGTGAGGATGTTGTAAGCCACCCGCTCATACTTCAGCCCTAGGGCGTCCGCTATGGCCTGAAGGGCCTCCCCGTTGAGATACCGGTCATAGATGTATCGAACCTTCTCGGCATCCGCGTTGGGCACCAGGATGCCCTGTGTGAGGTCGTAGTCGTATCCATAGGGCGTGCGCCCGCCCCCCGGCCAAAAGCCCGCCTCGACCCGCTTCTGCATCCCTCCACGTGTCCGCTCGAAGATGTTCTCTCGCTCCAACTGGGCGAAAACGGACAGGATGCCCACCATGGCCCGGCCAAAAGGGGTATTGGTGTTGAAGCTCTCCAGGATACTGATGAAGGTCACGTTGTTGGGAATAAAAACATCCTCGATCAGGTGCATCGTATCCTTGAGGGAGCGGCTGAGACGGTCCAACTTTACCACCATAACATGGGTGATCTCGCCCCTCTGAATGTCGTCAATGAGCTTTCCCATCTTTGGGCGGTCAAGGGAGCCGCCGCTGTACCCATCATCGGTATACAGGCGAACTTCGTCAACGCCCGAGATGGTCTTGGCATAGGCTTGGAGCTTCTCTGTCTGGATGTCGATGGAATAACCTTCATCGGCCTGACGGTCTGTGGAAACACGAATGTATAGGGCAAGTACGAGGCCGCCTGCGGCCTCGGATACCTTTAGCATTTTGGATTTGCTCATAATCCTCCTTCCTTAGGAAATTAGCCCGGCTTAAAAGCCAGGCTAATTTTATCATAGAACGGGTCAGCTTTCAACGGGCTCAGGTACCTTGGAAGAACTTGCCGGCATATCGATTTCTTCCTGTACTCGCTTCAGAACCGACGCAAAGACATGTTCCATCACCGGAGTTGAAATATTCAGTTCTCTCAACTGCTCGGGAGTCAGCTGATGTCCCTCACAGTCATAATATCGAAATGTCATCATATCCCCTCCGGGTTTATAGTTTCCAAAATCATCCATTTTTAACCCAATGGAATAAAAAAGAACGCACCGCCATCAATACCCACGTCAAACAGACGGTGGGTATCGATGACGGTGCGTCCGCGCGACCATTTCCCGGAAGGGTGGCTGGTCGTTTGGTTCCGTAAGGGCTGAGCAGGATGTTACCATTCCTGCGCCCGCAACCGTGCCAACGATTCGCGGGCGTATATCTAACTAAATACTACCACGCAAAAAGAATATTGTCAACATTTAATATATAAAATGAAAGTATTGTTCCAATAAAGGAACAATACTCAAACTTTTTAGCAAAATTAGCGAGACAGCCAGAGGTGCACACAGTGTCAGTCGATTGAGGAATCAGATCGACTCTCCGGTGCCAATTTTGGTGAAAATGACTGACACGCTGCAGCCTAGCGCCTTGGCTAGCACCTCGGCTTCTTTTTCCGTAAAATTGTCCCGGTTAAGCTTATTGGACAGATTTTGGCGCGTCTGACCGGTAGCCGCAGCCAACTCCGTTACAGTCACGCCCTGCCGGTTCATCAAAACTTTGATCTTCTCCCCAATTGTCAAGTTCATGCAATCACCCCCTATGCTCAATATACATTTTTATGTGTCCTCTGTCAAGAAAAAGGTTTAATTGAAACAAATAAGTATCTATCTCCACTTGACACTTGACACTAAATAGTGTAATATAAAATTATTAAGTTTCTACTACAGAAAACGATTAATTAGGAGGCAATTGAATGAACGCAAAAACGAACCCTTCACAGAAACAGGGAAATACGGTTCTGGACGTGCTGTACCAAGCGTCCATGAGCGGGGACGTCTATCTTCCGGCGGATAAACTGCTGGCGCGGTGCCTGCGCCAGCACAGCCGCCAGAACAGCCGCCAGACAGCCATGCAGATAGACCGGCAGATTGACGCGTTGTTGGAGAAGAAAACCCTTGCGGCGGATGGGGAGCGGCTGTACCTACGAGCCAATCACCGTTACGAGCAGGCAGCGACCGTTGAGCTGGCAAAGCGCTTGGAAGCCACTGAATTTCCGGTTCCGGCAACTCAACTGGACGCTGCTCTGGCCGGGGCAGAAGCCTTTCTCGCTGCGCCGCTGGACGAGAGCCAGAGAGAAGCAGTAAAAACCTGTCTGAGTCACAGAATGACCATCGTCACCGGCGGGGCCGGGAGCGGAAAGACCATCATGATTCGGGCGCTGCACCTTGCCAATTCCATCTTGACTCCCAAACAGCAGACCATTCTCTGCGCCCCCACCGGCCGAGCGGCCCGGAATATGGCTGTGAAAGCGGACCATTCCGCCCACACCGTCCACCGGGCGCTAGGCAAGGTACCGGACAGCAATTTTTTAGATGGGGTCAATCGCCACGCTCTCTGGAAGGCGACCAACCTGGTGGTGATCGACGAGGCGTCTATGTTGACACTAGAGATGCTGGCAGGGCTACTGAATCAGGCGTCCTCCGATTGCCGGGTGGTGCTGGTAGGCGACCCCCAGCAGCTCCAGAGCGTCGGGGCCGGAAATGTGCTGCAAGACCTGCTGGCTCTGGGCGTCCCCCACGTCCATCTGCAGGGGAACCACCGTCAGGACCGGGAGTCGGAAGCCCTTCTGAATAATGTTCAGGACTTCAATCAGGAAGGTGCTGTGACGTTGGAGTTCGACGAGAGTTTTCAGTTGGTGAAAGCATATACGGATACCCAGGCCCGGTGGGAGATTGTCGCTCTGTATGGTCCGTTGGCTGCGGCGGGTGAGGAGGTGCAGGTGCTGTCCCCCTTTCGCGTGTCATCCCGGGCCAGCGCCCGGGGGCTAAATTTGGCTCTCCAGCAGATTGTCAATCCCCCCGCCGGTGGGAAGCCCGAACTTTCGCTGAAGCCGCTGATCTTCCGTGACCGGGACAAGGTGATGTTGACCGAGAACGCGGAGTGTCATTGTAATGGAGACATTGGAATCATCTCACTCCGGCAGGACTTACGATCCTTTGATGTAGACTTTGGCGGCGGTGTGACCGGCTTCCATTCGCACGACCTCGCCCTGTTTGATCTGGCCTACTCGCTGACCATCCACAAAGCACAGGGCAGTGAGTACGATACTGTCATCGCGCCGGTGATCCGGGACTTTGGTGTGATGTTGAGCAGGAATCTGTTGTATACGGCCATCAGCCGGGCCAAGCGCCGGTTGATTCTGGTGGGGGACGAGGACATGGTGCGTAAGGCCTTGGAGTCGCCGCCCCGTCCTCGATACTCCGCCCTGGCAGAGCGAGTGAAGGCCATCCGGGAAAGGGGGAAGGCGGGATGAGAACAACTGAGGCAATCAATTACGGAAGCATCGAGGATTTTAACAATGTGGGATGCCTGCTGGAGTTTTATGACAGGCTTGGCCTCACGTCTCGGTTTAACCCAGAGGACATCTGCCATGTGGACCAGTTGCGCATCAGCGAGAAGGACCATCGTCGTCTGCGGGATTTGATTCAGGCAGAGGTTCAGCGCCGGGAGCCACACTTGATCGGACGCATCCGCAACAACACCGCCCGGACTGACTGGTTCAACAGAGCGCCGTTGCCCAGCAACCAGATTCCGGAAGGGGAGCTGTGGGTTGACGCGAAGGAGTTTTTGACACAGAAGCAGGACACGATTGAGAAAATGACCAGATGGGAAATTTTTAGAGGAGGCTGTTTATGAACTTCTCGGAAATTGGCCGCCAGGTGCGGGCGAACCGGCTCCATCAGGGCATGACTCAAGAACAGCTGGCAGAGCGGACAGGGCTTTCTGCACCCTATATCAGCCACATTGAGCGGGCTGTTAAACACCCAAGCCTAGAGGCTCTGGTGCGCATTGCGGCGGCGCTGGATTTGACCCTAGACAGGCTGCTGGCCGGGAACCAATCGGCGGACCGGTATGCTTATTTTTCAGAGGTGCAGGCGCTACTGGAAGACTGCTCCCCGTTGGAGAGGCGAGTGCTCCGGGACGTGGCGGCAACCGTGAAGGAGAGTTTGAGGCAGAATTTGGGAGCGGCGTAATAGCAAACGACATAGGAGAACGGAACGGGGTGTGCAAGCCGCACCCCCGTCCCGTTTTGGTTCTTCACATTCTCCAGGGCCTTCAAACCCGTCCTTCAAAATCGTCAGTTCTGTTACCGGTCCACAACCCAAAGTTCACCCTGAGGCACGGTCTCATCCCGCCCCGGAGCTAGGTTGAGCCAGTCCATAATCGCGCCGGTTCGAACAGCGTTTACGAGGCGGCCGTGGTTCTTTCGCCGCAGTTCTTTGAGCATTATCTGCTCCAACGCCTCGTAGTCGACGGGATTCATATGAAGCCGGGAAACGGTTGAAATCTTGCCGGATTCCAGCCGAGCGAGAAGCCCCAGCCGGTCATAAAACGCACTGACAGAGGCTATGCCCCGGTAATCGCCCAGTGGGCCATAGGAAATGATTTCCAGCGGTGTCACGTCGTTGGCCTGATTGCTTTTTACGTTCATATTGCCTCCTCAACATTGGCTTAGCGCCGGAGCGTTCATAGCCAAGAATCTTTTACTCCATAATACAGCTTTTACGCTTGTCTGTCCATAGCCCCCAGGTAAAGCACCTGACATGGAGGCAACTTCTGCAGAGTGGCTTCTGTCTCTACAAATGCCATTAAAAAGTGTACCTCAAACAGAAGTTAAAAAACTCCTATCTGAAGCGCACATATACTATTACAATTTTATACTTCGCTGGACGGCTCCGTGTCAGGAAGATAAGTCACCAAATCCTCCAACGTGCAATTCAATATTTTGCACAACGTCTCCAGCGTATTGGTGGAAACGGATTCATTGGCTTTCAGCCGCCGAATGGTGGAGCTGCTAATCTCGCCCTTGACCTGCAAGATGTAGGTCGTGGCCCCGCGCTTTTTCATCGTCTCCCACAGCGGCGCGTAGGAAATCATCAAGTCCACTCTTACAATATAAATAAAGGAACCGCCCGTGATTCCCGGCAGCTACGCCTCTGCGGAGGCCATTGCCCATATTGCGGTACAAAAATATGTGATGGGGTCTCCGCTGTACCGGCAGGAGCGGGAATGGAACCGCGCCGGCGTCATGCTCAGCAGGCCCACCATGTCCAACTGGCTCATCTGGACCTCGGAGCATTGGTTGACACCGATCTATGAGGTCCTGCACCAACAGCTTGTGCAGCGGCAGGTGCTTCACGCTGATGAGACCACCTTGCAGGTACTCCGTGAGGAGGGAAAAAAGGTGCAGTCCAAGAGCTATATGTGGCTGTGCCGAACCGGCGGCGATGCCGAGCACCCCATTGTCCTGTACCAGTACAGGCCGGACAGAAAGGCCGCGAATGCAGAGACCTTTCTGTCCGGCTTTTCCGGCTGGCTGCACGCGGATGGGTACCAAGGTTACCACAAACTGCCTGAAAACATCCATGTGGTTGGCTGCTGGGCCCATGCACGGCGAAAGTTTGACGAAGGCGCGAACGCTCTGCCAAAACCGGAGCAGGCGGGCTCTGCCGCCCTTGAGGGGCAGCAGTATTCTACGAGACTGTTTGCCATTGAAAAAGAGCTTGCAAAGCTCATACCCAAAGAACGTTACGAGCAGCGGCTGAAGCAGGAAACGCCTGTTTTTGATGCCTTGTTGGCGTGGTCTCAAACAAAAAATGCACCTCCAAAATCTGCTCTTGGAAACACTGTACTAGGCTCTTAGTGATCAGTAGCTATATGCTTCTTTATTGCTTAAAAAAACATCGGCACACTGTATCAGACACATAAAATGGGCCTGCCACTCTAACAAGCGGCAGGCCCGTCCGATTCTGTTCAGAATCGTGGGTTTAAGCAACTACTGGGTTCACTTGGACAGCAGATTATACAATACCTGTACCATCTGCGCGCGTGAGGACTGCCCCCGCGGGTTCAGTTTTCCGTCGCTGCCGGCAACGACGCCGCCTTGGACAAGAGCCGTCATGGCATCCTTGGCATAATCCGAAACGGACGCCGCGTCGGTGAAGCTGGACAGCGTTTTGCTGTTTGTCGCTTCGGGAAGCGCGTCCAGTACGTTCAGCGCCCGGTAGAGCAGGGTAAGCATTTCCTGCCGGGTAATTTGCTGGTCAGGTGCAAACAGGTTGTTTCCAATGCCCGCGGAAATGCCCATTTCCTTGGCCTTCGCCAGATAATTGGTGTAATAGGTATTTCCTGCGTCCGCAAAGTTACTGTCAGGGTTGCTGTCCGGCTCAATCCCATACGCCCGCAGCAGCATCACAATAAACTGTCCGCGGGTTACCGTTGCGGACGGGCTGAACGTCGCCGCCGTTGTGCCGGCTGTAATGCCGCGGGCGGCGCAGAACGTGACCGGCGCATAGCACCAGTCGGCCGTGCTCACATCTGTAAAGCTGATCTTGTTGTAGCCCACCGCATACTGGGAGAAGTGGGAAGCCACAAAGTCCACGGATTTTGTGCTGCTGTTATAGGCGCCGCGAACGGCCTGCAACGCGCCGCTGCCGTCGATGTAATATACCACAATGGCATTGATATCTTCTCCGGCCTGAGGCGTATACGGGATGCTGACCTCAGCGCTGCCGCCACCAAAGCTGGAAATGGTACTGCTCCCGGCAGTGATGGTAAAATCATATACCGGACGGCTGCCTATGAGCTGGCGTGCGGTACTGCTTAGGGAGGTCTGGTCCACTGCTGCAACGGAGATGCTTACGTCCTTGTTTCCGGCAGCGCTGCTGATTGCCTGCACTGCGTCGGCACTAAGGGTTACCGTTGCAATACCGGCGTCAATCTTAACCGCAGCATCCGTATGATTGGCAACATTGGAGAGCGCCGCAGAAGGGATCATCAGCGCAGCGGATTTTGTGCTTGCGGTGGTATCCAGCTTGATTTCCACAACGGCGGATTTCCCGCTGGCCTCGGCCTTTTTGGCCGCCTCCACCAAAGAGTCTACCGTGCTTGTGGTGACAGAAGCTGTGGTTTTGCCGAAAGCATCCGTTTTCCCATTGACAGTCGTCGCTGTCGACGAGTTCCCGGAAGAGGTGCTTCCGCTGCTGGAGCCGCCACCTGAACCACCGCCAGAGCCGCCGCCTCCGCCGTTATAGGTGAAGGTAGCCGCAATCGTATGGTTGGCAGTTACATTGCTGAAAGTATACGTGCTTACAGTTCCGACAGAAGTTCCGTCCACCGTTACGGCGGAAATGGAATAACCGGAGCTTGATGTAATGGTAAAGGTCTGGCTGGCACCGTCATTCACAGAGATGCTTCCGCTGGGGCTGATGGCGCCGCCGCTGCCTGCACTGGCTGTGATGGTGTAGGTCGTAACGCCGGTCCCGGAAATTAGGCCGGAAGCGACCACGGCGCCGCCAATGTCGTTATAGACATAAACCTTGCAGGTATTTGGTGTACTGACAGCGCCGGTTGTGATGCTGGCGCTGAAAGCGCCTTCTGCATTTGTCGCCGTGCTGCCCAAAGCGATAAGATTGTCAGAAGCGTCTTTTACAGCAATCATGCTATACTTGGTATTAGCCTGAAAACCTGTGCCGCTTACCGTCACGATGCCGTTTGCATAAGTACCGCTAACCGCAGAAGACTCTGCTGCTCCAGCCGTAATAGTCAAAAATGACAAGCAAAGGCAAAAAACCAGAAGGAGAGATGAGATGCGCTGTTTCATAGTTGCGTCCCCCTTATTCTGCCGTCTTTGTGTCAAAAATGGTTACACCCGTTGCCTCAGAACCATTCAGGGCAGGCATGCCGTTTGTGAGCCAAACCTGTACCGCCGCGGTGGTTTTGTAAGAAACTTCGATGGAGTCATTTGCCTTTACCATGACGACGGACACATGCGCATTAGCGCCTGTGCCTTCGGTCATCTGGACAACCAGATACTGGTTTCCATCTGTACCGTTGGTGGTAATGGTACGAGTAATGCCTGCGCCGCCAATGGCTTCGGCTCCAATTTCGGTAATGGTATAGGGAGAGTCAATG
>NZ_JBEVTO010000012.1:0-10049 GCF_041020825.1 Oscillibacter sp. GMB15532
ATAAGCGCTGCTTTTTAAGTAACCGAGTTCCGCCATCCGACCGGATGGCGGAACTCGGTTCTTTATGTGGTGGGATATCAATTGCCCGATGCACGATCTTTCCAATTTGCAGTCAAAGCAAAAAGATTTGACTACAAATTGGAATGGCATAGATAGCTTCACCGGAGAAAAGGGTATAAAAAAAGCAGAGCACCCGCATTTATACCGACGCCCCGCCTGTTATGCTGTGAGATGATTGCAAATGGTGGAAAGTACAGGATGAATTTGGAGGCCCACATGGGCCACGGCTTTAAGTAGCTCCAGCCACCTCGCCGTTAAGCGTTCGGTCAACATAAGGGAAAGAAATCAATTTGTGGGAGGTTTCTCCGATATCTGCACTGCTCCGCTGGTTACAAATCTACTATAGCCTAGCACACTGACTTTGAAAACGGCCCTATGTTGGCTGCAATCGGCGTATAAGTATTTGGGATCGCACTCGCAATATTGATATATGCCCCGTTGAAGTTCATACCCGAACGCTTACCGTCGCATCCATCAGCGTTATACCACTAACTGTTAGCTCATTCCCCGAATGAGCTGTTCCCATGATACTTCCCAGAGCTGTCAACACGATTGAAGTCGGCATATCTGAGCCGACATTATCTCGGCCGGAGCTTTCCCGTCAGATGTGGATTGGCTGGAAAACTTCGGTACAGCAGGATTTTTTAGAGGCCTTTCTTTAGAAGATACGCCATTCATGAGGAGATACTCGCCGGTCGCTTAGCGCATGGGTGGCAACTTATGCAAGATTGTGCCAAGTGTCTTCCTATTGGGCGGCAAGGAAGACGCCAAAGGGTGAGGCTATCACAGCTGCTACTAGCATGACGATGCACTGGGTACAAGTATCACGCCACCGATCAGCCCAGCAAGCACACTGAATGGTGCAGCCACAGCCCGGATAACCGCCTGCATAACTTTTTGGTCAAATTTTAACGGCTTTTTATAGCAGCAGTTTAGGCCATCCTGCATTTTTTGGAGAGTTTGATAAATAAATACAAACCCTTGGTGATGATACCAACCGTTTGGGGCAGACAGTTCCGTGGGGTCAAGAAGCAAACCGTACGGCTGCTTTGCGTCCGTGGATAAACACTTGGATGGGATATCCATCACCGACAGGTGGGGAATACGAAAAAAGAAAAACTGTTTGCTATTTTTACTGTAAAAGTAATTGAGGGCAGCTTTTTTAATAACGTTCCTTATTTTAAATACAAGAAAGCACACGATTTTTGAAAATCGTGTGCTTTCTGCGTTTGATTGTCAACAGTATTGTTTGTGGGGTTACGCGTAAGGCTTATTTCTTTGATGTTTTTTGCAATGTTTTATAAATACCGGAAAGGATAGGGGCCCCTTTTATTAGCCCACGCATATAAACCACTGTGTCCGCACACTCTTTCGCGGCGTAGTGCTGTCAATGCTTCATGTCATTTTACCGTGTCCGGTGACCACTCTCCCGCCGTTTGCATACGGCGAAGAACGTCCTCCCGGTGAGGCATGGCGGGCATGGCACCTCGTTTTTCCACACAAAGAGAGGCCACAGCGTTGCCAAAACGGGCAAAGAATTGAAAATCCTGAAAGGTGATCTGTTCCAGCGGCTTTCCGCACTCTGAGACGCGGGTCAGGAAACCTCCCCAAAAAGAGTCGCCCGCTCCGGTGGTATCCACGGCACGGGTAGGAAAGCCGGGAACCATGACGCTCCCTTCCTTTGCAGCCACCAGTGCTCCCTGGTTTCCGATGGTTACCACCACGCAACGAAGCCCTTGGTGCACAAGTCTTTCCGCCCCCTCCTGCGGATCAGAGCAGTCCGTCAGATACTCTACCTCGTCGTCGGAAACCTTTAAAAGATGTACCAGCGGCAGAGGAATGCGCATTTGCTCCATGGCGGCATCCCTGCTTGTCCACAGCAGCGGTCGGTAGTTTGGATCATAGGCGATAATTGCTCCGGACCTGCGGGCTAGAAGCACAGCCTCCATCGTGGCGCTGCGGGCGGGCTCATCCGTCAAAGAAAGGGAGCCAAAATGCAGAATGTCACTATGAGAAATCAACTCGCGATCCAGCTCCTCGGGAGAAAGCTGCACATCTGCGCCCGGCTTTCTGGCAAAGGAAAAGCTGCGCTCTCCGCGCTCGGAAAGCTCCACAAACGCCAGCGTGGTAAAATAACGTCCGTCTACAAGAAGGGCGTGGGTATCAATACCGGTTTTTTTCAGCGTGTCCGTGAGAAAGCGGCCCTGAATATCGTCGCCTACCTTGCCGATGAAAGCGGTCCTACGGCCCAGCTTTGCGGCACAGGCCAGCACATTCGCCGGGGCCCCGCCGGGATTTTGCTCAAATACCGCCATGCCGGCGTCGGAGTCCGGCAGAGGAGTATAGTCAATCAGAATTTCGCCCAGTGCTGTGATCTGTGTGTGTTCCATCCGTCTCTCCCATTTTTCAAACGGGGCGGAAATATGCGTCCCGTGGAAAGTAAAACGTTTACGCAATTTTTCTCATTTTATCAGCTTTTATTACAAAAAGCAAGAGAGAAAACCGTGGAGGAGGAGAGACGGTTTCTGACTGGTGCAATGAAGATGCGCGATGAGACGCGAAAAGCAGGGAATCCAATCATCTGAACAACATAGTTGGTTTCCATAATAAAATATTTATGGAAACCAAAAGGTTTTCGACAGAAAAGAAAATTTAAGTCATGTTATGATCGCCGCAGGGACATGCATGACAGGTCTTCTCAGGCTTTTGAAAAGCAGGCGGCCCTGGGCGGATGCCTCAGATGAGAGGGACAAGCTTAAAAAGTGGCGGCTGCTGCCCTTTGGGTGTCCGGCCACGGCTGCATGGAAAAGACCTGATGTAAGCGGCAAACCCAAGCCGCGCTCAATTTATGGAATTGATATAGCTGATGCAAAGGAGACTTGGGAGATGGATATCAAGATGCAGACGGCGGACCGCAATTTACTGTTAGAGCTCAGCGGGGAGTTGGACCATCATGCCGCGAAAGACGCCATCCGGGAGCTGGAGCTGGCGGTGGACGCGGCGCTTCCCCGCAGGCTGCTGCTGGATTTCGGGGGCGTGACCTTCATGGACAGCTCGGGCATTGCGCTGCTGCTGAGGGCAAAGCGGTGCATGGATGCGCTGGACGGAAGCATGCAGGTCTGCCATGTGCAGCCACAGGCAAAGCGCGTGATGGATGCCGCCGGAATCGGGCGGCTGATTCACATAAAACAGGAGGGAACGGTATGAGGAAGAGCGTGAATTACATCCGGCTGGAGTTTCCCAGCCGCAGCAGCAACGAGGGCTTTGCTCGGATGGCGGCGGCCTGCTTCGCCTCTCAGATGGACCCCACGCTGAATGAGGTGGAGGATATTAAGACGGCCGTCAGCGAGGCAGTGACCAATGCCATCGTCCATGCCTATCCTGACTCGATCGGTAAGGTAAGTCTGAAGGCTAAAATTTGCGAAGGCAATATTTTGGAAATCTCAATTAAGGATGCCGGGAAGGGAATTCCCAATATTGACAAGGCGCGCCAGCCCATGTTTACCACCGGCGGCGACGGGCGCAGCGGCATGGGCTTCACCATTATGGAGAGCTTTATGGATGCCCTCACCATTCACTCCACGCCGGGGAGGGGAACCACGGTGACCATGCGCAAGAAAATTGCCAGCCGGGCCAACGGACAGCGATGAGTGGGCAGGCGACGCTGGACCTGCTCCGGGCGGCGCAGGAGGGTGACCAGCGGGCCTGCGAGCAGATTGTGGAGGAGAACAGCGGCCTGATTTGGAGCATCGTCCGGCGATATTACGGCCGGGGCGTAGAGGTGGACGACCTCTATCAACTGGGCTGTCTGGGCTTTTTAAAAGCGGTGCAGGGCTTTGACTTTACTTATGGGACCTGCTTTTCTACATACGCGGTGCCAAAAATCGCAGGCGAAATCCGCCGGTTTCTCCGGGACGACGGGGCCATCAAGGTGGGGCGGACCATCAGGGAGCGAGCGGCGCTGCTGTACAGTGTTCGGGAGCGGCTGCGCTTTGAACTGGGAAGAGAGCCGGCGCTCTCCGAGCTGTCGGAGAGCACGGGGCTGACTCCAGAGGAAATCGCTCGAACAGAATTGGCCACGGACCTGCCGGATTCTCTTCAGCGGGAGACGGAAGACGGCCTTGCGCTGGAGGGAATGCTGGGAACTGAGGCGCCGGAGGACGGAATTGTTGAGCGTCTGGCAGTACGGCAGGCAGTGGAGGCACTGCCTGAAAAAGAGCGGATGACCATTCTTCTTCGCTATTTCCGGGGCTTTACGCAGGAGCAGACCGCCAGGATTCTGAAAGTGTCTCAGGTACAGATTTCCCGGCTGGAGCGGCGGGGACTGGAACGTCTGCGGCGGGCCTTTGAGCCGTGGCGCCCTGAGAGATAAAACTGTATGGAAGCGGTCGTGCCGTTTCGATCAGAAGCCGCGGAAGCGCATGAAATGTGCTTCCGCGGCTTTACTGTCCCTCTCAGACAGACGGCAGCCCCGGTCCGCGGTGTTCCAGCCGGGGAGTTTGCCCGGCGATGAAATAATCCTCACCCTGAAATTCCGTCATGGTGCCCCAATAGCGTTTTGGCATGTGGGTCTGACGGCAGCGGAGATTTTCCCGCTCCTTGATGGCAACAGTATCATAAAATCGCTTCCACAGCCGCCGGAAGGCGGCTTCCGTTTCGTCCGGTGCAACCGCCTCGAATTGCTCCAAAGGAGCGATGACGGCCTTTCCGCTGGCGTAGAACAGCGCCTCGCGGTGGGTGCGGTCGTAGAGAAAAAACCGCTCGTTGGGAAAGCGGCTGCAAAAATGGGAGCGGAGCAGCGGAAGCACCCGGTTTTTCGGCTCAATTTCTCCGCCTAGGATTCCGGAATACTCCGAAAAGCGGACAAAGCCCCGCAGAAGCTGGGCCTCCCCCTCCAGATGGCGCACCGCCTTCAGAACGGGCAGCAGCGTTTCGTCCGCCAGATTACGAAGAAAACCGGGCCCCTCCCGGAGCAACTTGGCGGTCAGGCGATAGAGGTACATCTCCCGATGTTCAAGGCAGGTGAGAAAGCCCCGCCGCAGCAGGATGACCGCCTCGCCGGAAAGAAGCGCAATCTTGCGCAGGACGCGGTCCGCGTGGCTTTTGTCTGTTTTGATGTGCCGGGTTTGAAACAGGGTGGGGCAGGCGTCCTCCTCAGGCGTGATGTCTGATGGAGGTTCCCGATTGGCGTAGCTTTCAAAGATGCAGCAGAGAAAGCCCTCAAAGCTCCCGTCGTAAAGATAGATGACCTCCATCATACACCCCTTTCACGCGCCGAACAGGGAGAGCTGTTCCATCCGGGTGCCGGGAAGGCCGGGCTGCTCGGCCGCAATGAGATTGCGGAGCAGGCTCTCCGGCGTAAACCGAAGCCCCTCGGACATCTGCCCCCGGCAGGTAAGAAAATACTGTGCCCGTTTCATCACCACGCCCAGCTTTTTAAGATCCTCTGTTCGCAGAGTTCCTGCTCTGCGGGAAACCAGAATGCGCTTGGCGGAGACGACGCCGATCCCCGGAACCCGAAGCAGGGCCTCGTAGTCCGCGGTGTTCACCTCCACCGGAAAGAACTCCAGATGAGCCAGCGCCCAACTGCACTTGGGGTCCACCAGCGGGTTGAAGTCCGGCGTTCCCTCATCCAGAAGCTCCTCCGCACGAAACCCGTAAAACCGCAAAAGCCAGTCTGCCTGATAGAGCCGGTGCTCCCGCAGCAGAGGGGGCTTTGTGTCCCGGGAAGGGAGGAGAGAATGCGCAACCACGGGAACGTACGCGGAGAAAAAAACCCGCTTAAGGCGGTAGCGGTCATACAGCCCCTGTGTCAGGCGCAAAATCCGCAGGTCGGAATCTGCTGTGGCCCCCACAATCAGTTGGGTGCTTTGCCCCGCAGGGGCAAATTTCGGCGCGTGGCGGTATTTGACCAATTCTTCTTTACATTGGACCCCGCGGGTTTGAATCTGCCGCATGGGTGCGAGAATCGCACCTTTTGTCTTGTCCGGAGCAAGGGACTTCAGTCCCGCCTCCGAGGGCAACTCAATATTGACGGACAGCCGGTCCGCCAGAAGACCCAACCGCTCCACCAGCTCCGGCGCGGCGCCCGGGATGGCTTTGGCATGGATATAACCGTTAAATCGGTAAGTCTCCCGCAGAATTTGCAATGCGCGGATCATCAGCTCCATGGTGTGGTCCGGATTGCGCAAAACACCGGAAGAGAGGAACAGTCCTTCAATATAGTTCCTCCGGTAAAAGGCGATGGTCAGTTCTGCCAGCTCCTCCGGGGTGAACGAGGCCCGGGGCGTGTCATTGCTGCGGCGGTTGACGCAGTATTTGCAGTCGTACGCACACTGATTGGACAGAAGTACCTTCAGCAGCGTGACGCATCGCCCGTCCGCCGAAAAGGAATGGCAGCAGCCCATGGCGGAGGTGGAGGTGTTGCCAATGAAGCCCTCTTTATAGCCCCGCCGCGCACCGGAGGAGGTGCAGGCGGCGTCGTATTTTGCCGCGTCGGAGAGAATGGTCAGCTTTTCAAGCAGTTCCATGGCACGCTCAGCGCGTTTCCGCGCGCCGGAGGGACCGAGAAGGGCGTTCGATCGCGTCAATCAAACGAAAGAGAAGATGCGTCAAAAATCCCGTACCCACAAAAATCAAAAACAGGGTGTATCCAGTCATAAAAAGCCCTCCTTTGGAACTGTTGTTCTAATTTAAACTGATTATAACTAGAACGAATGTTTTTGTCAAGAGGAAAAACAGAACAAAAGTACGAAAATTTGAAGATGGCAGGAGTACGTCGCTTTCTGCCCGTCTGCCTGCATTTTGAGAAAAGAAGCAAAAATTTAAGGCCCCGGGAAAATCAATTCCCGGGGCCTTTTCCTGCGCTGTGAGCAGGCAGGGTTACTCCCACGTCTCCCAGATTTCCGGATGGTAGCCCACGGTGGCGTCCTTCCCATTGCGGACGATGGGCGTTTGGAACAGCTCCGGGTTTTCAAGAAGCTTTGCTTCCTGCGCGTCCGGTGTGATATAGGCCATGAACAGGGCCTCGTAAGCCCGGCACTTGGTATTGACCAGCGCCTCGTAGCCAACTTTTTGCTTGACGGACTGGTACTCTCTGGGGGATAATCCCTTGGAGGCGGCATCAATGTACTGATATTTGATGCGGCGCTCTTTAAACCACCGCTCGGCTTTTCTGCTGTCGAAGGACTTGGAGGAGCCGAAGATTTGAATATTCATGGAAGTTCTCCTTATTCTAAATAAGAATTGACGCGGACGGAGGCGTTTTATGACAGAAAGCGCAAAGATACTAAAGGCCCTGGTGGACGGCAGTGACAACATCGTTTTTTTCGGAGGCGCGGGGGTGTCCACAGAGTCGGGGATCCCTGATTTCCGGAGCGAGGACGGGCTGTACCGCCAGCAGTATGCTTACCCACCCGAAACTATTTTAAGCCATACCTTTTACGAAAGCAAGCCGGAAGAATTTTTCCGATTCTACCGGGCAAAGCTTCTTGCCCCCGACGCGAAGCCCAACGCCGCCCACCGTAAGTTGGCGGAGCTGGAGGAGAGGGGTAAGCTGAAGGCGGTGATTACCCAAAATATTGACGGACTGCATCAGGCGGCCGGAAGCCGCACGGTGCTGGAGCTTCACGGCAGCGTTTTGCGAAATTACTGCGAAAGCTGCCAAAAGCCCTATACGCTTGACTTTATGCTCCAATCTCAGGGCGTTCCCCATTGCGCTGCCTGCGGCGGGCGGGTAAAACCCGACGTGGTGCTCTATGAGGAGGGGCTGGACATGGATACGATGGAGCGGGCCGCCCGCTACATTGCCGAGGCAGACATGCTGATCATCGGGGGCACCTCCCTGAACGTATACCCGGCGGCGGGCCTGATCCGGTGGTATCAGGGACGCAAGCTGGTGATCATCAATAAATCTCCCGTGGCGGCGGACCTGACCGCCGACCTAGTGATTACTGATTCCATCGGAGAGACGCTTGCGCAGCTTTAAAGGCGGAACAATTTGCAGGGAAACCCGTCAGATTGCCGAAAAAATGAATAAAACAATAAACGACGCTGCAATATTTGGGGAAATGGCCGATAAAAAACCAATACAATTCGTTGAAGATGAAAGTGCCGTGTGATATGATTGCATTATAATATCGCGGGCACAAAACGCCGCTGCGGTATATGATTTTTATGGGGAACGGTTTGCTTTGCGAACGGCGGAACCTGCATATGCGGCGCTGAGGCGCCGCCGTGAGGGCTGTGGCTGTCTGCGGGGCGGCAAGAGGAGGCGGCGGAATGATCTGGTCGGAAAAAGGGGAGAATGTCTACTCCCAGATTACGCCCAAGATTCGGGCTCTGGAGGAGCAGTGGGAGAAGAAGAACTACATTGATCCCGGGCTGTATCAGAAGTACAACGTGCGCAGGGGCCTGCGGGACGAGAACGGCCGGGGTGTGCTGACGGGACTGACCCGCGTGGGTGAAATTCAGTCGTACTCCGTGGACCAGGATGGAAAGCTTCTGCCGGAGGACGGCGTGCTGTATTACCGGGGCATTGACTGCCGGGAGCTTGTTCGGGGGTCTGAGGGCCGCAGACTGGCTTTTGAGGAGTCGGCGTATCTGCTGCTGTTTGGCGAATTGCCCACCGAGGTGCAGCTGCGGGATTTTTGCGTGCAGCTTGCCACCTATCGAACGCTGCCAAGCAACTTTCTCCGGGACGTGATTTTAAAAGCGCCGCCTCAGGATTTGATGAACACCATGCAGCGAGCGGTGCTGACGCTGTTTTGCTATGACGATCAGCCCAATGACATCAGCCTTGGAAATGTGCTGCGCCAGAGCTTGCAGATGGTTGCCATTATGCCGCTGCTGGCGATTTACGCCTATCAGGCATATCGGTTCAACAAGGGAGAGGGCCTGTTTATCCACGAGCCGAGGCCTGAGCTGTCCACGGCGGAGAATTTTCTCAGGATGCTGCGTCAGGACGGACGGTATACGGATTTAGAGGCCCGCGTGCTGGATGTGGCACTGGTGCTCCACGCCGACAACGGCGGCGGCAACAACTCCACCTTTACCAACCACGTGGTCACCTCCTCGGGAACGGACACATACTCGGCCATCGCGGCCTCCATGGCGTCTTTGAAGGGCCCGCGCCACGGCGGGGCCAACAGCAAGGTGATGGAGATGATGGCGGATATCAAGTCCCATGTGCGCAACTGGAGCGACGACGGGGAGCTTGAACAGTATCTGGGACGCATTTTGAACGGAGAGGTTTTTGACGGACGGGGACTGCTGTATGGCCTGGGTCACGCGGTCTATACCCGGACCGACCCCCGGTGCGAGGTGTTCCGTGACTATGTGAAGACTCTCTCCAAGGAAAAGGAACGGGGAGAAGAACTGGACCTCTACGAGCGGGTGGAGCGGCTGGGAAAAGGATTGCTGTCCGCCCGGCGTGGAAAGGACGCCATCTCCACAAACATCGATTTTTACAGCGGGTTTGTATTTGAAATGCTGGGCCTGCCCAAGGAGCTGTATACGCCTCTGTTTGCGGTGGCCCGCATTTCCGGCTGGAGCGCTCACCGGATGGAGGAGCTTTCCGGCGGCGGAAAGCTGATCCGCCCGCGGTATGAGTGCGTGGAAGAGCACAGGACATATACGCCCGCAGCGGAGCGGTGAGGTGAGCCCCGCGGGGAAGGTGGACATATGCGCCGGAGGAGCGGAAATCCGCCCTCCGGCGCGGCTGCAATAGGGGAAAACAAAATATTTGCCGAAAAGGGAAATTTAAGGTTGACATTTTTCAGGCTTCTGGCTATAATAATCAAGCAGTCTTTTTTTGGCATAGATTCGCGGCTGTGCTGGAACTGGTAGACAGGCCAGCTTGAGGTGCTGGTGTCCAATCGACGTGTGGGTTCAAATCCCGTCAGCCGCACCATTCCCATCTCCGCTTCGGCGGAGAATGGGGACTGCATAAATTTCAGATGAATATGCGCGAGTGGTGGAATTGGCAGACT
>NZ_JBEVTO010000013.1:0-6162 GCF_041020825.1 Oscillibacter sp. GMB15532
TAAACAGGCTGTCCTGCAAGGATGACGGTTTAGAAAGTCAAAAACGGTTGAAAAAAGTTCTTGACAAAACTTGATTGATCTTGTACAATAGCAATGTTCCGCTGAGGCGGCGTGTACCTTGTAAATTAAACAACGTAACGAAAAAGAAAGCACCAGCGGTAGACGCTTCGTGAGAAATCACAAAGCGTCGCCGAAGAAGTTGCAGGGCCGGGTTAAGTCAATTACCGGGACCTGTAACTATAAAACATGAAGCTATGACGAATAGCTCTATGAAAGCTTAGATCGAATCTTTGATTCGTTTTAATACCATTTTATAGAGAGTTTGATCCTGGCTCAGGACGAACGCTGGCGGCGTGCTTAACACATGCAAGTCGAACGGAACACCCTTGACAGAGGTTTCGGCCAATGAAGAGGAATGTTTAGTGGCGGACTGGTGAGTAACGCGTGAGGAACCTGCCTTTCAGAGGGGGACAACAGTTGGAAACGACTGCTAATACCGCATAAAACATTCGGGTGGCATCACTTGAATGTCAAAGATTTATCGCTGAAAGATGGCCTCGCGTCTGATTAGATAGTTGGTGGGGTAACGGCCTACCAAGTCGACGATCAGTAGCCGGACTGAGAGGTTGACCGGCCACATTGGGACTGAGATACGGCCCAGACTCCTACGGGAGGCAGCAGTGGGGAATATTGGGCAATGGACGCAAGTCTGACCCAGCAACGCCGCGTGAAGGAAGAAGGCTTTCGGGTTGTAAACTTCTTTTAAGGGGGAAGAGTAGAAGACGGTACCCCTTGAATAAGCCACGGCTAACTACGTGCCAGCAGCCGCGGTAATACGTAGGTGGCAAGCGTTGTCCGGATTTACTGGGTGTAAAGGGCGTGTAGCCGGGAAGGCAAGTCAGATGTGAAATCTGGAGGCTCAACCTCCAAACTGCATTTGAAACTGCTTTTCTTGAGTGTCGGAGAGGTAATCGGAATTCCTTGTGTAGCGGTGAAATGCGTAGATATAAGGAAGAACACCAGTGGCGAAGGCGGATTACTGGACGATAACTGACGGTGAGGCGCGAAAGCGTGGGGAGCAAACAGGATTAGATACCCTGGTAGTCCACGCTGTAAACGATCAATACTAGGTGTGCGGGGACTGACCCCCTGCGTGCCGCAGTTAACACAATAAGTATTGCACCTGGGGAGTACGATCGCAAGGTTGAAACTCAAAGGAATTGACGGGGGCCCGCACAAGCGGTGGATTATGTGGTTTAATTCGAAGCAACGCGAAGAACCTTACCAGGGCTTGACATCCTGCTAACGAGGTAGAGATACGTCAGGTGCCCTTCGGGGAAAGTAGAGACAGGTGGTGCATGGTTGTCGTCAGCTCGTGTCGTGAGATGTTGGGTTAAGTCCCGCAACGAGCGCAACCCCTATTGTTAGTTGCTACGCAAGAGCACTCTAGCGAGACTGCCGTTGACAAAACGGAGGAAGGTGGGGACGACGTCAAATCATCATGCCCCTTATGTCCTGGGCTACACACGTAATACAATGGCGGTCAACAGAGGGAAGCAAAGCCGTGAGGTGGAGCGAACCCCTAAAAGCCGTCTCAGTTCGGATCGTAGGCTGCAACTCGCCTGCGTGAAGTCGGAATCGCTAGTAATCGCGGATCAGCATGCCGCGGTGAATACGTTCCCGGGCCTTGTACACACCGCCCGTCACACCATGAGAGTCGGGAACACCCGAAGTCCGTAGCCTAACAGCAATGAGGGCGCGGCCGAAGGTGGGTTCGATAATTGGGGTGAAGTCGTAACAAGGTAGCCGTATCGGAAGGTGCGGCTGGATCACCTCCTTTCTAAGGAGAATTCGACGTCTGAATAAGATGTCGTAACTTCCTAAGGTCAGCCGCTGGGCCAAAATGAGTAGTTACGTTGTTTAATTTAGAGGGTATACGTCCGGCAAGCGGACAAAGCCAGGGAGATCGACGGGGGATTAGCTCAGCTGGGAGAGCGCCTGATTTGCATTCAGGAGGTCAACGGTTCGATCCCGTTATTCTCCACCAAAGTATATAAGGGCCCGTAGCTCAGCTGGCTAGAGCGTGCGACTGATAATCGCAAGGTCGGTGGTTCGAGCCCACTCGGGCCCACCAATACAGCATTTGCTGTTGGATCTCAAAGCCTAAAGATTTGGACTTTGAGATCTGACTTCAAAAGAGGTTGGAAAACGTGTTATCGTAGGTTCTGTTCTCTGGCAGCCCCCGTTAAAGTTCGCGGTGAACACTGTTCGACGCGAAAAGGAGGAGCAAGAGAGCAAAGAGGATTTGCGGCGACGCAGCTGCACCTTGAAAACTGAACAATGTATGAAGAATGAAGTAAGGCAACAGAGAGGTTTTTCATAAACCAGTAATGGTTGTGGAAAATAGCAAGATATTTTAATTGTGGAACAACATCTATTTAGATGAAGGGTAACAATTACAATTTCGAGAGCAAAATTCTTTGTGATTGCCTGCATGATTACTCATTTAGAGAACCAAATCTCTATTGACAAACGTTAACGCAACTTGCATATCAGTCTTCGTTTCCTGTCCCCCGCTTCACTCAAAACGTGTTTTGAGTGAAAGAGGAGGTGCAACGGAACGAAGTGAGCTTTGGGCGAAAGCCAAAAGCGAATGAAGTGTAGTTTGCGCCGACGAAGGTCAAGCTAATAAGAGCGCAAGGGGAATGCCTTGGCACTGAGAGCCGAAGAAGGACGCGACAAGCTGCGATAAGCTGCGGGGAGGAGCAAATATCCATTGATCCGCAGATTTCCGAATGGGGAAACCCGGCTGGACAATATCCAGTCATCCTGCATTGAACAAAATAGGTGTAGGAAGGGAACCGCCTGAACTGAAACATCTAAGTAGGGCGAGGAAGAGAAATCAACAGAGATTCCGTAAGTAGTGGCGAGCGAACGCGGAAGAGGCCAAACCGGAGGATTTATTCTCCGGGGTTGTGGACCGGCATAAGATCTGCTAGTCTAGTCGAACGGTATGGGAAGGCCGACGACACAGGGTGAGAGTCCCGTAGACGAAAGGCGATGCAGATTGGCTGGAATCCAGAGTACCGCTGGACACGTGAAACCCGGTGGGAAACAGGGGGGACCACCCTCCAAGCCTAAATACTACTCAGTGACCGATAGAGGAGCAGTACCGTGAGGGAAAGGTGAAAAGGACCCCGGGAGGGGAGTGAAATAGAACCTGAAACCTTGTGCTTACAAGCAGTCAAAGCGCGTTAATGCGTGATGGCGTACTTTTTGTAGAACGGTCCGGCGAGTTATAGTAACGAGCAAGCTTAAGGTATTCAGTACCGGAGGCGTAGCGAGAGCGAGTCTGAATAGGGCGTAAAAAGTTCGTTGCCATAGACCCGAAACCGGGTGACCTACCCATGAGCAGGTTGAAGTGGGGGTAAAACCCCATGGAGGACCGAACCGACCCCCGTTGCAATGGTGGCGGATGACTTGTGGGTAGCGGTGAAATTCCAATCGAACCCGGAGATAGCTGGTTCTCCCCGAAATAGCTTTAGGGCTAGCGTTAACTTAGATTACCGGAGGTAAAGCACTGAATGGTAGCGGGGCCGATAAGGTTACCAACGCCTATCAAACTCAGAATGCCGGCTAATTGATGGTTAGCAGTCAGACAGTGTGAGATAAGTTTCATTGTCAAAAGGGAAACAGCCCAGACCTACAGCTAAGGTCCCAAATGTATGCTAAGTGGAAAACGATGTGGAATCGCAAAAACAACCAGGATGTTGGCTCAGAAGCAGCCACACATTAAAAGAGTGCGTAATAGCTCACTGGTCGAGTGGTTCTGCGCGGAAAATGTAACGGGGCTAAGCATACAACCGAAGCTTAGGATTGTCAGTAATGACAGTGGTAGGGGAGCGTTCCATATGGGGTGAAGTCGCAGCGGAAGCAGCGGTGGACTGTATGGAAGTGAGAATGCCGGAATGAGTAGCGAGAATCATGTGGGAATCATGATGGCCGAAAATCTAAGGTTTCTTGGGGAAGGTTCGTCCGCCCAAGGTAAGCCGGGAGCTAAGGCGAGGCCGAAAGGCGTAGTCGATGCACATACGGTAGAAATTCCGTAGCCACCGAACTTTAAACCAGAGGGACACTTCAGGATAGCGGAACCCGGGCGTTGGTAGCCCCGGGCGTAAGGGAGCGAAATTATAGTAGCGAAGTCCGCGATGCCTGGAGGCGAGAAAAGCTCTGGCGTATACTAAGGTGCCCGTACCGCAAACCGACACAGGTGGATGAGGAGAGAATCCTAAGGCCAACGGGAGAAGGGTTGTTAAGGAACTCGGCAAGTTGACCCCGTAACTTCGGAAGAAGGGGAGCCTTCAGCAATGAAGGCCGCAGTGAATAGGCCCAAGCAACTGTTTACCAAAAACACAGGTCTATGCTAAATCGAAAGATGACGTATATGGGCTGACGCCTGCCCGGTGCCGGAAGGTTAAGAGGAGATGTCAGGGGCAACCCGAAGCATTGAATTGAAGCCCCGGTAAACGGCGGCCGTAACTATAACGGTCCTAAGGTAGCGAAATTCCTTGTCAGGTAAGTTCTGACCCGCACGAAAGGCGTAATGATTTGGGCACTGTCTCAACAGCCCGCCCGGCGAAATTGTAGTACCGGTGAAGATGCCGGTTACCCGCAACTAGACGGAAAGACCCCATGGAGCTTTACTGCAGCTTAATACTGGAAATCGGTAATTCATGTACAGGATAGGTGGGAGACTTGGAAGCGCAGGCGTCAGCTTGCGTGGAGTCGACGGTGGGATACCACTCTTGGATTGCTGGTTTTCTAACCTGCGGCCCTGAATCGGGTCGGGGGACACTGTTAGGCGGGCAGTTTGACTGGGGCGGTCGCCTCCTAAAGAGTAACGGAGGCGCTCAAAGGTTCGTTCAGCACGGACGGAAATCGTGCAGTGAGTGTAAACGCATAAACGAGCCTGACTGCGAGACCGACGGGTCGAGCAGGAACGAAAGTTGGAGTTAGTGATCCGGTGGTATGCAAGTGGAAGTGCCATCGCTCAACGGATAAAAGCTACCCTGGGGATAACAGGCTGATCTCCCCCAAGCGTCCACAGCGACGGGGAGGTTTGGCACCTCGATGTCGGCTCGTCACATCCTGGGGCTGTATTCGGTCCCAAGGGTTCGGCTGTTCGCCGATTAAAGTGGCACGCGAGCTGGGTTCAGAACGTCGTGAGACAGTTCGGTCCCTATCTGTTGCGGGCGTAAGAGATTTGAAGGGAGCTGTCCTTAGTACGAGAGGACCGGGATGGACATACCTCTGGTGCACCAGTTGTCCTGCCAAGGGCATAGCTGGGTAGCTATGTATGGACGAGATAAACGCTGAAGGCATCTAAGCGTGAAACTCTCCCTGAGATGAGATCTCTCATTCGAAAGAAGTAAGGGCCCAGGAAGACTACCTGGTTGATAGGCCGAAGGTGAAAGCGCAGTAATGTGTGGAGCTGATCGGTACTAATCGCCCGAGGGCTTGACCTACAATTGTGCAGGCAATAAGCCTTGAAAGGAAATCATACATTGTTCGGTTTTGAGGGTGCGGCAAGTACGCATTTTCTTTAACCCCCGGAATTCGCTTAACGCGATTTTCGTTCCCCCTCGCGGCGAACGCCGTTCGACGCGAAGAGGAGGAGTAACGAAATGAAGTGAGCTTTGCCCGCAAGGCGAAGCGAATGAAATGCAGTTTGCTCCGACGACGCGGCCCGTTGGTCAAGTGGTTAAGACAGCGGCCTCTCACGCCGTTAACATCGGTTCGAATCCGGTACGGGTCACCACACGCACCTTTAGCTCAGTTGGTAGAGCAACTGACTCTTAATCAGTGGGTCCCCGGTTCGAGTCCGTGAAGGTGCACCAGATTCTCCCTGCGGTGCGCCGCGCGGTGTACCGCAGGAGAGAGTTTTCTCTTGACAAAGACCCGCAGGCAATTTATAATATAGCTTGTTCTCCGGTCAACCGGATAACATATAGGACGCATTCCCTACGCATCTCCATCGCGACGAAGTTGGTGCTGATTAGAGCGAGGGTCCACCCGTTCCCATTCCGAACACGGTAGTTAAGCTCGCTTCTGCCCACAATACTTGGCTGGCAACGGCCCGGGAAGACAGGTAGCGCCAACACA
>NZ_JBEVTO010000014.1:0-1581 GCF_041020825.1 Oscillibacter sp. GMB15532
TTATTTCACAGCATCAAAGCCGTTTTGAAGATCGGCAAGGATATCGTCGATATGCTCTGTGCCAATGGACAGGCGGATGGTGTTGGGCTGAATGCCCTGGTCGGCCAGCTCCTCCGCGGAGAGCTGGGAATGGGTGGTGGTGGCGGGGTGAATCACCAGGGATTTCACGTCGGCCACGTTGGCAAGCAGAGAGAAAATTTCCAGATGGTCGATGAAGGCGTGGGCCTCCTCCTGCCCGCCCTTAAGCTCGAAGGTAAAGATAGACGCGCCGCCGCCCGGGAAATACTTCTGATACAGCGCGTGATCCGGGTGGTCAGGCAGAGAGGGATGGTTCACGCGCTCCACCTGCGGGTGGTTCGCCAGGAACTCCACCACCTTCTTCGTGTTTTCCGCGTGTCGGTCCAGACGCAGAGAGAGGGTTTCCACGCCCTGAAGCAGCAAAAACGCATTGAAGGGGGAGATGGCGGCGCCGGTGTCTCGCAGGAGAATGGCCCGCACATAGGTGACAAACGCAGCGGGTCCTGCCGCGTCCACAAAGCTCACCCCGTGATAGCTGGGGTTTGCGTCGGCAATGGGGGCGAATTTCCCGGCGGCCTTCCAGTCAAACTTGCCGGAGTCAACAATGATGCCGCCCAGCGTGGTGCCGTGGCCGCCGATAAACTTGGTGGCGGAGTGGACCACGATATCGGCCCCGTACTCGATGGGGCGGATGAGATAGGGCGTGCCGAAGGTGTTGTCAATCACCAGGGGCAGGCTGTGCTTATGGGCAATTTCTGCAATGGCGCCGATGTCGGGAATGTCGGAATTGGGATTGCCCAGCGTCTCCAGGAAAACGGCCTTGGTGTTGGGCTGAATGGCATCTTCCAGCTCCTTGAGATCATGGGCGTCCACAAAGGTGGTGGTCACGCCGAACTGGGGCAGCGTATGGGCCAAAAGATTGTAGCTGCCGCCGTAGATGGTCTTCTGAGAGACGATGTGGTCCCCCGCCTGTGCCAGCGCCTCAATGGTGTAGGTGATGGCGGCTGCACCGGAAGCAGTCGCCAGTGCGGCCACGCCGCCCTCCAGCGCCGCAATGCGCTTTTCCAGCACGTCCTGGGTGGAGTTGGTCAGACGACCGTAAATGTTGCCGGGGTCCGCCAGACCGAACCGGGCGGCGGCGTGGGCGGAGTTGTGAAATACATAGCTGGTGGTCTGGTAAATGGGCACGGCCCGGGAATCGGTGGTGGGGTCCGCCTGCTCCTGACCCACGTGAAGCTGTAAGGTTTCAAATTTATAGTTACTCATGTCAATTCCTCTTTCATTTATGTAAAATTAAAATAAAAAAGCCGGGGCTGTCACGCAGCTCCCGGATAAGAGGTATGGCCTGTGTGGTGCGGCTTTGTCACCAAGGGCGCGAACAGGACATGCCGACGCGCCCGGCCATATCACTTGTCCGGGAGTACAGCATTCGCCCACAACGGAAATTGCCCCGCAGCAGTCTTTCAAACAGCGTCGTCATCTTGCTCACCCCTCCTTGCTTTAATTACCCATCTGCTCGATTGGTATGGTGGGTATTGTACCGCCCTGATTTTGATTTGTCAA
>NZ_JBEVTO010000015.1:0-1193 GCF_041020825.1 Oscillibacter sp. GMB15532
AATTACTTTCATTTGTTTGCGCCTCCTTACAGAATGTGGTTGGAAATGACCACGCGCTGGATCTCGGAGGTGCCCTCGTAGATCTCGGTGATCTTCGCGTCGCGCATCATGCGCTCCATGGGGAAGTCCTTGGTATAGCCATAGCCGCCGAACATCTGGAGAGACTTGGTGGTGATCTGCATGGCGGCCTCGGAGGTGAACAGCTTGGCCATGGCGGCTTCCTTGGTGAAGGACTGGCCATTGGTCTTGCGGATGGCAGCCTGATAGGTCAGCAGACGGCCCGCTTCGATGGACACAGCCATGTCGGCGAACAGGAACTGGGTATTCTGGAACTTGGAGATGGGGCGGCCGAACTGGACGCGGCTCTTGGTGTAGGCAACAGCCTCATCCATCGCGCCCTGAGCAAGGCCAAGGCCCTGCGCGGCGATGCCGATACGGCCGCCGTCCAGCGTCTGCATGGCGATCTTGAAGCCCTTGCCCTCTTTGCCCAGCAGGTTTTCCTTGGGAACAATGCAGTCGGTGAACACGATCTCAGCGGTGGGAGAGCCATGCAGGCCCATCTTCTCCTCATGCTTGCCCACGGAGAAGCCGGGGAAGGTGTTTTCCACGATGAACGCGGAAATGCCCTTGGTGCCCTTGGAGGGGTCGGTCATGGCGAAGACCACAAACACCTCGGCGGCATAGCCGTTGGTGATGAAGATCTTGGAGCCGTTAATGACATAGTGGTCGTCTTCCAGCACGGCAACCGTGGTGCCCTTGGAAGCGTCGGAGCCTGCGTCGGGCTCGGTGAGGCAGAAGGCGCCCAGCTTGCCGCCGGTGGTGAGCATGCGCAGATACTTCTGCTTCTGCTCCTCGGTGCCGTTCTGGATGATGGGTCCGCAGCACAGGCCGTTGTGGGTGGCGACAATGTCGCCAGTGGATGCGCAGACCTTGGAGATTTCCTCCACGGCAATGGCGGCAGACAGATCGTCCGCGCCCGCGCCGCCGTACTCCTTGGGCACGCTCATGCCCATGACGCCATAGCGGAACAGCTGGTCGATGGTTTCCTTGGGATACTTGCAGGTGCGGTCGGTTTCGGCCGCGATGGGCTTGATCTCGTTCTCGGTGAACTCACGGGTCATTTTCCTGATGAGTTCCTGCTCTCTTGTCAATTCGAAATCCATGTCAGTCTCCTATGCTCTCAATTTTTTTAG
>NZ_JBEVTO010000016.1:0-1187 GCF_041020825.1 Oscillibacter sp. GMB15532
TCCTGAATGCCGGCGATAAATTTCGCCAGCTCCTTTTTGGCCTCGATGTTGCCCTGACGAGCAATCATGACGCGCTGTGCCTGGGGAGAACCCGCACCGTGCATGGATTCCGTGCGGTAACCCACAGCGGCGGAGCCCAGGCAGATGTTTTCCAGGAACCGGAACACGCGGGCCCGGTCCTCGGCGGATACGCCTTCCTTGGTGGCAAAGAACTTGTGGCAGATTTCTCCGATGGTTTCCCCGTTGTTCCCAACCACCGTGTCGGACTTGAAGTCCGTCTCGGAGGGCAGGGTGACCATGGCGCCGCCGGCAATATCCTCCGCCAGACGCACGATCTCATAGGGGAAGCGGGTGATGTTCTGCTTGCAGACGTTGGCAAGCAGGAGGTCGATCTGGTAGTTGCCCGCCTTGGTGGGGCAGCCCTCGCAGGAGCAGGCAATTCCGCAGGAATACAGGGTTTCGTTGAGGTGGGTCATCTCGATGAGCTTGTCCTTCACCGCGCTGGCCTTCTCCACGCCGTTGTACTCTGCCGCCAGCGCCGCCGCACCGATGACCACGTCGCCCACGCCGACCTTGCAGCCGCCGTAGCTCTGGCGGTGATACCCGGCAAAGCGCTCCACCATCATGCCGGCAAACTCATGCTCGCCGTTGAGGAACAGGTACTCGTTGGGGATGAACACATGGTCCAGAACCACCAAGGCCTCCTGGCCGCCGAAGCGTGCGTTGCCCAGATCCACGTCCGCGTCCTTTTCCATCTTGCGGGTGTCGCAGGACTGACGGCCATAGATCATGTACATGCCTTCCACGTCGGTGGGACAGGCAAAGCTCACGGCCCAGTCCTTGTCGTCGGGACCCATGGCGATGGTGGGCATGAAGATGTGCCAGTGGGAGTTGACGGAGCCGGTCTGGTGGACCTTGGCGCCGCAGACCACGATGCCGTCGTCCCGGCGCTCCACCACGTGGAGGTACATGTCCGGGTCAGCCTGCTGGTGGGGGGCCTTGGACCGGTCGCCCTTGGGGTCGGTCATGGCGCCGTCCACGGTCAGGTCGTTGTCCTGCACCATGGTGAGGAACTTCTTGAAGTTCTCATGGTAGGAGGTGCCGTGGGCCTCGTCGATTTCAAAGGTGGTGGAGAACACGGCGTTGAACGCGTCCATGCCCACGCAGCGCTGGAAGCAGCTTGCGGT
>NZ_JBEVTO010000017.1:0-705 GCF_041020825.1 Oscillibacter sp. GMB15532
CGCCGTTACAGCAAAGCTCAGTGCCACCGTAGCACTGGTACTGTGGTCGGTGCTTACGGTCAGGGTTTCATTATAATTCCCCACTGCAAGATCGGTTTTCGGCGTAACGGTAAAGGTGGCCGTGCCGTTTGCTGCCAGTGCTGTGGTGCTGAGTGTGCCGATGGTGTAATTGGTGCTGCTCAGCTGGGTCAGTGTCACGCTGGAGTTTCCGGTGTTTGTGATGGTCACGGTCTGCGCTGCCGGGGCGCTGTAGCCCACCGTCAGCGAACCGAAGTTCTTGCTGGTCGGATTGGCTGTGATGGTGTAGGTAGGAACCGCCGTTACAGCAAAGCTCAGTGCCACCGTAGCGCTGGTGCTGTGGTTGGTGCTTACGGTCAGGGTTTCATTGTGCGCTCCCACGGCAAGACCGGCTTTCGGTGCAACGGTAAAGGTAGCCGTACCGCCTGCCGCCAGCGTGGTGGTACTGAGTGCGCCGATGGTGTAGTTGGTGCTGCTCGGCTGGGTCAGCGTCACGCTGGAGTTTCCGGTGTTTGTAATGGTCACGGTCTGCGCTGCTGGGGCGCTGTAGCCCACTGCCAGTGAGCCGAAGTTCTTGCTGGTCGGATTCGCTGTGATGGTGTAGGTCGGTGCCGCCGTTACAGTAAAACTCAATTCCACCGTAGCGCTGGTGCTGTGGTTGGTGCTTACGGTCAGGGTTTCATTGTG